>CADBOU010000043.1 GCA_902796355.1 uncultured Lachnospiraceae bacterium
AGGTTGTCCGTTGTTGACGCAGTCAGACGCTGCGGATGGCTTCCGATCCTTCAGGGTCCCCGTCGAAACCTTTACAGGCCCTTATATGATCAAAACTTAATCAAAATTTCTAATTTTAAACTCTCTCTCTGCCTCTCTTTTCATGTCCTTTTTAGCGATATCACGCCGTTTGTCGTAGAGCTTCTTGCCGCGCGCTACTCCGATCAGCACTTTGACATACTGCCCTTTAAAATACACCTTGAGCGGCACGATCGTCACACCCTTCTGCTGCACCTGTCCGAAAAGCTTGCGGATTTCATTTTTATGCAGAAGGAGGCGGCGCGCACGCAGCGGGTCGCGGTTAAAGATGTTGCCCTTCTCATAGGGGCTGACATGCATACCATACACAAAAGCCTGCATATCGTCAATACGGACAAACGCCTCCTTGATGCTGCATTTTCCCATGCGCATCGATTTGACCTCAGTCCCGGCCAGATCGATCCCCGCCTCATACGTTTCGAGGATCTCATAGTCGTGATAGGCTTTCTTGTTGCCTGCAATCAGTTTTTCCGATGTCTTTCCCATACTAAAAGTCTCTGTTTCTCTTAGAAATGTTGCCTTGAAAATGATATAAAAGAGGCTGCAGCAATCATGACATGCGACAGCCTCTCATCAGTTTAATCCCTGTTTTGATGATCTTTCCCGGATTTTATGAGAAAACGCTCAGGTTCAGAAGTGCTGAGATAATCAGAAACAGCGCGCCGAGGATCCGGGTGAACATAACCATCTTGCCCTCGAGGGAGCGGCCTTTATTCTGTCCCCAGTAGGAGTCGGCCATACCGCTGATTGATCCGAGGCCTGCCGCCTGTCCTTCCTGCATCAAAACGATGACTGTCAATGCAATACTGTCAATTGCAAGTAATACGACAAGAACAATTTTTAAAGCATTCATATTGTCTCCTTCAAAGCGCGTTACTTATCCTGCGCCAGCATGCGCTCAATGATGATGGCCACACCGTCTTCTTCGTTGGTCGGCGCAATCACATCAGCCATTTCTTTTACGGATTCATCTGCATTGCCCATGACGACTGCCGTACCTACCGTCTGTAACATGGCGGCGTCATTGTTGCTGTCCCCAAAGGCCATCATCTCATCCGTCGTGACGCCGATCTTCTCCCCCAGAATCTCAAGTCCGCGTCCCTTATTGATGCCGGGAGCGCTGACTTCCAGGTTGATCGGAAAGGCATCGCAGAGCATAAAATCATCAATCTCTCTGATCAGACGCATCGCCTCTTTCCGGTCTTCATAACTCTTAAAGAGTGCGTGCGCTTTATCGATATCGTGATCAAACAGATCATGGATGTCAGGCACAGCCTTTCTGGTCCTGCGCACATAAGATGCAACCGCGGGATTGGCTGTGTACTCTTCAAGCCGGTCAAGGTCCGGCTCGGAGATATATCCCTGCCCATCAATATATAGCTCGTCAACCACGTCAAACTGGTCAAACACGTCATAAATCGGTTTAACCATACGCTGGGGTATCAGTCCCTCAAAGAGCTTTTCACCGTTCTTTAGATCTTCGATCCGCGCTCCGTCTGCAGTACTCACATAGCGGATGCACGAAAGAGATGTCACTTCCTGCGGAAGCGCTGTGAGGGGTCTGCCGGTCGAAATCACAATCCTGATGCCGTGCGCTGCAGCTGCCTTAAGGGCGCGCTGCGTACGCTTAGTAATCTCTTTGGCATCATTGAGGAGTGTGCCGTCCAGATCCAGCGCAATCAGTTTTATCTCATTACACAAGTTCAAGCAGCACCATCTCAGCTCCGTCGCCCTGGCGCGGTCCGATCTTGACGATACGGGTGTAGCCGCCCTGGCGGTTCTCATACTTCGGTGCAATCTCTGTGAAGAGCTTCTCAGCCATGTCGATGGACTTGGTGTTCTTCTTGCGGCCTGCCGGTGTGTTCGGCTTTTCAGTAACCGCAACAAGTGTCTTTTCCATCAGGCGGCGGGCATGGTTCTTGGACGGAAGATCGCGCTTGATGTCGCGGTCAACGACGTCATAGACAGTCACTTTCTTGCCGTCGACTACTTCCTTGACACGCTTGCCGTCTTTATCCTTGCGGGCAACCTTTGCCTGGATGGTAACTTCCTCTTCGTTGTCCTTCTCGCGGACGGCCAGTGCGATCAGCTTCTCAGCAATCTTGCGCACTTCCTTGGCCTTCTGCTCTGTTGTCACGATTTTTCCGTGATATAACAGCGCTGTTGTCTGGTTGCGCAGAAGCGCTTTTCTCTGAGAGCTTGTACGTCCCAATTTTCTGTATTTTGCCATGATATAAATCCTTCCTTGTCTCCGCACACACAGGTCTTCGCTCTTACGTGTCTGCGGCGCAGCGCGCTCATTCGGTCTTACCGCTGCCTCTTGTCAAATGATTACTCTTCGCTCTGCTTTAAGTCCAGGCCGAGCTCATGGAGCTTGCCGAGCACTTCATCGAGCGACTTCTTCCCGAGATTACGCACACGCATCATATCTTCGACCGTGCAGTTGGTGAGCTGCTCTACTGTATTGATGTTTGCGCGCTTCAGACAGTTGTATGAGCGCACGGACAGCTCCAGCTCATTGATGTTCATCTCGAGAACTTTTTCTTTCTCGTCTTCTTCTTCTGTCACCATAACCTCAGTCGAACGGGCCTTATCTGACAGATCGATGAACAGACGCAGGTGCTCGCTGAGAACCTTTGCGGCCAGAGAAACCGCATCACTCGGATCGATATTGCCCTTTGTCCAGACGTCCAGTGTCAGCTTGTCATAGTCAGTGATCTGACCGACACGCGTATCCTCGACTGTCATGTTGACACGCTCGATCGGTGTGTAGATGGAGTCGACCGGAATCGTGGTCTGATCCATATCCTCTGTCTTGTTCTTTTCAGCGCTTACATAGCCGCGCCCTGTCGTAATTGTCAGCTCCATGTTTAACTGAGCATCTGCGCTGTCAAGCGTGGCGATAACCTGATCCGGGTTCACGATCACAACATCGGAATCCGTCTTAATGTCTGCGCCTGTGACAACGCCTTCCCCCTTGCAATCAACATATGCCTTCTTAGGCATCTCGTCATCAGAGGTATCGGAGATGATCAGCGACTTCAGATTCATGATGATCTCCGTCACATCTTCTTTTACGCCCGGAATTGCGGAGAATTCGTGGTAGATCCCGTCGATCTTCACCTGGCTGACAGCAGCTCCCGGAAGGGATGAGAGCATGATCCGGCGCAGGGAGTTGCCCAGCGTCAGCGCATACCCGCGCTCCAGCGGCTCAACGACGAACCGGCCGTATTTCTTATCCGCAGAGATCTCGGCGATTTCGATGTTCGGATGATTAAAATTAAGCAATGTCGCACCTCCTGTTCACGTTTGATTACTTGGAGTACAACTCGACGATCTGCACCTCGTCGACAGGTACGTCGATCTCTTCTCTTGTCGGGAGTTCTTTGACTATTCCCTTTAAGTTCTCCTGATCGACTTCAAGCCACGCCGGAACGGTGCGGCCACCGGTCACCTCAAGGATATCCTTGAACTGAACGGAATCTTTTTTGTTCTCGCGCACAGCGATCACATCGCCGACACGAACGCTGAATGACGGAATATCCACCGGCTTGCCGTTGACTTCCACACGTCTGTGTGTGATGATCTGGCGCGCTTCGCGGCGGGTACGTGCAAATCCCATGCGGAAGAGCACGTTGTCAATACGCGTCTCGAGAAGGATCATCAGGTTGGTACCTGTCATGCCCTTCATCTGTTTAGCCTTATCATAATAGTTACGGAAGGGCTTCTCGAGCACGCCGTAAATGAATTTGGCCTTCTGCTTCTCGCGCAGCTGCATGCCATACTCGCTCATTTTGCGGGAAGAACGCTTCAGCTGACGATTTGATTTTTTGTCAATTCCCAAATAGATCGGATCCAAGCCAAGAGATCTGCATCTTTTAAGAACCGGTACTCTGTTTACTGCCATACTTTTTAAACCTCCTGAAAATCAGTCAATGATTATACTCTTC
>CADBOU010000044.1 GCA_902796355.1 uncultured Lachnospiraceae bacterium
AACGGAGAGGGTGGGATTCGAACCCACGCGCCCTTTCGGACAAACGGTTTTCAAGACCGCCTCGTTATGACCACTTCGATACCTCTCCCTGTTTGGTTGTACGGTTTTTGACACCGCTCATTATTGTACAGTTAAGGCGCGCTGATGTCAAGAAAAACTAAACAAACAACGATGTCAAAAGGACTGCAGCGCAGCAGCAGCTGGCTGTGATAAACAGGTTTCCTGAAAACCAGGCGACAATCAGGCCGACGATAAGCGCGGCAATCCCGCTGGCCAGATGGTCCGTTGCCAGTACGATGGCGGGGAAGGTCATGACGGCCAGGGTGACGTAGGGCACATAGTGCAAAAATGACTTAAAGAACCGGTTCTTGATCTCGCCCCGGATAAAGAGAAACGGCAGCAGGCGGATCACATAGAGGGTCCCGATCATCAGGATGATTTTCGGCAGATATTCAGGATGCATTTAGACGCCCTCCTTTCTGTCGATGTCTTCATCATCGACCGGGCGGATGATCGCGGCAATTCCGGCGATCAGGATGGTCAGGATGATGATTTTAAATCCGGATGAGATGTCCGAGAGTACAGGAAGCTTTGAGAAAATCAGGCTGCAAGCCATCGAGATGGCGACAAGCAATGCGATGAATCTGTCTTTTCTTGCCGGCGGTATAATTACGGCCAGGAACATGCCAAAGAGCGCTACAGACAGCGCGTTGACCGCCCAGGCAGGCAGGATGTTGCCGGCTGTCATGCCGACGACGGTGCCGATTGACCAGCCGGCGACCGAGACAATATCAATGCCGTATGTATAGCACGGATTGAGCCGCCCTTCGACCAGAGAGGAGAGGGCAAAAATCTCATCGGTGATGCAGTAGGCCAGCCCGAAGCGGTGGCGCTTCTTTTCGCCGGGTTTCAGCTTCTGTGTGAGCGCACAGCTCATCAGAAAATAGCGCAGATTGACGACGAGACAGGTCATGATGATCTCAAAGACGCCGGCGCCTGATCCGAGCAGCTCGAGCGCGGCATATTCCCCGGCGCTGGCCATCATGCCGGCTGACATGATAAATGCCTGCGGCGCGCTCATGCCGATATCGCGCGCGGTGATGCCGAGCGCGAACGCGACGGCAAAATATCCGAGGCCGATCGGAATGCCGCCGAGAAGTCCTTTTTTAAACCATTTCCTGTTCTCGTTCATATCCTTTACAGATTATTATAATGCGAAGATTATTTCAAGAGGTAAGGCATGAGCATTTATGGTAAAATATAATACATGAAAAGAATGATACGCATCAACAAATACCTTCAGGAGGCGGGCGTCTGCTCCAGACGAGGCGCGGATGAACTCATCCGGGACGGGCGCGTGATGATCGGCGGCAGAGTGGCGCAGCTCGGAGAGAAGATCTGTGTGCCGGATCCCGGTCTGCATGTCTGCGTGGACGGGAAGGAAGTTGTATGGCAGGAGAAGCAGAGAATTCTTCTGGCAGTTTACAAGCCTGTCGGGATTGTCTGCACAGAGGATCCGCGCGAGAAGGATAATATCATTGACTTCCTGCAGTATCCCGAGCGCATTACGTACGCGGGGCGGCTTGATAAGCGCTCAGAGGGTCTTATTCTCATGACTAACGACGGAGATCTGATTGAACAGATGATGCGCGGGCGCAACGCCCATGAAAAGGAATACGAAGTAACGGTTGACCGGGATATAAGGGATGAGGACCTGGAAAAAATGAGTCAGGGCGTCCCGATCGAGATTGAGGTGAAGGGCATGGTGATGACGCGGCCTTGCCAGATCAAGAGGAGGGGAGATCGTTCCTTTAATATCATCCTGACACAGGGCTTAAACCGTCAGATTCGTAAAATGTGCGCGCACTGCGGATACGACGTGGTCAGCCTAAAGCGCGTGCGCGTGATGAATATCTTATTAAAAGATCTTAAGCCCGGCGCCTTTCGGCCGGTGACAGACGAAGAGATACAGGAGCTGATGGCTCTGATGAACGCATAAAACAGAGGACAAAACATGGACCGACAGCAATACGACCAGTTAAAAAAGACAATCGATGAACACATGGACCGCTACTATAACCAGGATGCGCCGGTGATCAGCGATTTTGAGTATGACCGGCTGATGCAGCAGCTTAAAGCAGC
>CADBOU010000045.1 GCA_902796355.1 uncultured Lachnospiraceae bacterium
AAAAAACATTGATCTTAATGAAGCTATCAGAATCATTAGAGATCAGTTGAGCCCTGTGACGGCAGGGGAATCAATGAATGAAGATATCAATATATCCTCCGGAATGTAAATGAATTGATAAGAAGGGAGTACAAATATGGAAATGATAAGGAAAATGATGCAGGATCGTCTGGGTCAATTGAGGCATATCATCCATCAGGCAGAAAGAGACTTACAGGCCGCTCCTGCGGGGACGCTGCGGATATGTACTTCAGGACATTTCACACGGTACTATCACTGCCATGAGGGCACAGACAAAAATGGACAGTATATCCGGGCATCAGAGACAGAATTGATCAGAGCACTGGCACAGAAAGACTATGATACCAGAATTCTGAGAGCAGCGAGAGAAGAGGTGGAGATGATTGAAAGAAACCTTGCCAAACAGGGAGCCTTGGTTGCACCGGAAGAGATCTTTTCAAGATTGTCAGAAGGCAGGCAGCAGTTGGTTCATCCAGTTTGGCTGCCCTATGAAGAGTATGCCGAAAAATGGCAGAATCAGACATATGAAAGGAAGCCAATCGGAGATGATGTGCCGGAGTATTACACCAACAGAGGCGAGCGGGTTCGTTCCAAGTCAGAGATCCTGCTGGCCAATCAGATGGATGGGATGGATCTGAAATACCATTATGAAAAACCCTTGCAATTGATAAATGGGATTGTCATATATCCGGATTTTACTGTGCTGCAGAAATCGACCAGAAAAACAGTATATCTTGAACACTTTGGGATGATGGATGATTCGGGTTATGTGTCAGCGGGTATCCAGAGGCTGGATTTATACGCGGACAGTGGAATTATATTAGGAGAAAACTTATTTGTTACCTACGAAACAAAAAAGAGTCCTATTAATATGCGCAGAATCGAAACACTATTTAAGAACTGGTTCTGTTAAAAAACGCACATCTGGATGAAGCAGATGTGCGTTTATAAAATCCTGAATCTGGTGAGTGTCTTTCAGCTGCCCGTGCGTTAGCCGATGATCTTTTACAGCTGTCCGTGTGCCAGGCGGTAGTCGTGTACGCGCTCGCGCATACGCTCGACCGGTGAGAGGATCTGGCTTAAGGAACCGTCGTGGTTAAGCAGATCAATGATCAGAGCGATGTATTTGCTCATATCGCAGTTGAAGTAATAGGAACGCTTGAGCAGATCCGGTGTCTGATAGACCAGATTGGTTGTGATGATGCCGTCGAGCAGTCCTTCGGCATGGGCTTTGTCAAAGCGTTCCAGTCCTCTTGTAAACAAACCGAACGTTGCCATCGCAAAGATTCTCTTAGCCTTGCGCTGCTTAAGCTGGTCGGCAACCTCGAGCATGCTTTCGCCTGATGAAACCATGTCATCGATGATCAGGACATCTTTGCCTTCGACATTGGCTCCCAGGAATTCATGTGCGATGATCGGATTGCGCCCGTCCACGACCCGTGAATAGTCGCGCCTTTTGTAGAACATACCCATGTCAAGACCGAGCATGTTGGCCAGGTCAATGGCGCGCCTGGTGGCGCCCTCATCCGGGCTGATGGCCATCATGTGATCGGCGTCGATGACGAGGTCATCCACATTTTCCAATAGTGTTTTGATAAACTGATAAGTCGGGGAGACCGTTTCAAATCCGGCGAGCGGGATGGCATTTTGCACGCGCGGATCGTGCGCATCAAAGGTGATGATGTTCTCCACACCAAGCGAGACAAGCTCCTGGAGTGCGATTGCGCAGTCGAGTGACTCGCGGCCTTCTCGCTTGTGCTGCCGGCTCTCGTACAGGAACGGCATAATAACATTAATGCGGCGCGCCTTGCCGCCGATGGCAGCGATGACACGCTTTAAGTTCTGGTAGTGATCATCCGGAGAGAGGTGATTTAAATGTCCGTTCATGGAGTAGGTCTCATTGTAGTTGCAGACATCCACCATCAGGTACAGGTCTTTGCCGCGCACGGACTCGAGGACGATACCCTTGGCCTCGCCGGAGCCAAAACGCGGGGTGTTGGCCTCAACGATGAAGGAGTCCTTCTGATACCCGTAATAGGATGAATCGTTTGTGTGTCGGAGTGCTTTCTCTTTACGCCATTTAACCAAATAGGAGTCTACCTTGCTGCCGATCGGCCGGCAGCCGACGAGGGGGATAATTCCCAGGGCTCCGACTGGCATATTTTCAAGAACTCGTTCACTGCGCGTTGTTGCCATAAATACCTTCTTTCATTGTCAGATTGATGTTGCCTTATATTATGAAGAAATGGTACGCGTCTGCTCCCGGATGTCATCGCCGACAAAAGGCAGAAACTTATAACAGCTCATAATCCGTGAGAAAATGCGCTCTCCGTAAATATCTTTAAACTGATTGAGCGACAGATTGGTGGAGATGATCGTGGACAGCTGTGCGTCCATCCGGCTGTTCAGGAAAGCGAACAGGGCCGAGGTCGAAAAACTGTTGGGCACCTCCGTGCCCACATCGTCCAGAATGACCAAATCTGCGCCAAGTGCCCGCCTGTACAGAGCATCTGCCTCTTCGTCCCGGGCAAAATGGCGGTCGCTGGCCATATCAAAAAAGTCAACTGCTGAAAAATAGACAACAAAGTGATTGTGATCCAGCAGTTCCTTTGCGATACAGTGGCTCAGAAAAGTCTTGCCAAGACCGGTGTTTCCGTACAGGAACAGATTCATAAAATCCTGATCAAAGGTGTCGATAAATCTGCGTGCGAAACCGACATTTTCAGTCATTAATGTGTAGGAAGACTTGCCTGTCAGCGGGTCTATATGATCCTTTGCGTAAAAGCCCATGGAAAAATGGTCAAAGTTCTCTTTTTCCAAAATGGACTCCAGATTGGATTCACGGGAGAGCAGGCGCGTGCTTTCCTGCTTGAAACACGTGCAGCGCTTCCCGTTGACATAGCCCGTGTCATGACAGATCGGACACGTATAAACCGGCTCCAGATAATCTGCCGGGAACCCATGTTCCTCAAGCAGACTGATCCGGCGCCGGCGCTGGTTTTCAATCAATGCATGCAGGGCTTTGCCGTCATCAGCTGAGCCGGTGCCCGTCACGCGGCGGCGTGCGGCAGCCAGGGAAGCATCCGATATCGTGCGCTCAATCTCAGCCAGCTCCGGAATCCGGCTGTAAGCCTCATCCCTTCTGGCCTCCTGCAGGCGAGCATTTTCAAGCCGGCGCTCTGCGTAGGTAAGCATGATTGAATCATATTGAGCGTTTGTAAGCGGCAAAGAAGACTCCTTTAGTATCAGACTAATTGGTGTTGAGCAATTTCTTCTCTAATTCATCCATATCGTAAGAGCGGGCGGGGGCATTGTTAAAACGCCGTGTCCGCTTTTCGGCGGTCTTTGCAGAACGTCCCGGGCGCTTCGGATCCAGCCGTTCGACATCATTTAACGTGTGGATCCCGCGTGCATGCCAGTCTGAGAGAATTTTGTTGGTGTGTGCAAAGCCGGGCTGGTGAATGGAATCCAGCGTCCGCCTGCACGCCTCCAGAATCACATCCATTGGCATATTGAATTCATCAATCCAGGCGCGGATATAGGCTCTCTCAGATTCGCCTGCGAGCCGTCCGCTGATCCCGTAGGCTTTCAGAATGCGGCTGCACTGACCGGTGAAGGTGCTGTACTCATCCGCATCACGCTTGGCATCTTCCACACTTTTGACGCCTTTGTCAGCCCAGGATCTGGCGATGGCCTTCATATAGCGAAAGCTCTTGTGTCCGCCCTCTACGCTGTACTCGATCAGATACTCGATCAGATCAACCGGGAAACGCAGATCGTCCAGGAAATAGGAGAGAGTATCCGACTCTGTCTTGGACAGGGGCTTACCCAGGTAGCACTCGGCCACATAGGTCAGCTCAGCAAAATCCTTGCGGTTTCTGTACGTGCGCATATCAGAGACAGATGCCGTCAGGGTGCCGGCCGGCTCCTGAGGGATCTCAGGCACTTCGGCAGCGACATGATAGTCGTTTGCCCCTTCCGGCAGACGGGAGAGTGCCAATCCGCAGATATGGCCGTCCTGGTCGTATTCCAATGACAGCAGGTCATTCTTTTCCCAATAGGTAAGTGCACGCACAACGTCGCGCTCTGTGCACTCCAGATGGTCTGCAATTTTCGCGATCGTCAGCTCTGAACGCTCTGATGCATAGCGAAGCAGCAGAAGATATGTCTTGACATATTCTCCGTTTGCCTCTGCCATGTAGTAGTCGATGAAGCCATTGTCAATCAGCGTGATGCCGCCCTGACAATGATTGCGAATTTTCAGATGTGTCATTTCCAGTTCCCTCCGCTATGAAGTCGATTATAGCAGAAAAAAAATCTTAAAAAAGGGGTTGACACGTTTCGCGGGCTTCTTTTTTGTGCATAACAAAATGTGGAAAATGTGGATAACTATTCCTGAGTTAAATCATCGGCGATTTTTACGACATTGCCGGCTCCCATGGTTATCAACAAATCATTTTCTTGACAATGTGACAGCACAAAATTTTCTATTTCTTCAAACTCCGGAATGTAATAGGCGTTTACGCCGCGCTCATTGAGAGCATCAGCCAACAGCGCGGAAGACATACCGAGGGTATCAGTCTCGCGCGCGGCATATATCTCAGGCAGAATGACATGATCTGCCTTGCTCAGAGCCTGTGTAAATTCGTCAAACAGCGCCTTGGTGCGCGTGTAGGTATGCGGCTGAAAGATGCACCACAGTTCCCGGTGCGCATAGTGACGCGCGGTGGATAAGGTCGCATTGATCTCTGTCGGGTGATGGGCATAGTCATCGATGATGTTGATGCCGTTCACTGTGCCCTTGTACTCCATGCGGCGGGTCGTGCCGGTGAAGGCGGCCAGTCCGGTCAGGGAGTCCTCTAACGGGATGCCCAGTTCCTGCGAGACGGCCAGGGCAGCCAGAGAATTGGTGATGTTGTGCGTGCCCGTGACAGAGAGTCTGACGCGGGTGACATACTCTCTGTTGTGGTAGAAAGTATATTCGGCATGTCCGTCATCATCAAAGAAAAAGTCGTCGGCGAAGTAGTTGTCATCTGCCTGCCTGCCAAATGTCACCACACGGCATTTAAGACCCTGAGTGATTTCCTTCAGATACGGAATCTCACCGCCGATAACCAACGTCCCGTCCTCCGGAAGCAGATCGGCAAACCGGTGGAAGGAGTGGCGGATATCAGCCAGATCCTTAAAGAAGTCGAGATGATCCTCGTCGATGTTCAAGATCACAGCAACTTTCGGGAAAAAGTGCAGGAAGCTGTTGGTGTACTCACAGGCTTCCATCAGAAAATAGTCCGATGCGCCGATGCGGACATTGCCGCCGATGGCCTTTAAGACGCCGCCGACCGAGATGGTCGGATCGGTGTCTGCCTCCAACAGGATGTGCGCAAGCATCGAGGTGGTGGTCGTCTTGCCGTGCGTTCCGGCAACAGCAATCGGGATGTCGTAGTTTTTCATGAGCGCACCGAGCAGCTCTGCGCGGGAGATCGTCGGGATCTTGCGCATCAGAGCTTCTTTTAACTCCGGATTGTCATCATGGATGGCGGCCGAGTAGACGACCAGATCGATGTCAGGCTTGATGTTGGCTGCCTTCTGCTGCCCGCTGACGCGTGCACCGTGCGCAGAGAGCCGTTCGGTCAGGGGAGAGAGTGTGTTGTCAGAGCCTGAGACGGTAAATCCGCGGTCCATCAGTATCTCTGCCAGCCCGCTCATGCTGATGCCGCCGATGCCGATGAAATGCACATGGCAGGGACGGTTAAAATCCAAATGAAACATATAGTTTTCCTCGCTTGTCTGCGATAATTTCCTTATTCTATATAAGTATACCGAACTTTGGCTGTAAGTCAACTTTTTAGGGCATTTCACGGCATATCTTTCGCTCCGGGGAATCCGGCTGCGGGCTACAAAAAAATTGTAAATGTGGTAAAATATAATCGGAGCTTAATACGGGCATATTGCTAGTTTCATATAAGGAGGAATAGCATGATCAAAAAACAAATGATTGCCATGCTGCTGGCCGGCGGACAGGGAAGCCGGCTCGGTGTCCTGACGGACCGGAACGCGAAGCCGGCGGTAGCTTTTGGCGGAAAATACCGTATCATTGACTTTCCTTTAAGCAACTGCATCAATTCCGGGATTGATACGGTCGGCGTGTTGACACAGTATCAGCCTCTGCGGCTCAACACGCATATCGGCATTGGCATGCCATGGGATCTGGACCGTTCGTACGGCGGCGTTACAGTGCTTCCCCCGTATGAGAGAGGAACCGGCGCCACAGAGTGGTATACCGGAACAGCCAATGCGATTTTCCAGAACATCGGATATATCGATCAGTATCATCCCGACTATGTGCTGATTCTCTCAGGCGATCATGTCTATAAGATGGATTATGAATATATGCTTGATTATCACAAAAAGTCAGGCGCCGAGGCGACGATCGCCGTCAGGCCGGTTCCGATGGAAGAAGCACACCGCTTCGGCATCGTTGTAGCAGATGAGAACGGAAAGATTTCCCAATTCGAGGAAAAACCGGAGCACCCGAGCAGCAATCTGGCCTCGATGGGCATCTATATATTCAACTGGCCAACGCTGAAGGAAGAGCTGATCAAGCTCTCTGAACAGCCTGCCTGTGACTTCGGAAAGCATATCATTCCGGACATGCATGAGCAGGGCAAACCACTTTACGCATATCAATTCAGCGGGTATTGGAAGGATGTCGGCACACTGGGCTCCTACTGGCAGGCCAACATGGAGCTGATCGATCTGGTGCCGGAGTTTAATCTGTATGAAGATTTCTGGCAGATTTACACAGGGACAGATACCATTCCGCCGCTCTATATTTCCAAAGACGGAAACGCCGTGACAAGCATCATCGGCGACGGTGCCGAGATCTACGGCAATGTGCAGCATTCAGTCATCGGCGGCGGTACGGTGATCGGGCGTGATACGATCGTACGCGACTCGATTATCATGCGCGATGTCACCATCGGTGAGGGATGTGTGATTGATCATGCGATCATCGCCGAGGGAGCGCAGGTCGGTGACAATGTCATGATGGGCATCGGGCAGGAAGTGCCCAACCAGAACAGACCAGATATCTATTGCTTCGGGCTGGTCACCATCGGAGAGGACTCCGTGATTCCGGCTGGTGTACAGATCGGTAAAAATACAGCGATTGCCGGCGTGACACAGGAGAGTGATTATCCGAACGGATTGCTTTCCGGCGGTTCCACGCTGATTAAGACAGAAGGAGGTGTGTGAGCATGCGTGCAATGGGAATTATCTTGGCAGGAGGCAAGCACAGAGGGCTGAAAGATCTGACGATCAAGCGTGCGGCGGCAGCGATGCCGGTGGCCGGTCATTACCGGGCGATTGATTTTGCCCTCAGTAATATGACCAACTCACAGATTCAGAAAGTCGCTGTTCTCACACAGTACAATGCCCGATCCCTCAATGAGCATCTGAACTCATCCAAATGGTGGAATTTCGGGCGCAAGCACGGCGGCATGTATCTGTTCCCGCCCACCATTACCGCGGAAAACACAGACTGGTACCGCGGAACGGCGGATGCCATTTATCAAAACCTGTCTTTTCTGAAAAAGACACATGAACCGTATGTCATCCTCTGTTCGGGAGATTCGGTCTACAAGATGGATTATAACGAGGTGCTGGATTACCATGTGGAGAAAGGCGCTGATATCACGATAGTGGTCAAAGACATGCCGGCTGAGACAGATGTCTCCAGCTTCGGGACGGTCACGATGGATGAAGACGGGCGCAT
>CADBOU010000046.1 GCA_902796355.1 uncultured Lachnospiraceae bacterium
GCAATGACAGCGATGATTTAACCACAGCGCACGACACCTCTCTTGAGAGCGCTGATGAAGGCGAACAGAAAGAAGCGCTTTATACCTTCCGCAACCGTTATCTGCGCGATGAACATTTCAAAAAGCACGGCAAAGAGTTTGACTATGCGACGGCTCAGGACTATGAGGCAGGTGCGTCAGCCGTTGTCAACAATGATCAAGCCCTGCATAAGACCGAGGCAGATGACGGCGATGATGTCTATTATCTTGAGAAAACCAACGAGTTTGTAGTCGTCTCGGCAGACGGATATATCCGTACCTACTTTAAGCCGAACGACGGGATTAAGTATTATAACCGTCAGTAGGAGGTTCCGGTTTGTCCAAGCATTTACATTACAGCTGGATAATCTGCCTGTCAGGTATGATCCTGATATTCCTGACAATGGGGATGGTCAACAACGGCTTTTCCGTCTTCCTGCCCTATCTGCGTGATGCCTACGGTTTTTCCAACACTCAGACTTCCATACTAATTGATCTGCGCTGTGCCGCTTCATTTGTCGGCATGTTTATAGTCGGCTTCTACTACAAAGAGCTGGGGCTGCGGCTGGGAACTTGTCTGGCGGCTTTCCTTGTCACGATCGGATTTGGTTTTTACACATTTGCTGAGGAGCATTATCTTCTCTACTGCATCGGCTCATCAATCAATGGCCTGGGTTATGGCCTCGGGTCGATGATCCCCGTCTCCATCCTGATGAACAACTGGTTTATTGACAATGTCTCTCTGGCTATCGGCATCTGTGCTTCAGGAAGCGGTGTGGCAACGATTATCATGCCGCCGCTGATTACACGCTATATTGAGACACAGTCTATTCAAAACGCGTTCTCTTTCGAAGCGGTCATCGCCCTGATCATCTGCGGCCTGGTCGTGGCATTTGTGCGTGAACATCCGTTTGACATGGACACCAAGCCCTACCGCAAGCCAAAAAAACGCCGTCATCATGACAGCGCTGTTTCAGCGAGCGACGAAGGTGAGGACGTTGATGAATCTCTGGTTTTGAGATTAAAAAACAAGCTGCACATCTACCGTGCGCATCATGACCGCGAGCGGCGCCCTGCCCCTGTGATGATTGTCTCTAAACGCGTCTGGATCTTCCTGGTCATTGCCAGTTTTATCATGGGCATTCTGGCCAGTCCGGCGTTTGCGCATCTGCCTCTTCTGTTTGCAGAGGGAGGCTTTTCGTCCGGAACAACAGCCATGCTTATCAGTCTGGCAGGCGCCATCTTGACTGTCAGTAAGATTGTCTTCGGACGTGTCGTGGATAAGATCGGCGCTTACCGTGCCTTTATGATTTTCGGCGCCATCACTTTAGGGGGGATGGCTCTGCTGTGCCTGACGCCATCCGGCAATCTTACCCTGGTCATTGCAGGCGTGCTTCTTCTCGGCCTAGGCATCTCCACAGCAACGGTGGCCATACCCTGCTGGGCTCGGGATTTTGCATCTGCAAACACTTACGGACGCGTCATTAAACGCCTTGAGATTCTCTACGCGCTGGGCGCTTTAGCCTTTACCAGCATGCCCGGCATCCTGGCCGATCTGACCGGCAGTTATGTCATCTCCTATTTCATCTTTGCCGCCGCAGTCGCGCTTGCGATGCTGATGATATTCTTAAGCTACAAACGACCTGCTTCTACAGGGGAGGAATCAATATGACTATCCAGGAAGCCAACCGGATTATCAATGCCTTTTACGAAGTGGAAAACCCGACCACAGAGCAGCGCGCTGACTTTGCGGAGGCCATGAACTTTCTCTATGACACAACCGGGGAAAGCGATTTTCTTGTGGCTCTCGGCGCTGTCTACTATCGCGAAAAGATGTTTGATTTTGCGATAAAATACTACGAGCTTGCCGCAGACAAGGGAAACCTCTCCGCCATCTCCAACCTCGGGTATATTTACTACTATGGACGAACCGGCGAGAAAGACTATGAAAAAGCCTTCCACTATTTTGATAAAGCCTGGGAAATGGGTGATCTGACCGCCGCCTACAAAGTGGCGGACATGTATCAGAACGGTTATTACGTCAAGAAAGATGAGCAAAAATACAAAAAGATCATCGAAGAGCTCTACCCGCTGGTCAAAGACTCAAAACGCCTGTCTGACCCTCTGCCCGAAGTCTTTACCCGTCTGGCAAGAATCCGCGCTGAAAGCGGTTATGTCAACGAAGCGCTCAGCCTTTTTGACGATGCGCGCGACTTTCTCGCCCAGCGCATTGCCGGGGCACCCTTCTTTGGTGACCTGAGCATCATGAAATTTATGATTTATGACATTTACAAATTGAGGAAATTTGACCCCGCGAGTATGGATCTCTATGATCTCTATCATGTGCTGTGCATGCCGCGCAAGGTACAGTTTCACTTTAACGGCGCGCGCCATGAGATTGAGTCGTATATCACCGGAGGAGGAATGGCAGTCCGCTTCAACGAGACGAAATACGCATCCGTGGATGACTTTTTTGAACTTGCTTCCGCAAACGGAATTCTTCTGACGACTCTGTACAATGAATTGACAGATTTGAAAATCGTATTCTAAACAAAAAGCCTGTCCGCAGCGAAACATACTGTCAGACAAGTATTTTATTTCTTAAGAAACTGAATATTTAAGTCTACGATCCCGCTCACGCCGGGTGCTTCACCCTTTTCGCTGTACTGCCAGAAGGTGAAATCATACGGCGTCTGCGGGGTTTTCTCGTAGTCCGCATACCAGATCGGATAGTCCTGCAAGCGCTCCATCTCAAAGAACTGATCCTCCCAGACCATGTTGGAGTAAATCATCGGTTCATATCCCCCTGCGCGGATGTGTTCACAGAAGGCAATTGCATTTTTGGTAAATTGCTCTCCCGATACATTGTCTGTCCGTGCCGTATCATCGCGGATCGTCTCCGGATCAAAGACAACCGGCAGCTGCAGTGTATACCCTTTAAGCATCCGGATTGTCAGATCAGCTTCCTCGATGGCCTCCTCTTCATTGATGGCCTGCGAGAAAAAATAGACCCCCGCATCAAGACCTGCCGCCTGCGCACCCTCTATGTTTTTCTGAAATGCTTCATCGGGCAGGAGCTGTCCCTTCTCACCATAAGCTCTGGCAGCAATCTTGATAAAAACGAATTCGAACCCGGCTTCCTTCAGAGCGGCCCAGTCGACATCACCCTGGTTTTTCGAGATGTCCACACCTTTTCTGATTGTAAACCGCGGGTCTCCCTCGTAGGAAACCCCGCTCTCTCCTTCGCGCACAAGCTTGCTCCAGTCATACGCGTGCATCTTCAGATCCGGATTGATTGTCGCTGTGAAATGTTCCCCGTACGCATCGACATAGTTGAGCTCATAGGGCTCTTTCCTCTCATCATCAACGGCGACATCCTGCCCGTCTCTCTGATCTGTTTGCTCCTGACTCGGCATGGATTTCTTCTCGCTGCTGTTTTGCTCTTTTGCGCCGCATCCGGTGATCACGGCAGTCAAAGCGGCCAGCAAACATACAGCCATCAGCCTGTGCCATATACCTTGAGACATTCTTTTTCTGATTAATCCATACAGCTTTGTCACTTTTCTTGCTTTCCTGCGCGTTTTACTGCCAGAACATGATCTCAAAATCTTCTGACAACCCGACATCATACAGCCAGTCAAGGGCGACCGGCTTCTCATAATCCACACGCTGGCTGCCCGCAAACTCAACCATATACAAACCAATCTCCAGCAGCTCATAAGGCACTTTGTATCCGTTATCAAGCTTTACCTCACGGCCCTCGGGATTGACATCGATCACTTCCACATTGCAGACGCCTCCGCGGCAGACACCGAAGGCATTAATCTTATGATCGTCTCCTCCCGGGATCAGCTCGATATAAAAATCACTTGACCCCATGTGCAGCGCTGACTCTTCCTCTTTTTCTTCGATCCCGAAGTCATCCGCAAAATCCTCGAAATCAAACACGCCATCCTCGATCCACTCATCTACTTCATGCACCGTATAAAATTCGGCATCATCGATGGTATGCTTTACTGAGGCCTGCTCCTGTTGGCTGTCATCTTCCTCCGTATCGTCATCATCAAGTTCATCGCTGTCATCATCAGTGTCAATCACGTCCGTAGACTGAACATTTTTTGAAGCCGTTTCATCTCCCTCAGAACCGCCGCATGCAGTCAACAGCCCGAAACACATGAAAATGACTCTCGCGACGGCCAGCAAAGCCCGTATATTTTTCATCGTACACGCTCCTCCTCTTTTTATTTATCATAAGCGGCTTTTGTCAGGATGTCCAGTTTGAAAAGGAAAAGAAAAAACCCGCCGGACTCAATGAATCCAGTGGGTTTCTCATGATATGGAGCATAAGGGATTCGAACCCTCGACCTCCAGATTGCGAACCTGGCGCTCTCCCAGCTGAGCTAATGCCCCGAAACTGATAAAC
>CADBOU010000047.1 GCA_902796355.1 uncultured Lachnospiraceae bacterium
GCTGATGTGGAGAAGCAGGTGGCGGCCATGAAGAAAAAGGGCGCAGAGTTCATTATCTATGTTCTTCACTGGGGCGTAGAATACCAGATGGAGCCGTCCGAAGAGCAGATGGCCATCGCGCAGGAACTGTGCAATCTCGGGGTGGACGCCGTCATCGGTGGTCATCCGCATGTGGAGCAGCCGATTGATGTGCTGGAGTCCGAAGACGGATCTCACAAGATGTTCTGTATCTATTCCGTCGGCAACGCGTTCTCCAATCAGCGCGAGGGCAATGCGATGGACAGCCATCACTGCGAAGACGGCTTGATTCTGACACTCAAACTTCACAAGGATTTAAAGGGTAAGGTGAGTTATAAAGATATTACAGTCACACCGACCTGGGTCTCACGTGTCCGGCTTGACGAAGAAGACAATGAAAAGGAAGATGGTGAAAGCGAGGATGATGAAGAAGCGGACGAAAAAGAAAGCGGAAAAAAATACGATTACGCCATCCTTCCGTTAGACAAGATCGACAAGCTTAAAAAGCAGACCGGTATTAAAGGCGTGGAAAAAGACGCCAAAGCATCCTACAAACGCACGATGGAGATCGTGGGAGAAGGACTCAAGAAAGCGAAAAAGGAGCTGGTAAAAGACTGATTACTGTGACGAAGTCACCCGTTCAAAATAGGAGGCCAGCTCCTCCGGCGTAATCCTCAGATCATTCTTAAACCACCATTTGACTGATTCGATATAGGCGCTGCAGTAATAATTCATGTAGTAATCTTCCGGGACATTTCTGTCAACCGCAGGATTCTGCTCCGATACCGGACTCATAACCGAGTTTGCGCAGAGGCGTCAGGGTTGGGTTGCCTTTCATTGCAGTGCTCCTTTCTCAAATTATGAAAAGATTTACATATAAAGTATTGATGTAAAAATCATAAAACTGAGAAAATGGACTGTCAATAAAATTTGGAGTTGACTCCAAAAATTAACCCGCCAGCCGTTGCTGACGGGTCGCTTTTTTAAGATTCAATCGGTGTTACAGCATTTCGATGAAAGCTGTGACACGCGTGTTGAGCTGCTCGATATCTGTCTTGGAGTAGTCTGTTTCAACATGCAGATACGGAATGCCTTTCTTCCCTGTTACAAAGTCGCGGATCTCTTTAGATTCGACTTCATATGTCAGACAGGTTGTCAGACTCATATCAACAACACCGTCAGCCTTAAAGTCATCGATCATGCGGCCGAGGAGGTCATAACGGTTGTTGTTGGGCGTCATGACACTGCAGCCGATGGCCAGATAGCGCTCGGCGATCGCTTCCATGATATCGTCGGCATTCTCGTCAACCAGACGGTCGTACTGTTTGGCGCCTGTGCAGTTTTCATATCCGACCACAATACCGCCGTTGTTTTCAATCGCGTCAATGATCTTCTCGGTGGCACCGCCCAGAGGACATCCGGTGATGATGATACGCGGTTTCTTGTCCTGCATTTTCCCGCCGGCATAGTCTTTTTCAATCTTGTCAGTCACTTCCTTCAGCTCAGCCGGGATGCCGGTCCTGTCGAGCTTGAAAGTACTGCCGTAAAGAACCTTGAACAGATCATGGCCTGTGATCGGGCAGGGCTCATGCTGCATGACATTGGCGAGAGCTTCTGTGTTGGTTCTGATCTCATTGAACAGACAGACTGCCTTGCGCAGGTCATCATCGGTGATCGTCACATTGAACTTCTCCTCCATATATGCGCGCAGGCGGTTGAGTTCGTTCTTGTAGGCCTGGACTCCGGCGGCATCCTGTGTCTGGGGAAGCTGCAGAACAAACACATCTTTAAAATCCTGCATCAGTTCATACATTTTCTTTTTTCCGTCACAGGTAGTCTCGCCGATGACAAGATCTGAGAAATAGAAAAACGGACACTTCTCTGTTTTGGCAAATCCGTAGGAGGATTTGATCAGCGGGCACAAGTTGCGGGGAAGGTCTTTTTCTGCTTCTCCGATGGTCTCATCCGAAGTGGAACACAGCCCGACTGCAGCCGCCCCCATGGCAATCGCAAGCTCCTGCGGAAAATATGTGCAGTAAGAGCCAATGACAGGAATGCCTTTTTCTTTAAACTCCTTTACAGCCAGGAAGGAATTGCGGCGTGCTTCACCAAATTCCTCAAACACTTCCGGAAGTTCTTTGATTATTTCAGCCATTATACATATCCTTTCTCTTTATAACCCGTAATCTCTGCGAGAGATCTATTTTACAACAAAATAATATTATCACAAAAAACTATAATTATTCAATGTGAGCAGATGCGTTATGGCGATGATGAATCAGGTGCTTTCTTTTGCGGTACAGATCTACTATAATGTAAGAGTAATTGAAGAGCGGTGGAGGAGACAAAGATGAATATGTGGAAGAGATTCTGCATTACGGTTATGATAATCCTTGCGCTGACTTGGATGACAGGATGCGGTTCGGATAGTGACAGTCAGTCTGACGTTGGCAAAGATGCATTAAGCCAGTGTGTCGTTGCGCGCCATGCCAAGAATTCGGCTGAGAAAAACCGTGAAAAAGAAAAAGAGGCAGAGGAACCATCGGAAAGTGGTTTTACCGACCTCACCAGTTTTTCAGCCGAGACGATCGATGGAGCAGCATTTTCAGAAAAAGATCTGTCTGAACATGATCTGACTGTGATCAACATCTGGTCGACAACCTGCCCGCCCTGCATTGAGGAGATGCCCGCATTAGCGGAGCTTGAGCAGTCGCTGCCCGACAATGTATCACTGATCACATGGTGTCTGGACGGCGCATTTGAGACAGAGACAGCACAGGAGATTCTGAATGAATCGGGATTTCAGGGTGTGACGCTGGCATCGGGCGATGGCGATATGCAAAAGCTTTATCAGCAGCTCATGTATACGCCGACTACCGTGGCGGTTGACAGCAGTGGTAAGATGATTGGTGGAGCGCTGATCGGATCACCGCAGGATCCTCAGACTGGGTATAAGGATTATATCAATCAGGCGCTGAAGGCTTTGGGCAAGAGCCCGATCTGAAGACAGGAAGCTAAGCGCAAGAGTATAGAACAGGTAAGCTTTCATAAAAAGCAGAAACGAGGTATAAGAGTATGGCTAAAAAGTTAGAAGAGTATGTAACCAGTATTCCAGATTTTCCGGAACCGGGGATTATCTTCCGCGACGTGACATCTATTTTAGGAGATGCTGACGGACTTGAGCTGGCAATCGACGGACTGCAGGACGCCGTTAAAGATCTGGATTTTGATGTCATTGTCGGCGCAGAGGCCCGCGGATTCATTTTCGGAATGCCGATCGCCTACAATCTGCATAAACCGTTTGTGCCGGTGCGCAAGAAAGGCAAGCTTCCGCGTGAGACGATCTCCGAGACGTATGATCTGGAGTATGGCACAGCAACGATTGAGATTCATAAGGATGATATCAAGCCGGGACAGAAGGTTGTTTTGATCGACGACCTGCTGGCGACGGGCGGCACACTCAAGGCAGCGGCCAATCTGATTGAGCGCCTTGGCGGTGAAGTCGTCAGAGTTCTTGTGATCATGGAGCTGGCCGGATTAAAGGGCCGCGAGGTCTTGAAGGACTATGACCTGTCAGCGCTGATCACCTATGAAGGAAAATAAACAGCAGGATTTAACGTCTGGACTGAGCATAAGAAAAAGGATGAGCCGTCAGGCTGCATCCTTTTTTTTGATTTCTTTTTTTCCCTGCAGAATACCGGGATTCCTGTTGATCAATGTGTAGAGGAGCATTCCGAGGACACCGCAGGAAATCACTTCACCGATGCCGACGGTCAGCATCATCAGCGGGATCGGCAGTGTTACACCATAGGCGTAGCGCAATACAAATGGCACGATGAGAGCATTGGCCGCAATCGGAGGAACAGGCGCTAAAAGCGGATGTTTATCGCGCAGCTTCCAGGTGAAAAAAGCTCCGATCAGAGTCGCCAGGCTGCCGAAGATGATATCCGGTACAGCCGCGCCGCCCAGGATATTGCCGAGCAGGCAGCCGACAAAAAGACCGGGGACAGCCGCCGGTGTAAAAGCCGGCAGAATCGTTAAAGCTTCTGAAATACGCACTTGAATTTCGCTGAATGAAAACGGTGCAAACACGACCGTGAGCACCACATAGATGGCGGCAATCATAGCCGCCTGTGTCAGAAAGACGATTTTTTTGTTTTCCATTGATTGTTCTCCTTAGTTTTGTTTTACGTGAGGATGGTTTCGAACTCACGAGATTGCTTGCTGCGCTGGCGTGCCTGTCATGCGGGTCCGGCAGCGCTGTTCCTAAATATAGCACGCAGGAGGCCGTAAAGCAAGAGAGTTTTTGACTTTTTCTTTATTCACATCTGGTTTCGTAGTAAAATGAATCACATGAATACAACATACAAAGATAAGCTTGAATTTCATAAGATTATAGAGATGCTCGCCGGACGCACATCCTCGGCAGAGGGGAGGCGCATGGCCAGGGAGCTGGTTCCGATGAGTGATCCCGCTGAAATTCTCCGCGCGCAAGATGAGACGGCAGCCGCTTTTTCAAGAATGATCCGCTTAAGTCCGCCGGCATTTGGAATATCAGCAGAAGATGATGGGGAAAACACTCAGCTCAGCCGTCTGCTCTCCAGACTGGAGATCGGTGGCTCGCTCAATATTTTCGAGCTGTATTTTCTGGTCCGCTTTTTAAAGACTGCATCGAAAGCCAAGAGCTACGGCCATTCTTCGATCGCTGACGGAGAGCAGGATCTGCTTACACCGCTCTTTGCAAGCCTGTCACCGCTGCGCACTCTTGCCGATGACATCGAGCGCTGTATTCCTGATGAGGATGAGGTGAGTGATGACGCCAGCCCTGCGCTGCGCAAGATCCGCCGTCAGATCGGCACGGTCAGCGCGCGGGTGCACTCAACGCTGACATCTCTGGCGCATGGTGCCTATAAAGATTATCTGCAGGATGAATTGTTCACTCTCCGCCAGGACCGCTACTGTCTGCCGGTTAAACTGGAATACAAATCCCAGGTTCCGGGCATCACCCATGACCGGTCTGCTTCGGGATCCACATTGTTTGTGGAGCCTATGGCTGTCGTTCAGCTCAACAATCAGCTTGCGGAGCTGACGCATGAAGAGCAGGCTGAGATAGACAGGATTCTGGCTGAGCTCTCGGCGCAGGCCGCCGGCTGTCTTGAAGAGATCAAAGAGACACGCAGCGCACTTTCTGAGTTGGATTTTGTTTTTGCGAAGGCATCGCTCGCTTACGAGATGAAAGCCTCGCGGCCTGAAATCAATGAGGAAGGAGTCCTGTATTTAAAAGAGGCGCGCCATCCGCTTTTAGATCCGTCACGTGTGGTGCCGATCACGATAAAACTGGGCGAAACCTATGACCAGCTCGTCATCACAGGTCCCAACACAGGAGGAAAAACGGTCTCCTTGAAGACGGCAGGACTGCTGTCCATGATGGGGCAGGCAGGACTGCATATCCCGGCGCGCGAGCATTCATCTCTGCCCGTCTTTTCACATGTGTTTGCAGATATCGGTGACGATCAGGCCATCGATCAGAACCTGAGTACATTTTCATCACATATGAAGACGCTGCTCTACATCCTGGAACACGTCGATGAGCACTCGCTTGTCCTGCTTGATGAGCTGGGCGCAGGAACAGATCCGGCAGAAGGGTCCTCTCTGGCCCGCTCGATCCTTGAGTGGTTCCACATGCGCGGGATCCGCACGATTGCGACGACGCATTATACAGAGTTAAAGGAATACGCCTACAACACAGAAGGCGTAGAAAACGCCAGCTGTGAATTTGATGTGGACTCTCTGCAGCCAACCTACCGGCTTCTGATCGGTATTCCCGGGAAGAGCAATGCCCTCGCCATTGCCGGGCGTCTCGGTATCCCGCAGGATATCATCGAACATGCCCAGTCGCAGATGGATCAGCCGGCCCGGTCGATGGAATCGCTCCTGGCGGATCTTGAAAGACAGAAAAAAGAACTGGAGAATCAGCAGATGCTGCTGCAGGAAGAGCAGAAGACAATCGCTGATCTGGAGAGAAAGCTGGAGCATACCCGCTCATCGATTGCCGGACAGAAAGATCACATCCTCTCTCAGGCACGGGAGCAGGCGCAGGATATTTTAAAAGAGGCGAAAAAGACATCCGATGAGGCAATCCGGATGTCCCGCAAAGCGGCATCAGGCCGCGGTATGTCTGCCCGTGACATGGAGAAAACCCGCAC
>CADBOU010000048.1 GCA_902796355.1 uncultured Lachnospiraceae bacterium
ACATTTTCCGGAGATGAACCGGTCGATCAGGCACAGGCGTTTATACGACGCCATATCGATGCAGGGCATCCTGTTCCGACATTAATCCTAAACCACCAAAACAAGGCATTTGAGGATTATATCTGGCACTGGTTTCTGATCAATGGATACGAAGAAAAGGAGGACAATTTCATTGTGCGTACCGCTACTATGGGGACGTTTCAGTGGCTGTCTTTTCCTGCGCTTTGGAACACAGGAAAAACACGTAAGGGCGGTCTGATCGGTTACGAAAGTGTCAGAGCACAATAACGGGCTGCCTGTGGGCCTCCACAAACGGGACCTGGTATTTGTCGGTCATGACACTTTGATAGAGATCAGCAGCATAGTCCTGACATTCAGTCGGAAGATTGGTGATCAGTTCGGCAGTTGATGTCTGTTTGATCAAAGAAAGAAGCGGTGCGGCACTTCGTTTAAAGCCAAGAATACGGATAAAGGGGAGACTGCCGTCGGTGCGGCAGTCTTCTTTCCGGATATCCAGAAGGATATGGCAGAGACAGCGGCTCACACGTGCCCGAGTCATTTCCTTTGTGTGCAGAAGATCTGTGAACTGCGACCAGCACATGAATTCATTGCGTTTATTGAGAATGCGGTGTGCCAGAGATTCTGTCACATCGAGATAGCCGGTTAATTGATCAAGTGACACCCTGAGAAGCTTTTCTTTGAGCAAAACAGAAAAGTCATCAGCCGTTAGATAACCGAATTTATTTCCGCATTCTTCCAGCATGCGTGAGCGGATCTGAGAAGAACTTTCAAAAGAAGAATCACGCGTAATGACAGACGGACGAATGTCTGAATCAAGGGCATCAAGAGCCTGCAGATATGCCAGCGCAAGCTGGTTGTTAGCACCCTTCATCAGCGCTCCGATATCCAGTACAGATTCAGGAATGACCTCCACAGCTGCCTTGGTTCTGGCGGCAGCATAAGTCATGCCGCCGGAAAGATAGCTTCGGATCAGTGGCTGCATAGCGTCATGATACCGGGTGAGGGCTTTTGAAAACGATAACAGAAGAGCTTCGTTAGAGCATTCAGCGCCGAAGCACAACGCGCTGACACAGCCCAGAGTGCACAGGAGCTTTACGCCGCCCCGGGCAAAAAATTCGGCACTGGCGCAGGCATAGGGATCGGGCAGCTGCAGAACCAGATCAGCGCCCGCTTCAAGTGCTTTTTGCGCACGTTCATGCATGGGCCTGACTGCCGGTTCTCCGCGCTGCACAAAGTTACCGCTCATGACAGCGATCAGATAATCCGCGTCAGTCTTGCTGCGGGCACAGTCGATAAAGTATCGGTGCCCGTCGTGCAGAGGATTTAATTCGCAGATAAAGCCTGTAATCTTCATGGTTATCAGTATAGCACATCAATTGACAAATGCCTAAAATGTAAGTATGATAAAATTTAAGTTTTTGTACGATTAAACAAGAAAGCAGGCGCTTATATGAGTCTATTTAACCGGCTTGAAAAAAGATTTGGACGCTTTGCCATCCCGCATTTAATGTACTATCTGATTGGCCTTAATATCTTCGGCGTTGTTATAAACCTGATCAGACCGGGGCTGTTCAGTCAGTATCTGAGTTTAAATGCAGAAGCAATTCTGCACGGGCAGGTATGGCGTATCATTACATTTATTATCCAGCCACCTGATTCAACAAATATATTCTGGTCGGTCATCATGCTCTATATTTATTATCTGATCGGTTCTCAGCTTGAGAGGGTAATGGGTACATTTAAGTTTAACAGTTATATTTTTGTGGGTATCATTCTGCATGTCATTGCGGCATTGATTGCCTATGCGATTACAGGAGTGTCTTATCCGATCGGGACCAGCTATTTGTATCTGTCCTTCTTCTTTATTTATGCGATGGCGTTTCCCAACGCGCAGTTCCTGTTGTTCTTTCTGCTGCCAATCAGAGGAAAATGGATTGCCATATTGGACGGAGTGTATTTTGTGTGGGCGATTATCCAGGCTGTGCTGCCAAGTTACGGTGGTGCAGGGGGTATGTACAGCCTCTATTACCGATCAGCCGGTATCGCCGCATTCGTTTCGCTGATCAACGCTTTGATCTATTATCTGTCATTGCGCAATGACTTTAAGCTGACGGCATCCCTCTATAAAAGAAGACAGCAGGAGCAGCTTAAGAATCTGGCTGAGCAGCTGCGTCACCGTCAGAAAGCACAGAATCAGCAAACCGGTCCGTTTGCAGGGACAGGCACTATGACGGCTCCTACAGCGAATCAGGCCTACGGCAATCCGGCACCGACTGAGCCGCAGCCGATAGCGCGTCACCGCTGCGCTGTCTGCGGCCGTACAGAGCTGGATGACCCCACTTTGGAATTTCGTTACTGTTCCAAGTGTAACGGTAACTATGAGTACTGCAGTGATCATTTATTCTCTCATGAACATAAGCAGTAATTTTTAAAAAATCCGTTTAATAATCATAACAGAGAGGAATAGCTAGTATGGAAAAGAAACCGATTTTGACCCTGGAACAGATTAAAGAGATTACAAAGACCTATCCGACACCATTTCATATTTATGATGAGAAAGCTATCCGCGCCAACGCGCAGGCTTTGATCGATGCATTTTCATGGAATCCGGGATACCGTGAATACTTCGCGGTAAAAGCAAACCCCAATCCGTTCATTCTGAATATTTTGAAGGATTACGGCTGCGGATGTGACTGTTCTTCCATGGCTGAGCTGGTTATGGCAAACGCCGTTGGCAGTACCGGAGACATGATCATGTTTTCCTCCAATGATACGCCGCTGGAAGAGTTTGCATACTGTCACGAGCTCGGAGGCATCATCAATCTGGATGATGTGACACAGGTCGATAAAATGGCAAAGGCATGCGGAGGTTTTCCGGAGACAGTCAGCTGCCGTTTTAATCCCGGCGGCCATTTCACCATGAGCAATGGTATCATGGATCATCCGGGTGATGCAAAATACGGTATGACGAAAGAACAGCTTTTCAGAGCATACAGATTACTGCGGGACGGCGGTGTCAAAAAGTTCGGTATTCATGCCTTCCTGGCCAGCAATGCCCTGATGGAAGAGTATTATCCCAGACTGGCCGCGATTCTCTTTAAGCTTGTCGTTGAAATCCGTGAAGAACTTGGGATCACGCTCTCCTTCGTTAACCTTTCCGGAGGAATCGGTATTCCGTATTACCCTGACGAAGAACCAAACAATATTAAAGCAATCGGTGAAGGTGTGCATAAAGCTTATGATGAGATTCTGGTCCCGGCAGGGATTACGGATCTGTCAATCTGCACGGAGCTGGGCCGGTTCATGATGGGACCTTACGGGCAGCTGGTTACACAGGCTGTGAATGAAAAGCATATTTACAAAGAATATATCGGCGTGGATGCGTGTGCCGTTGATTTGATCAGACCCGCCATGTACGGGGCCTATCATCACATTACTGTCGCGGGTAAGGAAAACGCGCCCTGCGACCATGTTTACGACATTACAGGCTCTCTCTGCGAGAACAATGATAAATTTGCGATTGACCGGAAACTGCCTAAGATTGACATGGGAGACTATCTTGTGATTCATGATTCAGGTGCACACGGATATGCGATGGGCTATAACTACAACGGGCGTCTAAAATCAGCTGAGTTGCTGCTGAAAGAAGACGGCTCTGTACAGATGATCCGCCGAGCGGAAACACTGGCTGATTATTTTGCTACGTTTGATTGTTTCCCCATACATGATAAGCTGGTATAAAACCCGTTTACGGAGATTGATTCATGATAAAGAGCGGATGGAGAATAACAACAGGGCTGCTTTGTATGCTGCTTGTGGTCTTGCTGGCACTGAGCGGTTGTGGTGAAAAATCATTTAACGCAGGTGATTATGTACAGGCGATGCTCGATGCATCATACAAAGGTGATTTCGATGCATACACAAAGCAGAATATCGGCAAAAAAAGTGATGCAAAGGCGATGTACGAAGATAATCTGAATGCTCTCGTCAAATCATTTGCTCAGATTTTTGGAGATGATATGAGCGATGAAGCCAGCCAATCTTTGTCAGATGCCATGGCTGATCTGTGCAGTCATGTCCAGTATGAAGTTACTGAGGCTGAGGCTGATGGCAGTCATTTTAATGTTGAAGTTAAGATTAAGCCCCTTCAGTTCACTTCAGTTCTGCAGGACAGTGATTTCAATAAAGAGGCTGAAGAAGCGGTCAGGACAGCGATTGAAAAAGATGCCGATATTTCGTCAGAAGATTTAATGAAGGTCCTGACAGATCTGTTGATTACAAGATTCGGAGATATTGCGGCTCATCCAACCTATGGAGAAGAGACAGTTGTGACTGTTGTTGTCAAAAGAAATGACGACGATGCATATGAGATTACACAGGAGAGCTGGGATGAAATCGATCAGGCTTTAATCCAATAATCGATCTTGAATAATAACGTAATCTATGGTATGATACAAAACGGCCATTAATCCGGCCGTTTTGTTTTATGCCTAAGCGGATGTGGCGGAATTGGCAGACGCACAAGACTCAAAATCTTGCGGTGGTGACATCGTGTGGGTTCAAGTCCCACCATCCGCATTTTAAAAGCTCCTTTGAAGCCGGAATACGGTGTGCTTCAGGAGCTTTTATTACTAAGTAACAGAAAAGGGGATCATCCCTGACCTTGAGATTTATGGAGGTGTTTTTGTGAACAGAAGAAGTATTAAATGGTTATCATGGATTATGGCGATGGCACTGGCAGCGATGATGTTTACCGCGTGCGCTGACAAGGCGGACAGCAAGAGTGATGCAGAACCAAAGCAGGAGGCGGTTTCTGAGGAAAAAGAGAGTGCGTCTGCTGATGCACAAACCGGAGAGGAGAAGACAGTCACTGTAACAGTGAAACACAAAGATGAGAGTGTCAAGGAGTTTACATACACAACAGAGTTTGAAATGCTTGGAGACCTGCTGCGTGACGAAAAACTGGTCGAGGGCATGGATGGCTCCGCAGGTTTTTATGTCACTGCAGCTGACGGCGAAGAGGCACACGATGCTGATCAGGAATGGTGGATGGTCATGCAAAACGGTGAAATGACACAGACCGGAGTCGACGAGGTGAAGATGGCAGACGGAGACAGCTTTGAGCTTGTCTTTACAACCGGATACTATTGATGCGTCTCAAAACAGTTGAAATGATTGTGCTGGCACTTCTGGGGGCACTGTTGGTGGTTGTCCAGCAGGTGCTGGCATTTTTACCTAATATTGAACTGGTATCGCTTCTGGTCTACATTTACTCGAAGGTCTTCAGATGGAAGGCTTTGATACCGGTCTATATATTCGTCCTTCTGGAAGGACTGTTATACGGCTTTACAATCTGGTGGGTGACCTATCTTTACGTGTGGGCTGTGCTTGTGCTTGTCGCTGTTTTAGTGCGCAATCCTCAGTCTACTATTATCGCCACAGTTGTATTGTCTCTTTATGGCCTTTCCTTTGGCTTTTTGTGTTCTCTGGTGACATTTGTCATCGGCGGCATCGGTGCGGGAATCTCATTCTTTGTTGCCGGAATAGCGTTTGATATTGCGCATTTTGCCGGAAACATGACGGCAGCTTTGGTTTTATACTATCCGCTGTATTGTGTTATCAGAGGTCTTAACATGAGATTGGTTCATGCGTGATTATTTAAGTGCTGAATAGAGAGTGGTGAGAATGACAAATACATATGAATGGAATTTAACGCCTGCAGAAGAGCAGGCAGTGATTAAGATTAAACAGGCACTGCACCGCCATCCGGAGCTGTCAATGAAAGAAGTCCAGACAAGCAAATTGATCCGGACAGTTCTGGAGAGAATGGATGGTGTAAGGATCTTAGACCTGCCGGTTGAAACAGGTGTTGTAGCCCTGATCAGAGGCGGCGCATCAGGAAAGCTGATCGCGTTGCGGGCGGATATTGACGGTATCCCAAAAAAAGAAGAGTCGCAGGATGAAAATGCATCGCAGAATGAAGGCGTTATGCATGCATGCGGCCATGATTTTCACACGGCCTCGCTGCTTGGAGCTGCACAGGTCCTGTCGCGTAACCGCGCTGAGCTCAGGGGTGATGTTATGTTGATTTTCCAGCCTGGTGAGGAGATCACTGCCGGAGCCAATGCATTGATCCAGGCAGGTGTTTTTGCAGAGCATAAACCTTCAGCACTGTTTGGTATGCACAATAGACCGGACATCCCTGTGGGACAGGTCGTAGCAGAAACCGGGTACCGGATGGGCGGCAAGTATAACTTTAACATTCAGGTTCACGGGCGCGCCAGCCACGGCGGTTCTCCGCAGGATGCCCGAGATCCGATTGTCTGTGCCTGTGCACTTGTCACGGCTTTTCAGACGATTGTCAGCCGTAATGCGGATCCGCTCAAAGCCATGGTGCTCGGCATTGAATCGATCCAGAGTACACCGGTTACAACTACGCTGCATCAGATGGTGGATGATGTTATTCTGGAAGGATCTATCAGAGCGCATGATGATGCACTGCGCAAGAGTGCGCTTGAGCGTGTACAGCAGATCTGCCTGATGCTGGCTCCGGCATACGGATGCGAGGCTGTTCTGGAAATTGAACAGGAAGTCCCTGCCGTCTACAACAGTCTGCAGATGACAAAGATTGCCTATGCGGCGGCTGTCCAGACGGTAGGAGAGGATCATATTATTTCTGCAACGCCTTCACTCGGATGCGAAGATTTTGCTTTTTTCATGCAGGAAGTTCCGTCTTATTACTACTGGGTCGGAAGCGGCCCGTCAGATCCTTCTGATTCAGCCGTTTATCCGGGGTGGCATGATCCGGGCTTTCACACAAATGATGCCGGGATTGCATTTGCAGCGAAGCTGTTTATTGAGTCTGTCAGGGAAGCGCAAAAATGAGACTACATCTTGTCGTCCTGGCGGCAGGTTTATCCAGCCGCTATGGGAATAAAAACGAGAACAAACTGTTGGCTGTTCTGGAGGGAAAACCGCTGTACAGGCATCTTTTAGACCGCCTGATTCATATCAAAGATGCACGTGATGATGTTGATGATCTTACGATAGTATGCCAGCGCGGAGAAATCTATGATGCCTGCCGGCACGATAAGCGTGTGTTTTGTGTCGAGAACAGGAATCCGGAGGAGGGGATTGCCTCTTCAATGAAGATCGGGCTGACGACTGTCGGCTGTCTGATTGCCAGTGAATTCCGCGCGTTTGTACACGAAAAAGGACAGACCACTCACACGCCGCTGCATGATACGCATACCATGTTCTGCTTTGTAGCAGATGAGCCCTATCTGCAGGCTGATACCATCAATGCTTTTTTTGACGGGTTTAAGGAAAGCGGAAAAAAACTGGGAGCAGTCAGCTTGGAAGGCATGCCCTATAATCCCTGTGCGTTCAGAAACGACTGCTGGCAGGAACTCTCAGATCTGGCAGGTGATATAGGAGGAAAACAGCTGATACGCAGATATGCAGATGATGTTTACTATTATCCGCTTGCACCGGAGCGTGCACGGGAGGTAGCAGACATCGACTACAAAGAAGATTTGCCTTAAGTAATCAATTACACGCATCACATATGCTTACGTCAGGAACGCTCTTGCTTCGGTCGGACGCAGCAGCATATAAAGGCGCTGAGATACGCGCCTTAAATGCCGGCGTCCTCTACGATCCTGATCGTAAGCATATGTAATGCGTGTTTTATGATTCATTAAGCACAACAAAAAAACACCCTGTTCGGGGGCGTGGTAGACGCCGGTGCTTAGAGCACGTTTTTTGTGCTCTTATGCACCGCTGCGTCGGACCCGCAGCGAAAGCGTCCCGGAACAGGGTGTATTTTTTGATTGTGCGTAGTGAATAAAATCACATAGTGCTCAGGTTTGTTTTGGCAGTGGAGAGCATCAGCTTAAGCCGATTCAACTGGTTGACCTCACTGGCACCCGGATCGTAATCAATAGCGACGATGTTGGATTGCGGATAACGGCGGCGTAATTCTTTGATGACGCCTTTGCCGACCACATGATTCGGAAGACAACCGAAGGGCTGTGTACAGACGATGTTCGGTACACCTTCCTCAATCAGCTCCAGCATTTCTCCGGTTAAGAACCAGCCTTCACCTGTCTGATTGCCTAAAGAGACAATGGGGCTCGCACCCTTGGCCAGATGAATGATCGGGTTGGGCGGCGTAAAATGGTTGCTCTTTTTAAAAGCCTGCCGGGGAATGCTGCGCATCCATTCGATAAAGCGGATTCCTGTGTTGGCAATGGCTGCCGATTTTTTCTTCATACCAAGGTGTTCTGCTTTAAAGTTTGTATTGTAGAAAGAGTAGAGAAGGAAGTCAATCAAATCCGGGACAACGGCTTCAGCGCCTTCAGCTTCCAGCTGTTCGACAAGATAATTGTTTGCTGCCGGCATAAACTTAACCAGAATCTCGCCGACAATGCCGACACGCGGCTTTACGACATCGGTGATGGGAAGCTGATCAAACTCTTCAATGATACCACGGCAAATACGACCGAATTCTCTTCTGGACATATGCTTTTTCTGAACAAACTGAATGCAGCGTTCTTCCCATTTGCGGTGCAGAGCATTGGCTGATCCAGGAACGGCTTCATAGGGACGCATGCGGTACAGAACACGCATGAAAATATCTCCGAATACGGCGGCGTACAGTCCCCGCATTACAAGCGCAGGTGTGATTTTAAAGCCGGGATTCGGTTCCAGTCCGCTGACGTTTAATGAAATGACCGGAATATGAGACATATGTGCCTTTTCTAAGGCACGCCGGATAAAGCCGATATAGTTTGTTGCCCGGCAGCCGCCTCCAGTCTGTGTGATAATGACAGCTGTTTTGTTCAGGTCATATTTTCCTGACAGCAGTGCAGCCATAATCTGCCCCACAACCATCAAAGAGGGATAGCAGGCATCGTTGTTGACATACTGTAAGCCCGTGTTGACTGCTTCATGCCCGTCGTTTGTCAGCACTTCCATATTGTATCCTTCCGTCTTAAAGGCGGCTTGCAGGATCGAAAAATGAATCGGTGACATCTGCGGACACAAAATGGTATAGTCTTTCATCTCTTTGGTAAAGAGAACTTTCGGAAAAGCACTGGACCGGATGGTTCTCGTTTTACCTTCACGTTCCGCTTTCTGCTCGCGAACCCGTACGGCAGATAAAAGAGAACGAACGCGGATGCGGGCAGCCCCGAGGTTGTTGACCTCGTCTATTTTAAGGCTTGTATAAATCTTATCTGACCCGGTCAGGATATCAGCGACTTCATCTGTTGTGACGGCGTCAAGTCCACATCCAAATGAGTTGAGTTGTATTAAATCCAGGAAATCTACAGTTTTAACATATTGAGCCGCTCTGTACAGGCGTGAGTGGTACATCCACTGATCTACGACGAGCAAAGGTGTCTCTACATCGGCCAGATGTGCAATGGAGTCCTCAGTCAGGACAGCCATGTTGTAGGAACTGATCATATCCGGGATACCGTGATTGACTTCAGGATCCAGATGATAAGGACGGCCGGCCAGAACGATGCCGTGTTCTCCGTTGTCTTTAAGGAGCTGCACGACTTCTTCGCCTCGCCTGCGCATATAGTTGCGCGCATCTTCCAGTTCTCTCCATGCAACGCTTACAGCAGCTGTGATGACAGCAGGAGTAATATTAAACTGTTTTGCGAACGTGGGTGTAAGTCCTTTGATGATCGTCTCTTCACTCTCAAAGGATACAAAGGGATGGAGGAAGAGAACATCTTCGTTGGTGACTTCTTCCATATTGTTCTTGATATTCTCCGGATAAGAGGTGACAATCGGACAGTTATAGTGATTATTGGCGCTGTCAAATTCAATCCGCTCATATGGAATGCTGGGATACAAGATTGTAGAAACACCCTGATCGATCAGCCATTTGACATGTCCGTGTGCCAGCTTGGCCGGGTAACATTCAGACTCGCTCGGAATGGATTCAATGCCGAGCTCATAGATCTTTCTGGTTGAAAGAGGAGAGAGAACGACTGAAAATCCAAGCTTGGTCAGGAAAGTGTGCCAGAACGGATAGTTCTCATACAGATTGAGGACACGGGGAATGCCGATGACCCCCCGAGGAGCTTGATCTGCAGGAAGAGATTCATAGTCAAAATAGCGGTGCAGCTTTTCGTCAAACAAATTGGGAAGATGACTCTTTGCGCCGGCTTTGCCGAGCCCGCGCTCACAACGGTTACCGGTGATAAACCGTCGGTTTCCTGAAAAATGGTTGACGGTCAGCCGGCAGTTGTTGCTGCAGCGGCCGCATCGTGCCATCGTAGTATGGTATTCAAGTGATTCAATCTCCTCAATGGGCAGCATGGTGGTCTCTGCCGGTTCTGCCATATGCCGTTCTTTTGCGACCAGAGCAGCACCGAAAGCGCCCATGATACCGGCGATATCAGGACGAATTGCTTCACAGTCAGCAATCTTTTCAAAGCTTCGCAATACCGCTTCGTTGTAGAATGTACCGCCCTGAAGAACAATATGGTTGCCCAGAGCGGCAGCATTTGTCACCTTGATAACCTTAAACAGGGCGTTTTTAATGACAGAATACGCCAGCCCGGCAGATATGTCGGCGACTGTCGCACCTTCTTTCTGCGCCTGCTTGACTTTAGAGTTCATGAAAACTGTACAGCGGGTGCCCAGATCAATGGGGTTTTTGGCGAAAAGTGCTTCATGTGCGAAATCCTGTACAGAGATATCAAGAGATTTTGCAAATGTCTCAATAAAGGATCCGCATCCAGAAGAGCAGGCTTCATTGAGCTGTACGGAGTCAACACTTTGGTTTTTAATGCGGATACATTTCATATCCTGCCCGCCGATATCCAGAATACAGTCGACAGCCGGATCAAAGAATGAGGCAGCATAATAATGGGCAATGGTCTCAACTTCGCCGTAATCCAGCATGAGAGCTGCCTTAATTAAAGCTTCTCCATAGCCGGTTGAACAGGAACGCAAAATCTTTACATCCGGCGGAAGCTTACTGTATATGTCTTTGATTGCATGGATGGTCATGCCGAGGGGATCACCTTCATTATTGCTGTAAAAAGAATAGAGAAGGGTGCCGTCTTCGGCAATCAGGGCAGCTTTCGTTGTCGTTGAGCCTGCATCGATGCCAAGGTAAGCGCCGCCATGGTATGAAGACAGATCTGCTGTCGTTACATGGTGTGAGTTATGACGTGCTTTAAAAGCGTTGTATTCAGTTTCATTGGCAAAGAGAGGATCAAGGCGGGCGACTTCAAAGTCCAGATGTATTTCGTTTTCGAGCTGTTTGCTGATCTCTGCCAATGCTTTTGTGATGGAAGAGTCTGCCTCTTTTGCTGAACCGATCGCTGCAAACAGGTGTGAGTGAGCAGGAACGATGGTGTGGGCATCGTCCAGTTTGAGTGTGCGGATAAATGCTTTGCGCAGCTCCGGCATGAAATGCAGGGGTCCTCCAAGAAAAGCAACATGGCCCCGGATCGGTTTGCCGCATGCCAGACCGGAGATAGTCTGATTGACAACAGCCTGAAAGATTGATGCCGCTAAATCTGATTTGGCAGCGCCATCATTAATGAGCGGCTGTATATCTGTTTTGGCAAAGACGCCGCAGCGCGCAGCGATATCGTATATCGCATGGTAATCACGGGCATATTCATCAATACCGTCTGCATCGGTTTTGAGAAGAGAAGCCATCTGATCAATAAACGATCCTGTTCCGCCGGCACAGATGCCGTTCATGCGTTGTTCGACATTACCGTTTTCAAAATAGATAATCTTGGCATCTTCGCCGCCCAGCTCAATAGCGACATCCGTGGCGGGCTCATAGTCTTTCAGAGCCCGTGCAACGGCGACAACCTCCTGGACAAACGGAATTTCCATAGCCCCGGCCAGTGCCAGTCCGCCGGATCCGGTGATAACAGGAGATACGCGTATTTGTCCCAGTTTGTGAGCTGCTCTGCTCAGCAGATCAGAGAGTGCCTGCTGTATATTAGCTCTGTGGCGAATGTAATCGTCAAAGACTAATTCATCCATATCGTCAAGGATCGCAATTTTGACTGTTGTCGAACCGATGTCGATACCCAGACGGTATGTTCGTTGCTGATTCATGATATCTTACCTCTACATAGCCTCAGAATGATGACTCAAAATATACCGATAAGATGATACATCTTTTCTTATTAATATTCAACAAAAAGTCTTTTTGGGATGACCCGGGATGAAAGTGCTCATCCGTAAGGAAATATTCTAATTTGTTCGTGTAAAAAATGGCTGTTTTTGTTGTAAATACGAAGTAAATAGTGTATAATAACACAGATTTTTCGTTCGTTAAGAAATTATGGTTAAAGATATACAGAAAAGGAAGGGTAGCACAGTATGGATATTTTAGTAATCAATTGCGGTAGTTCTTCGCTGAAGTATCAGTTGATTAACACTGAGACTGAAGAAGTTATGGCAAAAGGCATTTGTGAGCGTGTCGGCGTGGACGGAATCTTCACGTACAAGAACAATGACGGTGTCAACATGAAAAAAGTCCCCTTTGATATGCCCACGCACAAAGAAGCAGCACAGCATGTTATTGACACGCTGACTGATCCGGAGATTGGTGTCATTAAGAGCCTGGAAGAGATTTCAGCTGTCGGTCATCGTATTGTGCACGGCGGAGACAAATTCTCAGAGCCGGTTATCATCAATGATGAAGTGCTTAAGGAAGTTGATGAAGTCAGCGAACTGGCCCCGCTTCATAACCCGGCCAATATCATTGGTATCCGTACATGCCAGGAACTGATGCCGAACACACCGCAGGTCGGTGTTTTTGATACAGCGTTCCATCAGACGATGCCGCCGGAGGCATATATGTATGCTCTTCCCTACGAGTATTACGAGAAATACAGAGTCCGCCGCTACGGATTCCACGGAACCAGCCACAAATTTGTTTCAAGAAGGCTGGCTGAAGTTTGCGGTATCCCGCTTGAGACCAGCAAACTGATCATTTGCCATCTCGGCGGCGGCGCTAGTGTCACAGCAGTTTACAATGGCGAGTCTATTGATACATCCATGGGACTGACACCTCTTGAGGGTCTTGCCATGGGTACACGTTCCGGTGATGTCGATATAGGTGCGGTTGAGTTTATCGCGAAGAAAAAAGGCATGGATTTCCCGGAAATCATGAATATGCTCAATAAAGAGTCCGGCGTACTCGGCCTTTCCGGTGTTTCCAGCGATTTCCGTGACCTCTGGAACACACGTGCTGAAGGAAATGTGCGTTCCGGTATCGCGCTGGATATGTTCTGCTACCGCGTCCTGAAGTATGTCGGTGCTTATATCGCTGTCATGAACGGTGTTGATGCCATCGCATTCACAGCCGGTATTGGTGAGAATGATGAAGGTGTACGCGAGGAAGTCATCAGGAATTTGTCCTACATGGGCATGTTCCTCGATGGTGATGCAAACCAGGCTCGTTATGGTAAGGAAGTCTGCATTACAACTCCCGAGTCAAGGATTCCTGCATGGGTTATTCCGACAGATGAAGAACTTGAGATCGCACGTGAGACAGCGGAACTTGTAGGTTGATCATTTAAAGAAGCCGTAAAAAGCTGTTGACAAGTGATTGAGCCATCTGTATAATATTTCAGGTAAGTTTGAAATAGGCGAGGAGGTGTCAGAAGTGTCGATTTGCCCGAAAAATAAATCTTCAGCTTCCAGAAGAGACAAGAGACGTGCAAACTGGAAGATGAGTGTACCGAATCTGGTACCGTGCAGCAAGTGCGGGGAACTGATGATGCCCCACCACGTTTGCAAGAACTGCGGTACATACAACAAAAAAGAGATCATTCCGCAGGATTGATACGAGTTGCAAGCTCTCCGAGAAAGTTCGGAGAGCTTTTCTTATATCATTTGCTTTTCAATCGTGATTCTAGTAGAATAAACAAGATAGCGAGGTGTAAAGAGATATGGAATTTGAAAAGCTTCGGGAAATCATAGAAGACGTGCTGCATATCGACAAAAACAGGATCACAGAAGGAACGGATCTGATCGATGATCTGTGCGTGGATTCGCTTGATTTATTTGAGATTACAGTTGAAATTGGAAAGATTTTTGAAGTTGAAATCAGCATGGAGGACGTTGACCGTTTCGAGACTGTCGGCGATCTTCTTGATGCCATTCGAAGCTCCGGGAGAGAAGTATAAGCTATGAGTCATCCGAACCAGATACAGGATGAATGCGGAAAAAGGGAGGATGAATCAATCCTCTCTTTTAAAAGTCTTGAGGATAAGATCGGTTATCATTTTAATGACAATTCGCTCTTAAAGCAGGCTCTTACACACCGCTCCTATTGCAATGAAATCGGTGAGGGGCGGAAAGCTTCCAATGAACGGCTTGAGTTCCTTGGAGATGCTGTTCTTGAGTTATGCTCCAGCGAAAAACTTTACAGACAATTTCCGGATCAAAGGGAAGGTGAATTGTCAAAAGCGCGCGCTTTTTTGGTGTGCGAGCAGGCCTTGAGCGAAAAAGCAGAAAAAATATCTCTCGGAGAGCATCTGCTTCTTGGAAAAGGAGAGGAAAAGACAGGCGGACGTCATAAACCGTCGGTTACATCTGATGCTCTGGAGGCGCTCATCGGCGCTGTTTATCTGGACGGCGGAATGAAAGCCGCACGAGCATTAATCGATGCATATGTGCTTAATGATGACTCCGGATCTTTTCACAGCGATTACAAGACACAGTTGCAGGAGTATGTTCAGCAAAACGGAAACAGAGATATCAGTTACCGGTTGATGCATGAGAGCGGACCGGATCATGATAAGCGCTTTGAAATGGTCGTTGAAATTGATGGTACCATAAGCGGTAAAGGGACCGGAAGATCAAAGAAAGCAGCAGAGCAGATGGCTGCTAAAGCGGCCCTGACAAGACTTTCCGGCGGGCAGGAGTAAGAATCATATGTATTTGAAGTCAATCGAAATTCAGGGATTTAAATCTTTTGTCGGGCGAACAGTTTTTCAATTTCAGCCGGGCATAACCGGTATTGTCGGGCCGAACGGGAGCGGGAAGAGCAATGTCGCCGATGCTGTCCGATGGGTGCTCGGTGAACAGCGCACCAGTCAGCTTCGAAGCGGGAGTATGCAGGATGTCATTTTTGCCGGTACAGAGGCCCGCAAACCGCTTAGCTTTGCCAGTGTTTCACTGACAATAGACAATAAAGACGGGGCGCTGCCGACTGAATATGCTGAGGTGACAGTGACCCGTAAACTGTATCGTTCAGGAGAGAGTGAGTATCAGATCAACAGGCAGCCGTGCCGTTTGAGAGACATTCAGGAACTTTTTTATGATACGGGTGTCGGCCGCGAGGGATATTCCCTGATTGGACAGGGACAGATAGATAGAATTATCAGTGGCAATCCGATTGCACGGCGCGAGCTTTTCGATGAAGCAGCAGGGATTGTCAAGTATAAAAAGCGAAAAGAAGCTGCCCTCAAGAAGCTGGATGAAGAGCAGACGAATCTGATACGTGTCGATGATATCCTCGCTGAATTGTCAGCGCAAGTCGGACCGTTAAAAAAACAAAGTGAAAAGGCAGCGCAGTATCTGCGCCTTCGAGATGAGCTTAAAAGCTGTGAAATCGATCGCTTCCTGCTGGAAATGGCACACACAGACCGGCAGATTGCTGAAGATGAAAAAAGCCTGGCACTGGCAGATGCACAGATGAAAGAAGCTGATCAGGCATATGAGGCCATCCGCTCACAGTACAGTGAAGTAGAGGATCAGATAACGCTGCTTGATGAAAAGGCAGCTGAAGATCGCGAGAAACTGAATGCGACCGATAAACTCAAGACAGAGTTAGAGGGGCGCATCCGCCTTCTGCGTGAACAGATCAACTCCGCGCTGACCAGCCGGGAGCATTTCAGAGACCGTCAGAGAGATCTGGAAGGATCCATGCGTGAGGCTGAAGAGAAGCTGGCTGAGCTCTCAGATCATTTCGAAGAGACGGAGAGAAGAAAACACGAGCTGGAAGAAAAGAACGACGCTATAGTCAGGCAGCTCGAGCAGTCTAAGATCAGAAAAGAGGCTCTGCGCGAAGAACAGGAGGAAGCCCGCCGAAAGCATCTTGAGCTTGTGCGCGAGAGCGGCGATCTGGCAGCCGACCGTGAAAAGAATGATGCGACCCTGGCGCAGCTGCGCATACGCAGCGCTGAAGAGGCTGCGCAAATCAAGGATTCCGAGTCTCGTCTGGAAGCGTTGAAAGCAGAACGCGATCAACTGGAGAAGGACAAGGCGGATTTTAAATCCAGCTGGAACCGTACGAGTGATCAGCTTGAGAAGCTTAAAGCAAGAGAACAGGATTCGTCTGAACAGCGTCAGTCATCAGAGAAAGCCTCAGAGCGTGCATTTGAGGATTACCAGAAGCTGCAGACACGTCTCCACACGCTTAGGAATCTCACAGAGCGGTATGAGGGATTCGGAGAGAGTGTGCGCCGCGTCATGGAAACAGGCAGCAAAGGCGTTTGCGGCGTTGTCGCCGATTTGATCAAGACACCAAAAAAGTATACAGAGGCAATTGAAACCGCTTTGGGCAGAAGTCTGCGCTATGTCGTGACAGAGGACGAAGAGACAGCCCGGGATATGATTGACTTTTTGAAAAAGAACCGCTATGGCCGTGCGACATTTCTTCCGCTCTCTGCCATCCGGTCATCTTCATTTGAGAGAAAGGAAGTCTTGCGTGAAGAAGGGGTGATCGGTACAGCTGACTCGCTTGTAGACAGCGATACACGTTATCAGGTGATGGTTTCCAATCTGCTTGGTCGGACAGTTGTTGTCGACAATTTGAATCATGCTGTCAGGATTGCTAAAAAATATAAGCATTCTGTCAGAATGGTCACGTTGGAGGGCGATCAGCTTTCTCCGGGCGGAACGATGAGCGGAGGAGCCTATCGGAACAGCAATCATCTGCTCGCCAGAAGAAATGAGCTGGATGCACTATCAGAGGAAACTAAAAAGGCAGAGGAAAGACTGGCTGCCTGCCGCAAAGAGAATGAAGCAGTGAGTCTGAAACTCAAAAAGTGTTCAGAAGATAAAGAAAGGGCGGAACGAGGTCTTCAGGATGTTTTTGTGCATGTGCGTGAAAATGAAGTGCGTCTGAGCGCTGTGCTGTCTCAATTAAACGAGTTGGAAGACAGCGTTCGAGCCAGGCAGCAAATGCTTGAAGAAAAGGAATCGCAGGCGCACCAATTGCAGCAGCAGATGGCTTCGATAGCAAGCGGGGCTGTTTCGAGTGAAGATCAGGAAAAAGCACTGGCCCGCCAGATCGCAAAAATGGATGCGGAAGTAGAGAGAGCATCAGAAGAGACAAGACGTATTGCGATTGACGGAGAAAATGCGCATGCTGAGCTGGCTGCCTGTACACAGTCTCTGGAAAGCATTAAGCTGCAAATCATCAGTATACGGCGTGAGCAGGAGCAACGGCGCAGACAGATGGATGAGCTTGGCACACAAGGGCCTGACACCACAGCGATTGTCGCTGAAAAAGAGAGCCAGATTGCAGATCTGCAAGAGACAATAGATTCATCAGCAGAACTGTTTGAAGAGATCAGAGCAGCTGTCGCAGCCAGTGAAAAAGAAAAAGCTCAATTGATGGCGGCTCACAGAGAGGCTCTTGAAGAACGAGAACATCTGGCCGAGGAAAAATCGGAGCTGGAAAAAGAAATTCTCCGTTTAAATCACAGGATTGAAACAGCAAAAGAATCACGTGATCAGCTCACTGATTATATGTGGGAAGAATACGAACTGACTTATAACAACGTGAAAAACACGCAGACACCAAAAACAACGGATCTGCGCGCGGTGAGAAGGCAAAGTACCCAGCTTAAGCATGATATCCGCGAGTTAGGCGATGTCAATGTCAATGCGATTGAGCAGTACAAGGAGATCGGCGGACGTTACGAAGTGATGAGCGCGCAGCGTGAAGACATCATGAAAGCGGAGGAAACGGTTCTGGCAGTGATTGACGAGCTGGATGAGACCATGCGCAATCAATTTGACAGTGCTTTCGCCCAGATTAACAAGCAGTTTAACGAGGTGTTCGGTGTCCTGTTCGGAGGAGGCAGAGGCCGGCTTGAACTGCTGGAAGAGGATATCTTATCGGCCGGAGTCAGAGTGATTGCCCAACCGCCCGGAAAGAAACTGCAGAACATGATGCAGCTGTCTGGAGGCGAGAAATCACTGACGGCCATCGCATTGCTTTTTGCAATCCAGAATCTGCATCCATCACCGTTCTGTTTGCTCGATGAGATTGAGGCTTCTCTGGATGACCGCAATGTTGTCAGATTTGCCGAATACTTAAACCGGCTTACCAGCCATACACAGTTTATTGTCATCACCCACCGGCACGGAACTATGAATGCTGCAGACAGACTGTATGGTATCACGATGCAGGAAAAAGGTGTTTCAACGATGGTATCTGTCGATTTGGCCAAAGAGCAGATCGATGAACAGGAAAAGAAAGAGAAATAATCAATGACACAGGAAAAGAAAGAAGGGGCATTTGCCCGATTGGCTGCCGGACTGGCCAAGACGCGTGCACAGATGGCAGAGAGCCTGTCTGAGCTCTTCTCAACAGACGAAATCGATGACGATTTCTTTGATGATCTGGAAGAAATTCTGATCGAATCCGACATGGGGCCTAAGACGGCAATGGACATTGTGGACGAACTGCGGCTTAAAGTACGCGTTCATTCTGTTCTCAAAGTGAAACAGGCCCGCAGTATTTTGACCGATCTGTTGATGGAAAGAATGAAGAGACACCAGCCGGATTATGACTATCTTGACAGGAAGTCAGTCATTTTCTTCACTGGTGTCAACGGGGCCGGAAAGACAACGACGATCGGAAAGATTGCGTCACTGGCTGTGCAGCAGGGGCGCAGTGTGTTGATTGCAGGTGCAGATACATTTCGCGCCGCAGCCGGCGATCAGCTGGAACGCTGGGCGCAGAGAGCCGGTGTGCGCATGATTGGCGGCGCAGAGGGCGCTGATCCGGGATCGGTTCTTTTTGACGCTATTGCTGCGGCTAAAGCCAAAAACTGCGATCTGCTGCTGGTTGATACCGCCGGCAGGCTTCAGAATAAAAAGAATCTGATGAATGAGCTGGGCAAGCTCTACCGTATATTAGATAAGCATTATAGTGAAGCCCATCTGGAGACGTGGCTTGTGTTGGATGCAACGACCGGCCAGAACGGGTTGTCGCAGGCACGGGAGTTTTCCGATGCGGCACCGATTGACGCGCTGGTCATCACCAAAATGGATGGCTCAGCCAGAGGCGGAATTGCCGTCGCTCTGCTGGAGGAGATGGATATTCCCGTCAAGTATATCGGTGTCGGAGAAAGCATAGAGGATTTGCAGAGATTTAATCCTGAGACATATGTCAGGGCCTTGATGATGAACGAGGAGGAAGAAAACAATGAGTAAAATACAAATGATGACACCTATCGTTGAGATGGATGGAGATGAAATGACACACATCCTCTGGGGAATGATCAAAGAGAAACTGATTCGTCCATTTGTTGATTTGAAAACGGTTTATTATGATCTTGGACTGCGTCATCGCGATGAGACCAACGATCAGGTGACCATTGACGCTGCTAATGCGATCAAACAGTATAAGGTCGGTGTCAAATGCGCGACAATTACACCTAATGCTGCGCGTGTTGAAGAATACAATTTAAAACAAATGTGGAAAAGTCCGAACGGAACCATCCGTGCGGCACTTGACGGTACTGTATTCCGTGCCCCGATTCTCGTCAAGGGAATTGAACCGTGTGTGAAGAACTGGAAGGCACCCATTACACTGGCACGTCATGCATACGGTGATGTCTACCGCAACAGTGAGATGGCGATTCCCGGACCGGGGAAGGTAGAACTGGTATACACATCCGCTTCAGGCCATGAGGAGCGGATACTTGTCCATGAGTTTACAGACAAGGGGATTGTGCAGGGCATGCACAATCGGATCAGTTCAATTGAGAGCTTTGCAAGAAGCTGCTTTTCTTTTGCGCTTGATCTCGGTCAGGATTTATGGTTTGCGACCAAAGATACCATCTCAAAGACATATGATCAGACGTTCAAGCTGACATTCCAGAGAATATTTGATGAAGAGTATGCGGAGCAGTTTAAAGAGGCCGGGATAGAATACTTCTATACTTTGATCGATGATGCTGTAGCCCGCGTCATGAAAAGCGAAGGCGGGTTTATATGGGCCTGCAAAAACTATGACGGAGATGTCATGAGTGATATGGTTTCTTCTGCTTTCGGTTCGCTGGCGATGATGACATCAGTCCTTGTTTCGCCGGACGGCTGTTATGAGTATGAGGCTGCACACGGAACAGTCCAGAAACACTATTATAAATATTTAGATGGTGAAACGACATCGACGAACTCGGTGGCTACAATCTTTGCATGGACAGGCGCCCTCGCGCGTATCGGCACCATCAATGACAACAGTGACCTTGTCGCTTTTGCGCATACGCTGGAGGAGAAAACTCTGGAAGTGATTGCGGAGGGGCATATGACCGGTGATCTTGCCAGAATTACAACCATCTCTAATCCGGAAGTGCTCTCTAGCGAGGCGTTTCTGGATGCTATCGCTGAAAAAATGGCTTAATATAAGGGTAAAAGTATGGATAATTCACTTGCAGTCAGTCTCACGGTTTTTGAAGGACCGTTAGATCTGCTCCTGCATTTGATCGAAAAAAACAAAATTGATATATATGATATTCCGATTGCTGAAGTGACTGATCAGTACATGGAGTATGTCCGGATCTTGCAGGAAGAAGATCCGGATACCGCCTCCCGCTTTCTGGTCATGGCCGCAACCCTTCTGGAAATCAAGAGCAGGATGCTGCTCCCCGGCACGGAGGATGAAGCGGATGACGAAGAGGATCCGCGCCAGGCGCTGATCGAGCAGTTAACGACTTATCGTATATACAAAGAAGCGGCGCAGCGGCTCGGAGCCCGTGAGATCCCTGGGTCATCCTGGCTGTGTCGTGATCAGTCTCTGCCTGACCAGGTGGCAAAAGCGGCTGATCCGGTCGATGTCGACGCTGTGCTTGACGAACTGACATTAAAACGCCTCTCTGAAATTTTTGAGGAGGTCATGCGCCGCAAAGAAGAGTCGGTGGATCCGGTGAGAAGCCGGTTTGGCAAGATTCGTCAGGAGAAAATGACACTGACGGAGCGCATGGGACAGGTGCGTGATTATTTTTCAAATAAAGAACAGGTTTCGTTTAAGGACTTGCTGGAAGATACAGGCGGCGGACGCATCGGAGCGATTATGACTTTTTTGTCAGTGCTTGAGCTGGCCAAGGAAGGTTTTCTGTACCTGAAGGCAGGAAAAGATACCCGTGATATTCATGTGATCAGGAGGGAGAAGCGTGCAGGATAAAAAGATTGGGGCAGCAGAGGCGATCCTTTTTTCTATGGGTCATGAGATCGCAGTCAAAGATTTGGCTCAGGCACTGGATCTTGATGAAGAGGAGATGGACGAAGTCCTGACCCGGCTGCATTACAAATACAGTTCAGAATCGAGCGGTGTCATGCTGCTCTATTTGGAGGACCATGTACAGTTGTGCGCAAAACCGTCTTTTTTTAAAGATCTGATCCGTATTGTCAAAAAGCCAAAGACTTATGAACTGACTGAGACAATGCTTGAGACTTTGGCTATCATTGCTTACCGGCAGCCGGTGACGCGTCTGGACATCGAGAAAATCCGCGGTGTAAAAAGCGATTATGCCCTGAACGGGCTCATTGAATACGGATTAGTCAGAGAGACCGGGCGTATGGATAGTCCCGGCAAACCGCTTTTGTTCGGTACGACAGATGAATTCCTGCGCCATTTCGGATTCTCAAGCCTGGACGAGATGCCGACATTCGGGCGTGAAGAGCTGGAGCGTTTTCGCAGTGATGCCGCTCTTGAAGCAGGGGATGAGCAGGACCTTGAAACACGGGAGGATATTCCTGTATAAGCGGTTGCACTTAACCTGCTTTATCGGTATAATGTATAAGGTTAAATTTGTTGTTTTTCACGGAGTTTTACAGCTCCGTGAATTTGTCAGCATTATTAAATGGAGGGTAGAATATGAGTAACACATCAGCAAACACTCCGGCCGGCCGGAGGATCGACGCTCTTTTAGATCCCGGCAGCTTTG
>CADBOU010000049.1 GCA_902796355.1 uncultured Lachnospiraceae bacterium
CGGAAAAGCAGTCATCATTATCACCCATAAACTGAATGAGGTGAAAGAGATTTCTGATTTTGTTGATGTCCTGCGCCGCGGCGAGTTTATCGGAAGCCTGAAGACTTCAGAAAGCACAACACAGGAAATGACCAATATGATGGTTGGCCATCAGGTTTCTCTGAACATTGACAGACCCGAACCGGTTGGTCTGGAGCCGCGTCTGAAGATCAAAGATCTGACTGTCAGGACAGAAGATGGCGTTTTGAAGCTGGATCATGTTTCTTTTGAAGCACGTAATGGTGAAGTGCTCGGTATTGCCGGTATTTCAGGCAGCGGTCAGAAAGAACTTCTGGAGGCGATCGCAGGATTGCAGGTTGCAGAAGAGGGCAGCGTGCTTTATGTGGAAGATGACGGTTCTGAGGAAGAGCTTCTCAATCAGGATCCCAACAAGATCAGGAAAAAGGGCATTACCTTATCCTTTGTTCCGGAAGATCGGCTCGGTATGGGCCTTGTTGGCAATATGGATATCGCAGACAATATGATGCTGCGCACGTTCAGATCCGGGAAGTCACTGTTTACCGATCGTAAATCTCCGCGCAAGCTTGCTCAAGAGGTCGTTGATGAGCTTGAGGTTGTCACACCCAGTATATCGACTGCTGTCAGACGTCTGTCAGGCGGTAATGTTCAAAAGGTACTGGTCGGCCGTGAGATAGCTGAAACGCCGCATGTTCTGATGACTGCATACGCGGTACGCGGACTTGATATCGGTGCATCATATACCATTTATGATCAGATCAATCAACAGAAGAAGAAGGGAGTAGCCGTCATCTATGTCGGTGAAGATTTGGATGTTCTGATTGAATTGTCTGACCGTATTCTGGTATTGTGTGACGGAAAACTCAGCGGTATTCTTGATGCTAAGAGCACGGACAAAAATGAAGTTGGTCTCTATATGACCAGTCTCCACGGAGAGGGAGGTGAAAAAGATGAATAAGAAGACTAAGTCACCTTTCTTCCATATCGTCAAACGCGGTGAGATTCCGCTGTGGCAGAACTTTTTAATTCATATTCTGGCACTTGTTCTGGCTCTTGTGTTCTGTGCCGTTTTGACAACACTTTTGACAGGACTTAATCCTATTAAGGTTTATGGAACGATGTTCGAAGGCAACTTCGGAACTGAGCGCAAAACGTGGGTTATGATTCATGCGTTAGCCATTTTGCTCGGTATTTCCCTGGCCTTAACGCCTGGATTCAAAATGCGTTTCTGGAATATCGGCGGTGAAGGACAGGTCCTGATCGGCTGTATGGCTTCCGGTGCTGTTATGCGTAATTTTCCGGATCTTCCGAACGGAGTATTGATTCTTCTGATGCTTATTGCTGCACTTGCAGCCGGGGCTATCTGGGGTATTATTCCCGCTTTCTTTAAAGCAAAATGGAACACCAATGAAACATTGTTCACCCTGATGATGAACTATGTTGCCATCCAGATTACTGCTTATTTTACGATCCGCTGGGAAGTGCCGAAAGGATCCGGCAAAATTGGTGTCATCAATCAGAACACTCAGGCAGGCTGGCTTCCTAAACTTGCTGATCAGCAGTATTTGCTTACGATTATCGTGGTAACAGCCCTGACAATCTTTATGTATTTCTATCTGAAATACAGTAAACAGGGCTATGAAATCGCTGTTGTCGGTGAGAGTGAACGCACAGCACGGTATGTCGGCATTAAGGTTGAAAACGTCATTATCAGAACGATGGGCATATCAGGAGCGCTCTGCGGTCTGATCGGTTTCCTTCTCGTTGCCGGTTCAGCTCACACTATTACCACGACGCTTTCTGACGGAAGAGGATTTACAGGCGTTATGGTAGCGTGGATGGCGAAGTTTAATCCGATCCTGATGATCTTAACCAGTTTCCTGATCGCATTCATGAGCAATGGTGCGCAGGAAATAGCCAGTACGTTCTCGCTGAATCATTCATTCAGCGATATACTGACCGGTATCATCATATTCTTCCTGATCGGATGTGAATTCTTTATCAGCTATAAACTCAAACACAATGCACATAGAGAGGAGGCGTAAGACATGTTTGATATTGTATC
>CADBOU010000050.1 GCA_902796355.1 uncultured Lachnospiraceae bacterium
ACGAGACTCGAACTCGCGACCTCCACCTTGGCAAGGTGGCGTACTACCAACTGTACTACTATCGCACATACCTCTCCGGTACGAACTGTAGTTTACTACGTTATGAATCTGATGTCAAGGGTCCTTAAACAAGATTTTTGAACGATTCTTTACACTTCCACCTTCATTGTGGGCTTTTCTCTGGATGCGACTGCAATCGGCAGTTCCTCCCCCGTATAAGGGTTATCTCCAAGAGTGATCTCCAGTTTTACGGTCTCATATGCAAGTTCTTCCATATTGTTCTGCTTGCTCAGATGGCCCAGAAAAACCTGCTTGATATCGTCATGTAAAATATCACACAAAAGCCTGCCTGACCACTCATTTGACAGATGTCCGTACTCTCCTGCTACACGGGCTTTCAGCTGGTAAGGATATGGCCCGACTTCAAGCATCCTGATATCGTGATTTGACTCCAGTACTAATCCGTTGACATGTTCAAGGTTCCGGACTGTATACGCGTCATAGGTCCCCATATCAGTGGCCACAGCAACCGTACGTCTCCCGTCAGTAATGCGGTAGGCAACAGGATCATTGGCATCATGAGAAATATGAAACGGATGTATGGTCAGGTCTCCGACGGTAAAATCGACATCAGCAGATATTTCATGAAATAAAGCCGCATCGATATCGCCCAGCGTCTTCATCGCCTTAATCCCGCGGATTGTTCCTCTGGTTGCATAGATAGGGAGATGAAATGCACGCGCCAACACCCCCAGGCCAGCCACATGGTCAGCATGTTCGTGTGTGATTAGAATTCCGCTTAGATCATCTGCACTGACATCAATGCCTTCCAGACCGGCAATGATTCTCTTTTTACTGATACCGGCATCCACCAGGATCCGTGTATGCGCCCCGCCGGTATAGATACAATTACCACTGCTTCCACTGGCTATACTGCACAATTCCATGAATGATTAACACCTCATCAACTCATCTGAATATATCTTCCAAATCAAGCTCCTCCAGACGCTCCCGGATATTGGCATACAGAGTCTGAAGATCTTTGCTGTTATCAATAGTATAGTTGCATCTCCGGGCATATTGCAGATCTGACATCTGGCGTGACATCACAGCCAGAAGACGTTCCCGGCTCATCCCGCGCTGCTGCATCACGCGTCTCATTCTTACCTCTACAGGCGTGTGTACAAACCACACTTCATGACAAAAATCCTGATAACTGACATCCAGCAAAATGGCCGACTCGAGAACGAACATTCTTTTCCCTTCCTGAGAAGCCTGATAAATCATCTCAAGCACTTCGCGCAGCACCAGAGGATGAACGATGTCATTGAGAACAGCCAGTTTTACCGAATCCTGAAACACAATGTCAGCCAGCTTTCCGCGGTCAATTTCCCCGTTCTCCATCAGAATTTCAGTACCAAACGCCTCAACAATCGGATCATAGGCAACTGCTCCTTTTCTCTGCAGCTCCTTTCCGATCATATCCGCCTGGCATATACGGGTTCCCGGAAGTCTCCTGAAAAAATCAAGCACTTCACTCTTCCCGCTTCCAATTCCCCCTGTGATACCTAAAACAAATAGTTGTTCTTTCATCTAATGAGCCTCATACCAATTCTGACCTGTACCGACATCACATTTTAACTCAACAGAAAGAGATGCAGCTCCTTCCATTTGTTCTCTCACAATCCTGCTGACTTCCTGCACCTCCTTTTCGGGTGCCTCAACCAGAAGTTCGTCATGAACCTGTAAGACTATTCTGGCCTTAAGGCCTGCGTCCAGAAGCGCTTTTTCCACCCTGATCATGGCAATTTTCATAATGTCAGCAGCTGTTCCCTGTATAGGTGAATTCATGGCGATTCTTTCTCCGAACTGTCGCTGCATGTAATTGGCAGATGTTAATTCGGGGATCGGCCTGCGTCTTCCAAACATCGTTGTAACATATCCGTTTTCTCTGGCAAATGCAACCGATCCATCTAAAAACTTCTTGATACCAGGAAAAGTTTCAAAATAATGCTCAATATATTCCTGCGCCTGCTGCCTTGAGATGCTCAGGCCCTGACTGAGCCCAAATGAACTGATGCCGTATACAATACCAAAATTGACCGCCTTGGCATTGCGTCTCTGCAGTTCTGTCACCTCATCAAATGGCACATGAAAAACCTGAGAAGCAGTCGTTCTGTGAATATCCTGCGCATTTTTATATGCCTCAATCAGCTTTTGATCGCCTGAGAGATGTGCCAGTATTCTCAATTCGACCTGTGAGTAATCTGCATCGACAAAAACACAGCCTTCTTTCGGTACAAATGCTTTGCGGATCATTCTTCCCAGCTCAAAACGGATCGGAATGTTCTGAAGATTGGGTTCCGTACTGCTGATCCGGCCGGTAGCCGTGACAGTCTGGTTAAAAGTACCGTGAATCCTGCCGTCCTCCTCTACAAAGCGCATCAATCCCTCAGCGTATGTTGAAGAAAGCTTTGCAAGTTGTCTGTATTCCAGGATGTCCTGCACGAAGGGATGCTCTTCGGCCAGCTTTTCCAAAACTTTGGCAGATGTGGAATAGCCCGTTTTCGTCTTTTTGCCATGCGGCATTCCCATTTTTTCAAAAAGGATGTCGCCGAGCTGTTTGGGCGAATTGATATTAAACTCTTCCCCTGCCTGATCATATATGGACTGTTGAAGAGATGAAATCTTTTCTTTTAATTCATCACCATATGTTTTAAGTTCCCGGGCCTCCAGGAGCACTCCCGTCTTTTCCATCCTGTCAAGTGTAAAGAGAAGCGGCATCTCTATCTGATGCATCAAATCCGACATTCCGGCTGTTTTCAGCTTTTCTTCCAGAACAGGTACCAGTACAGCTGACAGCCAGGCGCCAACAGCGGCATCACAGACAGATCTCTCCTCATATACTGCCTGAACACCTGCCGCCACGGTTTTGTCCTCCGCTATATATGCAATGAGATCATCATGCTCATAAGAATTAAGCAGAGGATTGAGTAAATATGCTGCAACAGACGGATCAAAGAACAGCTCACTCTGTGCGACAGGTATCTTTTTCAGAAAATCCTTCAGGTGAATGACGCTGATTGTCACGTGATGATCGATACAACGGTCAATCAGAGCAGAGACATCCTCAATCGTCAATAAATCTGAAATCTTAAGATAGTAGACAGTATCAGAACATGCCAGTAAAACACCTTGCAGTTCATGCTTCAGCAATTCAAACAGCGGTTCTTTGCAGCCGGCTTCAACCAGAGCCAGCCCGATTATGTCAGCATCATAAAAGAGTACGCTTTTTTCGAACAGATCATCCGCAGACTGAATCTCCAAAACCGGAATTGACATCCCGCCTTGCCCTGCCTGTCTGTTTTCATTTTGTCCGGCAGGTTCGGCAATCTGCTGATAATGCTGCAGATATTTTTTAAAGTTGAGTTTTTTAAAAACCGGTTCCACATCACTGGTATAGAGAGCATCGGCCGGGTCATCTGTCGGTGAGCCAGGAAGCAGCGCCTGATCATATAATTCCCCGGCTGATCCCAGATCTGCATCTGTCTTAATCGCAGCCAGCACTTTGCTCATCTGTGCCAAGTCAAAATGCTCTGCAAGCATACGTTGTGCACGGGGCGGCTTTACTTCATCGATATGTGCAAAAGCATTCTCAATTGAACCAAACCGGGCAATCAGGTTGGAAGCCGTCTTCTCGCCGATTCCGGGCACACCTGGAATATTGTCAGACGAATCACCCATCAGAGCTTTAACATCTATAAACTGATGCGGCGTCACTTGGTAAAGATCCTGTACTTCCTGCGGATGATAGATCTCATAGACCGTACCGCTCTTTTTTGTCTTCGGGATACAGATGGTAATCTTCTCTGTGGCCAACTGCAAAAGGTCACGATCACCGGATACAATCAGCACTTCATGCCCGGCATCAGCAAGCGTAAAGGCACATGTGCCGAGAACATCATCAGCTTCGATACCTTCTTTTTCCACGATCTGGACATGCATGGCCCTCAGAACTTCTTTCATGAGCGGAATCTGCTCGCGCAATTCCGGAGCCATCGGTTTGCGTGTTCCCTTATACTCAGGATACATTGTATGCCGGAAAGTCGGTGCATGCACATCAAATGCGACGATTAATGCATCAGGATTCTGCTCGGTCATGAGCATGAACAAGATCGATAAAAAGCCATAGACCGCGCCTGTATGCACACCCTGCGCATTAGTAAAATCAGGCATGCCGTAAAATGCTCTATGAATCAGGCTGTGGCCATCCAGCATCATCACTTTTCCCATCTTATTCCTCCTGTTGATCAAACAGCTGATGTATTGAT
>CADBOU010000051.1 GCA_902796355.1 uncultured Lachnospiraceae bacterium
CGGCTGATCATGCTGATAATCAGAGCAGCCGCCAGGATGATCGCAAGGCGGATGACGGTATTTATAATTCTCTTTTTCTTATCTTCAGGCATAATGAATACTCTACTGTAAATGTCGAAAACTGTCGAAAACTGTCGAAAGCCGTCGAAAACTGTCGAACTAAATCGACTGTTTGGGTCTTTCTTTATATGATACCTTATTTTTATGTTTTATTCTATGATTCACAATCTCTTTTTGTCTGCAGAACTCATGGTTTTGATATTTATCTCTGTAAAAGATTGGAATAAGAGGATCATACAAAACAGATATATTCTGGTGCTTTTTCTCTTGACAATGACAGGGCATTTGATGGATGTGTCAGTAGAAGAGGTTGAGATATGGCCTGTATCCCTGCAGGCAGGGCTGCGCGCATGCGCTGTTATGCTGATCCTGATGATCCTTTTCAGCTTCCTGATGCGAAAGATAATCAGGCGCTTCCCGTTTGGCGGAGGAGATATCAAGCTGCTGTGCACCGGTGCCTTTGCTCTGGGGCTGGTGCGCACTGTGATTGCTTTTGACATTGCCGTGCTGCTGTCGGCAGGCGTGTTGTTGTTCAGAATAATCAGGAGGGAACAGGCACGATCGTTTCATCAGGCGCTTCCCTTTGGACCGATGCTCTGCGCAGGGCTGTGCATCAGCTGTCTGGCTGGCAGCAGGATTATTGCGTGGTATATCAGTGCCTAATGTGCAAACGAACGCATAAACCATTCAGTGAGCGCAGGTTCATCAGCGGTGACGCTTCCCTGCACCATGTCATTTTTGCCGCCGCCGCGGATCGTGAAGGTATCCTTCATCTGATCATTAAAATCGCGGCAGTTGGCTCTGGAGCTCGCACAGCTATAGCGCCAGGTCGCGGAGCCGGGATCATTTTCATCTGCAGCCTGCATGTTAAAGAAGGCAGCGCAGTATCCGTTATGGACTTCGGTGAGAGAATTAAGCACCTCGCGCACAGCCTTGTCATCTGTCATGGCGGGCTCTATCAGACAGACATGTGCCTGATCAGCCGGGATCCGGCTGATCTTTTCCTGTAATAATGTCTGATTCATTTCGCTTAATGAGGCTTTCAGCTGATCAATCTCATCTTTGTTTTTACAGACAGGATCAAGCAATCCGTCACGGGGTGCTGATAATGCGGCTGAGACAGCAGCACTCTGATCATGCAGCATCCGGTAGTCTGCCAGCGCACGGCTGCCGCATTTGATCCACAGACGCATGCCGCCTTTATAGCGCCTGAAATCGACGATTTTTAAAAGCCCTACCTGTGCCGTGGAACTGACATGCGGCGCGCAGCAGGCGCACAGGTCAACACCTTTTATTTTTACCAGCCGCACACCCTCAGCCAGATCGATTTTGCTGCGGTAGGAGAGCACGGCAAGCTCATCAGCCGGAGGATACCAGGCAGTGACAGGCAGATCATCCCAGATAGCCTGATTGGCAAGTGTCTCCAGTTTTTCAATTTGCTCAGGGGTCAGTTCTTTGTCATAGTCCATCGTGCAGGTCTCATTACTTAAATGAAATCCCACGTTATTGAAGCCATAGTATTTGTTGACCAGTCCGGATACGATATGCTCACCGGTATGCTGCTGCATATTGTCAAAGCGGTGCGCCCAGTTGATTTTTCCTGTCACCTTACTACCGGGCTCAACCGGCCGGTCACAGAAGTGGATGATTTCATCGCCGCTGATCTGGACATCCAGGACAGAGACGGAGGGCTTGTTGCTGGTTGAAACCTGCGGAGTCAGAACACCGGTGTCCGGACTTTGTCCTCCCTCTTCCGGGAAAAAGAGAGTCTGGTCGAGTGTAAGCGCAAAGAGCACATCACCCGGCCGGTCAGCCTTTTGGCAGGATTGTACGACGGCTGTAAAGGTGCGGTCATATGGTTTTTGGTCGTAAAGCTTGACAGTCATATGATGAATCCTTTCAAAAAAGAAATGATTTACAGCTTAAAAATAATTCCGATGACGGCGCCGACACCGATCCAGACAATCGGGTGCGCTTTCTTAAACCATGGAAGATTCATGGCAATCAGGATGGCAACACACAGAATGAGTGCAGTTACATCTGGTTTGTAACTGTTTCCGTCAGCGATAAAAACCGTCACGCGCAGGACAGTCCAGGCTGCGAACAGGATGAGACCGGCTACAGCCGGGCGGATTCCAGAGAAAACTGCCTGTACAGTTTTATTTTCCTTATATTCCATAAAAAGCCGCGCCACCAGCATCATGATCAGAAAGGCAGGCAGAACCAGGGCGATTGTTGCAATGATGGCGCCTGGCACGCCCGCGGTTGTGTATCCGACATAGGTGGCCATGTTGATGCCGATCGGTCCCGGAGTACTCTGGCTGATCGCAATCATATCGAGCAGCTCATGCGTTGTATACCAGTCGACCCGCTCGGCGAGATCCATCAGAAACGGAATGGTAGCCGTGCCGCCGCCGACGGCAAACAGACCTATTTTAAAAAACTCATAGAAGAGGAGAAGATATGTCATAACTGCCCCTCCTTCTGATCTGTTTTTGGCTTTCCGGGAGAGTACCGGGACAGGACAAATCCAATCACACCGGCAATGATCACGATCAGTACGAGAGGGATCGGTGTAAAGCATGCCAGTGCAAAGCCGCCGGCGAACAGAACAACGCCGGAGATGTTCTTAATACCTTTTCTTGCAACGGTGATGGCCGTCATGATCAGCATGGCACATACGGCCACACGGATCCCGGCAAAGGCATGCTGCACGATGGGGTATTCGATAAACTGCTTGAGGAGCGCGGCGATGATGCAGATGATGATGACGGACGGCGAGATGACGCCGAGCGTGGCAGAAATGGAGCCGCGCACTTTGCGCTCCTTAAAACCGATATAGGTCGCTGCATTGACAGCGATGATGCCGGGCGTGCACTGGCTGATGGCGTACAGATCCAGCATCTCCTCATCTGTCACCCAGTGATAACGCTGCACACACTCCCGCCTGAACATGGGCAGCATGGCAAGACCGCCTCCGAATGTCAGGATACCGATGCGGAAAAAAGCGGAATAGAGCTGCCGCAGGGAAGCAGGAGCCGATCCTTTTTGATCTGTTTGATAAATAGCTTGGGACAATGATAACCTCCGTTAAGTGTACTGAATTTCATTTGCAGTATAACATAGAAAGGATTGCATGCCCACGGGTTGATCCAATACGGTGTGCTAATCCGCCTTTTTTAATGAAACTTTTATAAAAGCTTGTTGACAAAGAATTTGGCCGGGTGTATCTTATACATAGGATGTTAGCACTCATGAAATTTGAGTGCTAATAACACAAAAAACAAAACACGCGTGCAACTTGTTGGAACTGCTAATCCAGAGCAGATACACAGAAAGAACCCGGGAAGATGGCTAAGAATAATGAAATCGAGATGACACAGGCAAGACTCAGTGAACTGTCTGAGCGTAAGACCAAGATCCTCTACGCGATCATTAAGGATTACCTGGAGACCGGAGAGCCGGTCGGATCACGCACGATCTCAAAGAAGACAGATCTGAATTTAAGCTCAGCGACGATCCGCAATGAGATGAGCGACCTGGTGGAGATGGGATATATCATCCAGCCGCATACATCTGCCGGCCGTATTCCGACAGACAAAGGGTACCGTTTTTATGTCGACATGCTGATGCAGGACAAGATGCAGGAAGTGGAGGAGCTTAAAGAAACGATTCTGGAGAAGGGTGAGCGCCTTGACCAGGTTCTGCAACAGGCGGCAAAGCTGTTGGCTAACAACACGAATTATGCGACGATGATCTCGACGCCGACCCAGCAGCAGAACAGACTGAAGTTCATTCAGCTCTCGCGTATCGATGAAGAGCATCTGTTGGCAGTCATTGTCCTGGGCGGCAATGTGATCCGCAACAAGATCATTCCGGTTGACGATGAGATATCGGACGAGACGCTGCTCAAGCTCAACATGCTGCTCAACACCAACTTAAACGGTATGTCGATCGAGCAGATCAATCTTGGCATGATTGCCAAGCTGCGCGAGGAGGCCGGAATTCACAGCGAAGTGATCAGGGACGTGCTCAGCGCAGTCGAGAGCGTGATGGAGATCGACACAAGCGATATGGAGATCTACACGAGCGGCGGTGCCAACATTTTCAAATATCCGGAGCTGGCAGCAGGGGAAAATGCCCAGGAGATCATCCAGACACTGGAGGAAAAGCAGCAGCTTCAGGAGATCGTCGCACAGACGATGACCGACGAGAACAACAAAGGGATTCAGGTGTACATCGGTCAGGAAACGCCGGGTACCGGCATGAAAGACTGTTCGCTGGTTACCGCGACGTACGAGCTCGGCGAGGGCATGCAGGGGACGATCGGTATTCTCGGGCCCAAGCGTATGGACTATGAGCATGTGCTCAAGTCGCTGACAAGACTGAAGAGTGAGCTCGACAGTATTTTCAAATCAGAGCAATAGACTTAGACAGGGGAGTAGACAACTGAAAACGAATACGGTTTTCAGCGATCGAAGATCCGGGACGAGCAAGAAGAAACGGAGGATCGCAGATGGCTAAGAAAAATAAAAAGAAAAAGGAAACTGAGGATATGATTAAGATCCAAGGCGAAGACGAAGTCAGAACCGAAGAGAAAGCTGAAGAGAAGCAGCAGGAAGAGATAAAAGAGGAAGAAACAAACGCCGAAGAACAGGAAGCCAAAGAGGCTGCAGAGGCAGAAACCGGTGACGAAGACGCTCCTGTTGCAGAAGAAGCAGAAGATGAAGAAGGAAGCGGTGAAGAGGCTGCGGCTGAAGAAGTGCAGGATAATGAGGCCGAAGCCGGATCTTCCAAAAAAGCCAAGAAGGCTTCCCGCAAGAAAGATAAGAAGGACGAGCTGATCGAAGACCTGCAGGATAAGCTCACACGGCGCATGGCTGAGTTTGACAACTTCCGCAAGCGCACGGAGAAAGAAAAATCCCAGATGTATTCGATGGGCGCCCGCGATGTGCTTGAGAAGATGCTCGAAGTGCTGGACAATTTTGAGCGAGGCTTTGACGCTGTCGACGAGGAAAATCAGGACGATGCTTTCGTGCAGGGCATGCAGATGGTCTACAAGCAGATGCAGGAGGCTCTTGAAAAGCTTGGCGTAAAGCCGATTGAGGCGGTCGGCCAGCCGTTTGACCCGAATTTCCACAATGCGGTCATGCATGAGGACAATGAGGAGGCAGGCGAAAATGAAGTCGTCGCCGAGTTCCAGAAAGGATATATGTATCACGATGATGTGATCAGACACAGTATGGTAAAAGTAGCGAATTAAACCTATGGGTTTAACCGGCGGATCGCAGGCGCCGCTTAAAGAAAGCACCGCTGCGGCCGCAATCACAAGTGATCTGTGAGATAAAAAGGTAAATAAACGAGTTAGTCAGTGAATATACAGGAGGAAACAACCATGAGTGGAAAAATTATCGGAATTGATTTGGGAACAACAAACAGTTGTGTAGCTGTGATGGAAGGTGGACAGCCCACCGTCATCACGAACACAGAGGGTATCAGAACAACACCGTCAGTCGTCGCATTCACGAAGAACGGCGAGCGCCTGATCGGTGAGCCGGCCAAGCGCCAGGCTGTCACGAATGCAGACAACACCATCTCATCGATCAAGAGAAAGATGGGCACAGACGAGAAAGTGACGATCGACGGCAAGAAGTATTCTCCGCAGGAGATCTCCGCGATGATTCTTCAGAAGCTGAAGGCTGATGCCGAAAGCTATCTGGGCGAAAAGGTCACTCAGGCCGTCATCACGGTTCCGGCTTACTTCAACGATGCACAGCGTCAGGCAACCAAGGATGCCGGCAAGATTGCAGGCCTTGAGGTTGAGCGTATCATCAACGAGCCGACAGCTGCAGCGCTGGCATACGGCCTGGACAATGAGAAAGAGCAGAAGATCATGGTCTATGATCTGGGCGGCGGTACATTTGATGTTTCTGTCATCGATATCGGTGACGGCGTCATCGAGGTCCTCTCAACAGCCGGCAACAACCGTCTGGGCGGCGATGACTTCGATCAGAAGATCACCGACTACATGCTCGCGGATTTCAAGGCAAAAGAAGGCGTGGATCTTTCCGGCGACAAGATGGCGCTGCAGAGATTAAAAGAGGCAGCTGAAAAGGCGAAGAAAGAACTTTCATCTGCTACAACGACAAACATCAACCTGCCGTTTATCACAGCCACAAATGAGGGACCGAAGCATTTTGATATGACTCTGACACGTGCGAAGTTTGATGAGCTGACGGCTGATCTTGTTGAGCTGACAGCTGAGCCCGTCAAGCGCGCTCTCTCCGATGCCGGTATCACCGCGTCAGAGCTCGGCAAGGTTCTCCTTGTCGGCGGGTCCACACGTATCCCGGCAGTGCAGGATAAGGTTAAACAGCTGACAGGTCAGGAGCCGAGCAAGACTCTGAACCCGGATGAGTGTGTCGCTATCGGTGCTTCCATCCAGGGCGGCAAGCTCGCCGGCGATGCCGGTGCAGGTGATGTCCTTCTTCTGGATGTCACACCGCTGACACTTTCCATCGAGACGATGGGCGGTATTGCAACTCCGCTGATCGAGCGCAACACAACGATCCCGACCAAGAAGAGTCAGATCTTCTCGACAGCAGCCGACAATCAGCCGGGCGTTGAGATCAATGTCCTGCAGGGCGAGCGTAAATTTGCCAAGGATAACAAGTCTCTCGGCCGCTTCACGCTGGACGGCATTCTGCCGGCTCCGCGTGGAGTACCGCAGATTGAGGTTACATTTGATATCGATGCAAACGGTATCGTCAATGTATCCGCACAGGATCTGGGAACCAAGAAAGAGCAGCATATTACGATCACCGGCGGCTCCAACATGTCCGACGAAGAGATCGAGAAGGCTGTCAAGGAAGCAGCTCAGTTTGAGGCTGAGGATGCGAAGCGCAAAGAGGCAGTCGATGCCCGCAACGAAGCAGACTCCATGGTCTTCCAGACAGAGAAGATGATGAAGGATGTCGGCGATCAGCTTGATCCGGCAGACAAGAGTGCGATCGAGGCTGATATCCAGGCACTGAAGGACGTTCTGGCCAAGTCCACACCGGAGACTGTCTCCGATGCAGATGTCGCTGAGCTCAAGGCTGCGAAGGATAAGCTGATGGAGAGTGCACAGAAACTGGCCGAGAAGGTCTATGCACAGGCTCAGGCAGCAGGTGCGCAGGGCGCCGGCCCGGATATGGGCGGTGCAGCCGGTGCAGGTCCTGACGCAGCAGGTCCGGAAGGCTATGGCGCAGACGACGTTGTAGACGGAGAGTACAAGGAAGTTTAATGTAAAATGGCAGAAGCAAAGAGAGATTATTATGAGGTGCTGGGCGTCGACCGTAATGCGGACGAAGCCACACTGAAAAAAGCATATCGCGAGCTCGCGAAAAAGTACCATCCGGACATGAATCCGGGGGACAAGGAGGCCGAGGCAAAGTTTAAGGAGGCTTCGGAGGCCTATGCGGTGCTGTCTGATAAGGATAAACGCGCACGCTACGACCAGTTCGGACATGCGGCCTTTGAGGGCGGCGCCGGCGGTCCCGGCGGATTTGGCGGCTTCGATTTTGAGGGTGCTGATTTTACCGATATCTTTGGGGATATCTTCGGGGATCTGTTTGGCGGCGGTGCCAGGCGCAGAAGCTCGGCCGGAACCGGCCCGATGCGCGGACGCAATGTGCGCCAGAGCGTGCGCATCACTTTTGACGAGGCGATCAAAGGGTGCAGTAAGCAGCTGGATGTGACCATGCAGGATCCCTGCCCGACGTGTAACGGGACCGGCGCTAAGCCGGGCACCAGCCCGACAACCTGCCCGCAGTGTCAGGGCCGTGGCCAGGTGGTCTACTCACAGCGTTCGCTTTTCGGCATGATGCAGAATGTCCAGACTTGTCCGCAGTGCCATGGCACCGGCAAGATTATCAAGGACAAATGTACTGACTGCGGCGGCACCGGGTATGTCTCCAAAAAGAAAACCATCGAGATCACGATCCCGGCCGGGATTGATGACGGCCAGGTTGTGCGTCTGCGCGGTAAGGGCGAACCGGGAACCAATGGCGGTCCGCGCGGCGACATGCTCGTCGAGGTGCGTGTGCAGCGTCATCCGACCTTTGAGCGCCAGGATGTCAACATTTTCTCGACGGTGCCGATCTCATTTGCGCAGGCAGCACTCGGATCAGACATTCGCATCAAGACGGTGGACGGCGATGTCATTTACAAGGTAAAAGCCGGCACAAAGACCGACACAAAAGTGCGCCTGAAAGGCAAGGGAGTGCCCTATGTCAACAACCCAAGCCGGCGCGGAGACCACTATATCACGCTGATGATCCAGACGCCGACCAAGCTTTCCAAGGAAGCCAAGGAGGCACTGAAGAAGTTTGATCAGCTGACCGGAAATACTTTGAAGTGATGCTTTCTTACAAACAGGACTGCTGATTCGATCGATCAGGCGTTACCTGCTTGAGAGAGCAGCGAGGCAGACTTACATTTTAAAATAGAATACTTTATCTAATGATCAGAAAAACGATCGGGGGACGTAGTTGCTGACAGCAGCTGCGCCATGCCCGGTCGTTTTTTGTTGTATGTAGAGGATTGCCGAGCAATCACGGTAATTGTTACGGATTGCTCGGTAAAAAAAGCGCGCATCACCCGGTAGGATGACGGAAAAGCCGAGCAGATAGAGTATTTCGGGGCCTTTACTCGGTAAATAAAGGTGTGACGGGGCAAGTGCGAGGAGCTGAAAGCCGAGCAAATGGAAACGTTTAGAGTTTTTGCTCGGTAAATAAGGGCGCTTGAGGAAGAGGTGCAGGGCGGAAAAGCCGAGCAAACAAATCGTTTTGCAACATTTGCTCGGAAAATGGAAGAAAGAGAGTATGCAAGTGAGGTGAAGAAGCCGAGCAAACAGATTGTTTATGAATAAGCTCGGTAATCAGTTTATGAAAGGAGAAAAAATGATGAGAACTATTGATGTGTTGGCAAAGCGGGCAGAATGTCTGGAGAGCCTGATAGAGATGAAGAGAGCGAGTTTACAAAACGCGCCCTCAGGCCGGTTAACGATTGATGCTGGTCAAAAAGCTTATGAGCAGATATCCACCAGTCACTGCAGAACAGATTTTCGATCAACTTCGTCCCGAGCGCCAGGCCTTAATCACGCCGATCATTGAGACGAAAGAGGAGATGATCCGCAAGTGGCGGGAGGAGGTGTTTGAGACAAACCCGATGCCGGTCGGAGATACGGGACTTGAGACAGACTGCGGGGAGATTGTGCGCACGCGGGCAGAGTATATCATCGCCAATGATGTCAACCGCGCCGGGGCCGA
>CADBOU010000052.1 GCA_902796355.1 uncultured Lachnospiraceae bacterium
CTGACGCAGGCAAGGCTGCAGGCGTAAATGGCAGCAGGTGGAGTATCATCGATCCAGCAGTGTCAGTTGGAAGCAAGAAATGGGTCCGGCAGGCATCTGTCTGTTATTCGGTCCCAAAGTGGATCATCAAGCTGTGGCTGGCTGACTATGGCCCATCTGTAACGCATGAGATCCTGGAAGGACTGATGGCTGAGCAGAACACGCTCACGGCTCGTGTAAACAGGACAAAAACGACGCGCGATGACCTTCTTAAGCGCTGGAAGGAAGCTGGCATCATTTGCCGCGCAGATCCATCTCTGCCCGCAGTCATATTTACCCCGGACCGGCCGATCCGGGAACTCCCCGGATATGAGGAGGGGTATTTTTATATTCAGGATGCCGGCTCGATGACTGCCGGTGAGGCTGCACCGGTAAAAGCAGGCGATCAGGTGCTCGACTTATGCGCGGCGCCGGGCGGAAAGACCACGCAGATGGCCGAGCGTCTTGTGATGGCAGGGCAGACAGCGATAGTTGGCCGGACTGCGAAGGCAAAACAGACAGCAGACAGATCCGGCCGGGTTTTGGCCTGCGACATCCGCACGGGGAAGATCCCTGTCATGCAGGAAAACGCCCAGCGTCTGGGCCTTACGAACATAGATTTTAAGGCGGCCGATGCAACAATTTTCCGGCCTGAGTGGCAGGAGCAGTGGGATGTTGTTATGGCAGATGTTCCCTGCAGCGGCCTGGGGGTGATGGCGCATAAGCCGGATATCAAACTGCGCTTAAAGCCCGAAGATATCGATGCGCTCGCCGCTGTGCAGCGTGCAATCCTTGAAAACGCTGTCCGCTATACGAAACCCGGCGGCTATCTGGTTTATTCAACCTGCACCGTCTGCCGCGCGGAGAATGACGGGCAGATCGAGAAGATCATGAGCAGACATCCTGAGTTAAGGCTCATATCACCACGATGTATTTCCGGTAAAGGATGTGACTTCGATGAACATGAGCCACAGATGATCCAGCTGTTCCCGCAGAAGGGGCATGACGGATTCTTTGTAGCGCTGTTGAGAAAGGAAAAGTGATCTGGTGTGGTCAATATTGCAGAGCAAGAGATTTACCACACTAATACACTTTGCATATATGGTCGGCATGCTTAAGTGTGTTGAAAACCAGAAAGAATGATGATAACCACACTGAAAAGACATGCAAAGAAGCTGCCAGAGCCGGAAAGTGTGGTTTCTATCTGAAAACGTGGGAAGTCCCACACTGAAATTGAAAAATTGGTTAATACTGGTTCCAGATTGTGTGGCGTAATGCAAGAAACAAAAAGAACACCACACTGAAGTGGAAAGTTATGTAGCCTTCAGAGCTAAATGGTGTGGTATCCAGCAGAAAACAAGAATAACACCACACCATAACAGAAGTGCAGCAGCTTTCGAAGCCAGGCGGTGTGGTATTTAGCTTGAAATCAGAAAAACCCCACACGAAACTGCAAGGAGCAGCAGGAGAGAATATGACCACCGCAAATCGAGACGGACAATTGAAAAAACCACTGCAGAGATCAGACTTGCAGCCAATGCAGGACCTTGATCTGGAGGCGATCCGGGAGTGGACTGCGCAGCACGGTGAGCCGGCTTACCGCGCCGGACAGATCTTTTCGTGGATCCACAAGAAGCAGGTCACGTCGTTTGACGAGATGACCAACCTCTCCAAGACGCTGCGCTGTAAACTGGCGGCAAGCTTTAATCCTGCGCCTCTTACGGCGCTGCGCCGACAGGTTTCAAAGATCGACGGGACCAATAAGTTTCTCTATGAGCTGACGGACGGGCAGTGCATCGAGACAGTGTTCATGCCTTATCATCACGGCAATTCTGTCTGTGTTTCCTCGCAGGCGGGCTGCGCGATGGGATGCACGTTCTGTGCTTCAACGATTGGCGGCAAGGTGCGCGATTTAACACGCGGTGAGATTCTGGCACAGGTATATGAGACACAGCGCCTTGTCGGGGAACCGGTGTCCAATGTTGTCATTATGGGAACTGGTGAGCCGCTTGACAATGTCGAGGAAGTGATCGGATTCATCCGTCTGCTCGCAGATCCGGCCGGCCAGAACATGAGCATGAGAAATATCACACTTTCCACCTGCGGAATCGTGCCGGGGATCTACCGGCTGGCCGATGAGAAAATGCCGATTACGCTGGCACTTTCGCTCCACGCCCCGACGCAGGAAAAGCGCGAGAAGCTGATGCCGGTCGCCAGGCGCTACCCGCTTGATGAGGTGATGAAGGCGTGCGATGATTACCGGGAGGCGACCGGGCGGCGCGAGACATTTGAGTACGCGCTTGTGGCGGGGGTCAACGACACCGATGAGGATGTGCGCGCGCTCACAAGACTGCTTAAAGGCCGGCACGCGCATGTCAACCTGATTCCGGTCAACCCGGTGCGCAGAGGCTCAAAGGGAGAAGATGTAGGGGCAAAATCAAAAATTGAGCGGCCAAATCGTCAACATGTTGTCAATTTTCAAAATAAACTTGAAAAAAACGGAATAAATGGTACTATAAGAAGGGAAATGGGCGCTGATATCGACGGGGCCTGCGGGCAGCTGCGCAGGAGGCAGATTGC
>CADBOU010000053.1 GCA_902796355.1 uncultured Lachnospiraceae bacterium
ATACTATAGATACTAAAGGAATGAGAATAAAGTGCGGATTTCCCGATGGGGGCACCGGAAAATCACACATGAGGGGTGATAAATAAGGTAAACCTCATTTATCTCCATTTACAATAGCAGGAAATTGTGAATTAATCAAGTGTATAAGATTAAAAAAGTATAAATATTAATAAAAATTTATAAATAAAAGCGGCCATACAGCATATGTGGTAGAATAAACGAATGAACACGAAGTATATCCTGTTAGCAAATGATAACACCGATCAGGAAGCCATCGAGGAAGCAGGAAGCGTGATTCGGTCCGGCGGACTGGTTGCCTTTCCGACAGAGACCGTTTACGGACTTGGCGGTGATGCGCTCAATCACCATGCAGCGCGCAAGATCTACGCGGCGAAGGGACGCCCCTCCGACAATCCGCTGATCGTGCACATTGCCGATACAGACAGTCTGCAGGACATCGCGCAGGAGATTCCTGAGGCCGCGAGGGTTCTGGCCGAAAAGTATTGGCCCGGGCCTCTGACGATGATCTTTCACAAAAAAGCCTGCGTACCGGATGAGACAACCGGCGGGCGTGATACTGTTGCGGTGAGATTTCCCGATCAGCACACAGCACAGCGGCTGATCAAAAGCGCAGGAGGATTTGTCTGTGCGCCGAGTGCCAATCTATCCGGCAAGCCTTCCCCGACCACAGGACGGGATGTGCTCGAGGACATGGACGGGCGCATCGACATGATTCTTGACGACGGCGCATCAGTGATTGGATTGGAATCGACCATTATCGATATGACGTCAGATCCGCCGGAGCTTCTCAGACCGGGAGCCATTACGCTGCAGATGGTGCAAAGCTGTGTTCCCGGGGTCAGGCTGCACAGAGCGGTTGATGATCAGGACGGCGCACCGCGGGCACCGGGGATGAAATACCGGCATTACGCGCCGCAGGCACCGCTCTATCTGATCGGCAGGGACGATGCCAGAGAGGATGTGACAGGCCGGATCCGGACGCTTTGTGAACAAGCGATGAGAACCGGAAAAAAGGTCGGCGTTTTAACGTGCAGTGAGAATGCCGGCTGTTATCAGGGAGCCAGTGTCAAGATCCTGGGCAGCGAGGATGATGAGGAGGCACTGGCACACAATCTGTTTAAATCCCTGCGGGAATTTGACCGTGAGGGCGTAGATATAATTTTCAGCGAAACTTTTGATGAGAGCGGGATAGGATTTGCGCTCATGAATCGGCTGAAAAAGGCAGCCGCCGGCTCCGCCGGAAAAGACAAGGAACCGTAACAGGTGAAGGGAGAGTACAATATGGCAAAACTGGAGATTATGGATCATCCGTTGATTCAGCACAAACTGGGCATTTTAAGAAATAAAGAGACTGGCGCGAAAGAGTTCAGACAGCTGATCACAGAGATATCGATGTTGATGTGCTATGAGGCGACACGGGATCTGCCGCTTGAGGACAAAGAGGTGGAGACACCGATCGGTCCGGCGACAGTCAAACAGATCAAAGGAAAGAATCTGGCGGTCATCCCGATCATGCGCGCAGGACTCGGAATGGTGGAAGGCGTCCTGACACTCGAACCGACATCAAAGGTCGGTCATATCGGTGTCTACCGTGACGGCAATACAAAAGAGCCGATTGAATACTATTGCAAGCTGCCGCTCGATTGTGCCGTGCGCGACGTGCTGCTGCTGGATCCGCTTCTTGCAACCGGGGCATCGGTTTCAGCGGCGGTGGATCTTCTCAAGGAAAAAGGCATCCGTCACATTCGTATCATGAGTATTGTTGCAGCACCGGAAGGCGTTGATCGGCTGCAGAAGGATCATCCGGACGTCGATATTCTTGTCTGTGCCATCGATGAAAAGCTGAATGAGGACGGTTATATCGTGCCGGGTATCGGCGATGCCGCCGACCGCATGTATGGAACCAGATAACGTGCCTACAGGCGCAGGAGGTCAGTGATGAGTACAAAAAGAGAAGACTATATCACGTGGGATGAGTATTTCATGGGGATTGCCAAGCTGTCTGCGCAGCGTTCCAAGGATCCCAACACACAGGTCGGGTGCTGCATCGTCAGCAAGGAAAACAAGATTCTCTCCATGGGATACAACGGATTTCCGATCGGTTGTTCCGATGATGACTTTCCGTGGGAGCGCGAAGGAGAGACAGATCTGGACAACAAATATCTCTACTCAACCCACAGTGAGCTCAATGCGATACTGAACTATCCGGGAGCCAGCCTCAAAGATGCACGCATGTATGTGACGCTCTTTCCGTGCAATGAATGCGCAAAGGCAATCATTCAGTGCGGGATCCGCGAGCTCGTGTATGACTGCGATAAATACGCCGATACAACCGGCGTCAAGGCTTCCAAAAGGATGATGGATGCCGCCGGGGTGGCATACCGTAAGTATGAGCCCGCCGGGCGCACCATCTGCCTCGAACTGTAAAACATTCAAAAACACAAAGCAGACTCGCTGCCGACATATGCCGGCAGCGAGTTTTATATGGTATGCACAGCCAGA
>CADBOU010000054.1 GCA_902796355.1 uncultured Lachnospiraceae bacterium
AAATCCTGAGGCTGGATCTCGACCTGCCCGCCGCGGGCAATCACCTTCCCGACCTCCGGATCGAGCCGGTATGTCGTACCACAGCAGCTCATGCGGACAAAATACTGGCGGTTCCATTTAAAGACAGGGATGAAAAAGAGGGTCAGCACCGTGTAGGTCATGAACACGATATACTGACCCGAACGGCCGCAGGCGCGGCAAACCGCGCCCTGCGTAAAGCCAAACTCTTTACTTCCCTGACTGATTCCCATGATAAAAAACATTACTGTACCTCAAAATCCATGGTGCCGAGCTCATTTGTGGGTGTTTTTTACATTTGCTAGTCTATTATAACATTATCGAACCTTGCATCTCAAACATTCGGAAAATGGATGCCTGTGTCTGTAGTGCTTCTGTGTTCGGACAGCTCTGTAAAATGGGAGCTTTTACATACATGCTCTATTTTCTGGTTAGTGATTTCCATGATTTAGAAATGAAATGCAAAAAGTGTGTGATACCTTCCTATCTCTTCGTTCCGCCACACTTTTTCCCTGGTTTTAAACAAGCTCAGAGAGAGACAGTATGTTGCGCACAATTATTTTATAAAAATAACACACTCTGAAGCTTCTGAAGGTGATTTGGCAGTCCGAATAGTGTGGTGTTTCTAATCAAATACATCATCTGCCACACCGGCAGGTCAAAAGGCGCCTGACAGACGGATTAATCGAGCGGTTTAGTGATTCTACTTCGGACAAGCATAGTGGTGTTATATATGTTAAATCACAAAAACACACCAACAGATTTGGTGTATTTCCAGGTGTCACACAGTATTACACCAAATATACATTGAAATATTGGTGTGAAAACGCACTATTTAATAAAAAACACCGAAATTATTGGTGCTTAAATCCTTTTGGACAGTTTTTACCCGAAATCGTCTCAAATCCATTGTGGAAGCCTTTGCAATTCAACTGCCAATCGGCTATCCAAACTGCCGCCTGCTGCCTAACAAAACTCTGTCCTGAACCCGTACTCCGCAGGCTCCACAGGAATATCTTTCACATCCATGTTTTCAATTTTCACAAATGCGCCTTTTTCAATCGCCAGAATCACTTGATCGATCTGCTCTTCGGTCCCCTGAATTTCCATGGTGACCGAGCCGTCGTATTCATTTCTGACCCAGCCGGTCGCGCCGAAGTGGTCAGCCGCGTTGCGGGCGCGGTACCTGAAGCCGACTCCCTGAACCCAGCCATAGAAGATGATGTGTTTTCGAATGATTTCTTTCATGAAGCCCCCAAAGAAAATCTGCGGATCAGCGGCTTTGACATCAACCCGACCAGAAAGGCCGCCGCAACGGTCCCCTCGCGCACCCCGTGCACGCCGCCCAAAAATGTGATGGACAGCACGACAGACAGGGCCACCAGAAAGACGTCGAATCCGATTTTCACCGGCGGGAACGGTAAATGAAATGCCTTTGTGACTGCGATGACAAATCCTTCTCCGGCGAGCGTCACGACATCGGCGATCACCTCGCAGGCCACGCCGATGGACACCAGGACTGTCCCCAAAAGGCAGACGGCCCAGCGCGCCGGATAGCTTTCCGGGTTCACTCCTCTGATGATGAACAGCGCCAGATCAATCGTCCACCCGAAGGCCAATGCGACAGGAAGCTGCAGCAGCTGGATCGGATTATATTTCCTGCGCAGGAGCAAGATCTGCAGTAAAATCAGCGTGATATGCAAGATGATCGTGGTCGTCCCGACGGTCAGTCCCGACATCAGACTCGTGACATAGGGGAGTGATGAGATCGGCGTCGTCCCGAGATCGCCTTTGATGCAAAAGGCAATCCCGAAGCTCATGATCACGATCCCCATGATCAGGACAGCGTAGCGCCTGGCCATGTCGCTGCGGGGGGAAAGTGCGCTTGAGCCGGCGTCCGGTTTCGCAGGATCCAAGTGTGTTTTATTATTTTTGTGATCAGTTTCCGTCATCATCTTTCCTTTGCGTTGTATAAACACAGTTATTATAACAAAAAATAAAAGGCCGGACATCCCGTCTGACCTTTTGATCCGATAGATCACAAATGTATCAGTCTGCTTTAAACATCCTGATCACATCCTCTGCCAGCCCCCTGACTGCGCGGCTCTTGTACGCGCCGGAAGGGCGGTTCTGATCAAGAATGATATCTGCGACCGGGCCGCTGACATCATCCGCGAGATGCGCCTCACAGATATGACGCCCGACGAGTCTCCTAGCCGCTTCCCCCATGCAGACCGGCCTGGGGGCAATCGCTGATGCCCAGACTTCAGCCTCTTCAATCAAGCCGCTTTGATCAATCTTCATACCCATCACAATATTGATCTTGGCGATTGTGACCTTCCTGCGGGAACCCAGCTTTTTAAAATGTGTAATGCGCTCTTTCACCGGAATCTCAAACCCGTAAATGATCTGGCCCGTGTCAAGGCGCACAGTCCCGGGCCCAGTAACGAAATCATAAACGGGTATGCTGCTCATCTGCTGATGCTGATCAAATACAATCACGCTGGCTCCTAACAGACAGAGAACCCCATGAAGATCTCCTGCAGGCGCTGCGCCGGCAATATTGCCCCCAATGGTGGCGCGGTTGCGAATCTGAAGCGACCCGACGCCTCCCGCTGCCTCCTGCAGCGCCTGCAGGCATTCAGAAAATAAGGTAGCTTGTGCGATTTGTGTCATGGTGACAGCACTGCCAATCAAAACCCGGTCCTTACCAGCCTTTATCTGCCGCAGTTCCGGCACCTCTCCGATAAACAGCAGCGCATTCGGCTGCTGCGCATCCTGCCGCATCTGGATCACCAGATCCGTTCCCCCGGCAATCACTTTCGTGCGGGCAGGCGCTGAGGCGAGCATATCAGCCAATTCATTTAAATCATGCGGAACCAAACTAATCATTCCCGGCCTCCTTGCTCCTTTCGCCATCCTGTACACTTTGAATGGCTTTCACGATCTGTTCATATCCCGA
>CADBOU010000055.1 GCA_902796355.1 uncultured Lachnospiraceae bacterium
AATCGTAGCGAGGATCGAAGTGCTCTCAGCGCCTTCTTCAACAACCTGGAAGTGCCAGTTGTATGTCTGCATTAATTGTACCACAAGGTTGCAGACAAGGATAATAGTTGCTGCTTTAATGATATAAGCTTTCGCACGCTCAAGCATGGAGAAGAACGCGCGCTTTAAGCTCGGAACTTTCCATTTCGGGAACTCAATGATAAAGAATGACTTTCTGTATTTGTACCCTGTCACTGCCTTAACCAGTATCGCGCCGAGGAAGATCAGCGCCAGACCGAGGAAGTAGCTGACAAAGCTGACCCAGCTTGCCCCTGCGAAGAAAGCTCCGGCAAACAGTGCGATGACCGGGATCTTGGCGCCGCACGGGATAAATGTCGTCAGCATGGATGTCGCGCGCCTCTCGCGCTCATCACGGATGGTGCGGCAGGCCATGACAGCCGGGATGCCGCAGCCGGTTCCGATGACGATCGGAATAACAGATTTGCCGGAGAGGCCGACGCGCTTAAACAGCGGATCAAGCACCGCGCTGACGCGGGCCATATAGCCGCAGTCTTCAAGCAGGGCAATCAGGAAATACATAACCATAACGAGTGGCAAAAAGCCGACAACCGCGCCGACACCGCCGACGATGCCGTCTGCAATGATGGTAGTCAGAACAGCCGGGCTGTTGGCCATCTTATCAGCTACAAAGCCCTGGAATGTCTCAATCCAGCCGACAAGCCAGTCCGCGATAAACGGTCCGACCCATGCCTGGGAGATAGAGAACACCAGATACATGACCGCTGCAAAAATCAAAATACCGGCGATCGGGTTTGTCAGAACGCCATCGAGTTTATCTGTGCTGGTTGTCTCGCTGGATGCAACCTCACGAACCTCGACCTCTTTGACAATGTCGTTGGCAAAAGCAAAACGCTTACGATCCTCTGCGTCGACTGCATTTTTGTCATGCAGATCGATATCCGCCTGGAGATACGGCGCCTTCTGTCCTTTGCCGTTTAAGGCAATTGCTGCCTCGATCACTTTGTGCAGATCTTCGTGGCCGCTGGCTGTGGAAATAGTTTTAATGACCGGGCAGCCGAGCTTTTCCTGAAGCTTAACCTCATCGATCTGCGTGTGCTCTTTGTCATTGATATCGCTCTTGTTCAGCGCAACAACAACCGGGACTCCCAGCTCAAGCAGCTGTGTCGTAAAGAACAGGCTGCGGCTCAAGTTTGTCGCATCAACAATGTTGATAATCGCATCCGGATGCTCATCACGCACGTACTCACTCGTGATTCCTTCCTCCGGTGTGAACGGAGACATGGAATAAGCACCGGGCAGATCGACAGCAATGACTTCCTCTCCCTTGGTAAACTCCTCTTTGACAGGGAATTCCTTCCTTCCAACGGTAACGCCGGCCCAGTTACCAATCTTCTCATTTCGTCCCGTCAGCGCATTGTACATGGTTGTTTTACCGCTGTTGGGATTGCCGGCAAACGCAATTCTCATACTACTTTCCCTCTCTTTATATGAATTTCTATTTGCATTCTGCCCCGTGTCGTCACGAAACAGATATACCTGCCTTTTTGAAAAACTGCTCTCAGACGATCACGGCCTCCGCGAGCATATTGTCGATGTTGTAACGCCCGTCCTTGATGACGACCACACAGCTTTTCCTCTTCTTGGAAACCATCGTAATCGGCTCGCCGCTGTAGCAGCCAAGACGGAACAGGAATGCATTCATATCCTCATCCGTCGTGTTGATCTCTTTGATCATGTATGTCTCTCCAATATTGCCTTCCAGTAATGTCATTTTCTCTCAGCCCTCTCATTTGTCCGCCGCTGATGGGCGGTACACACTTCTGTTAGTTGATGCTAATTAGTTTAAGCTAACCCAAATGTTAGCATATACTAACTGCAAATGCAAGCATTTTACTGGCTTTTCGTGTGTTTTAGGAACGTTTTTTGAAAATATATTGCTCTGTTCTGTACTTTCCCGATACAATATAAGCGTAAGATCATCTTTCGTCTGTTTCACAGATGCTGACAGGGGCTCCCCTGCGCACAGAAAGGGATAAGAAATGGATAAAGAAAAGAAAAAACTCATGATCATCGTTGCCGTTCTTGCCCTCATCGCTATCTTATCCGCCACGGTTGTGGCAAACTGGACGTCATCGGTGGAGCATCATACCAAAGCCATCGCCGCTCTCGACGAAAAGAAAGACAATGTCCTGAAACTGGCCGCCGGAGCTACCGCTTCATCGGCTGGCATTACCTTAATTCCCGGCGATGCCGGTACACCGATCGCGGATAAACTGGCCGATCTGAGCAAGTATTTCCTGCTGATTTTATGCGCCATCTATTTTGAAAAGTATCTGATTACACTGACCGGTCTGCTCTCCTTCCGCTTTCTGATTCCGGCCGCCTGCATCCTTTTAATCATTACATATCTCTGGCAGCGGGAGGATTACGGCTTTATCTCGCGGATTAAGATCCGGCGCTTTGCCGGCAAGCTGGTCGCCTTCGGCATGATCATTTATCTCCTCGTGCCGGTCAGCATCCTCCTGTCCGGTGCCATCGAACACACGTATCAGGATTCAATCAATGAAACTTTAGAAGCAGCGCAAAAAAATGCCGAGGCAATCGAAAAGAATGCCTCGGATGAAGATGAAAGCGCCTGGAAGCGCTTTATATCCAAATTTGAAAATGGTGTCTCTGGCCTGGTTGATCAGTTTGAAACAACGCTGAGCAGCCTCCTGGAGGCGATCGCTGTCCTGATCGTCACCTCCTGCCTGATTCCCATCCTAGTCTTAGTCTTTCTCGTGTGGATTGCAAAAACCCTTTTCGGCCCGGAATGGGCTCTGGCCTCCGCCCTCAAAAAGCGCTGAGCCGGCCCGTCAGCCTGATTTAATAGTCCAGAATCCGGATCGCGTAGATATCTTCAAACGCGATCCGGTCTTCTTCTATCAGAAGAAAGTGATACGGCAGACTGATGCGCGATACCACGCCTTCCCGCACCGTATCATGAAAAGCCCGGTAACACTGCACCTCCACGCGCATCCCTTTTTCAATCCGGGCCAGCACCTGCGAGTTGGCCTCCTGCTGCTCCTCGCCAATCTCCCGCCGCTCTGTGCGCGCATGCCTCTCTTCTCTCTCCCGCAGGGCTTCTGTCAGTCCCTTCATCGCATCAAAGGGCAAAAACTGCTTGGCCCTGTCCTGTCTGCTCATCATATATCTTTATCTCCGTTTTTTCCTTTATCCGGTAAATCTCCGTACCCGGCCCGGTGACCGCCAATCATCTCATTGCGCTCGCGCTGCGTGGCGCCCATCAGAAAATCTGTCCCGCGCAGAACAGCATTTTTACCGTAGCGCTGTGACAGCTCCAGCACTGCCTTCTCGCGCGCTTTCTCCTGCTCAAGCGCATGCCAGTCAGAAAACAGTCCGTACCCTTCGCAGCCCTCGTCACACACATCACCAAAGCTGATCGACAGCCGCCGGATCAGCACCTTCCGGTCGGCAATCCGGTCGTACAAATCCATCACTGCCGGCTCCATCAGAGAGTAAAGCGCCGTCGCATCAGGGATGTTGACGTGTCCGTGCGCTGCCGGCAATGCGTTGCTGGTGTAATTAATCCCGATCCATATCTTGCGGGAGATCACTCCCCGCTTCATCAGCTCGTGGCATCCGTTTAAAATCATCTCCTTCATCACCACGCGGGCCCGCTCGAAACTGTAGTCATAAGGGAGAATCTGGGAAAAGGATACCGAATGGCTCTTGCTGCGGTAATTCTTGATATCTTCCATGCGGCAGCTCTCCCTCCCCCACGCATGGTCGATCAACAGCTCCGCGTTGACGCCGAACTCTTTGTATAAAATCTCCGGCGGCATCTCTGTGATCCCTCGCATGGTCTGAATCCCGAGCCGGTTTAAGCGCCTGGAAATGCCGCCCGCAATCTGCCAGAAATCGGTGATCGGCCTGTGATCCCACAGCGTCTTTCTAAAACTCTCTTCTGTCAGATACCCCGTGTGATCCGGCGTGTGCTTGGCCGTGATATCCAGGGCCACTTTCGCCAGAAACAGATTTGTCCCGATCCCTGCAGTTGAAGGAATCCTCATGCGCTCCGCAATCTCATCCATGAGCTTTTTCGCCAGCTCCCGCGGTGTCATCCGATATAACTCCAGATAGTCTGTCACATCAATAAAGGACTCGTCGATCGAATATACGTGAACATCTGCCGGGTCAAAATAATCCAGATACATCTCATAGATGTCCGCCGCATACTCCACGTAGAGCTTCATGCGCGGCAGCGCGGCAATATATGTCAGGTTGCCCGGGATTTCATATAGCCGTGCCCGTCCTCCGACCCCATAGCTCTTAAGCTTTGGTGAGACCGCCAGACACAACGCTCCCCGTCCCCGCGACGGATCTGCCACGACCAAATTGGTCTCAAATGGGTTAAGCCCACGCTCAGCACACTCGACTGATGCATAAAAAGACTTCATGTCGATGCAAAAATAGGTCCTCTGCTTGCTCATATCTCCTGCGTACGTCAGAGACAGCGGCAGGCCCGGTTGCCCGGGCCCGCACGGCTGCGATCTAACGTTCCCCCTTATTTACAAAGATTTGATAATATTGCGGACAACTCCCTGGACTGTAAACTCCGGCACCTCGATCACCCTGCCGGGGTACCGCGCTTCGTTCATATACTCCAGGCGGAACTTCCCGCTCTCCTTACTGCGCCCGCCATAGCGCTTGAGCGTGTTTTGTCTGTCCTGGTCAAGCGCGACGACGATATCGCCGATATGTGCCTCCTGCTGCGTATGGATCACCAGAAGATCTCCCTCCTCGATCCCGGCGTCTGTCATGGAGTCTCCCTGTGCACGCAGCAGATAGCAATGGCCTTTCCCGAATATGGACTCCGGCAGGTTCACATACTCCTCAACCTGCTCCTCTTCGCTCTCCGGGTCGCCGCAGCGGATTGATCCGACAAGGGGCGCGGAAAAATATCCGGTTGCACACTTTCTGGTGACGCCCGTCGCAATCTCTGCCTCCTTCGGGCTGTATGCCACCATCCCCCGGTCATCCATCTCGACAAGGTAGCGCTGCACAGTCGCCTTAGAGATACCGGTACCGCCGGCAATCGTCCTGATCGAAGGCGATGTCTGGTGTCTGCGGTAATATCCCTCCACAAATGACTTGATCTTTTCCATCACAACCGGGTTCTTTGATCTCATCTCGCCGTCCTCTCTTTTTTATATGAGACACTATGTCTCATATAGTTATTATACACAATCTCTGTACAAATGCAAGAGCTTTTTTGCACCTCTTGCGGGCATCTTTTTAATCCTGTAAAATATACTGGCAAAAGGAAATCCATTTGAAAGGAACGGCAACTATGGCCAAAAAGACAAATCAATCCATCTATCAATATATCTGTGATCATGTAAAAGACGGTGAGCTCCCGGAAAACTTCCTGCTGCCGCAGGATCAGGGCGGACAGATGCATTTTGCGCCAGGCGCTGCCGACGGTATCTACATCTTTCATGTGCCGAAAAAGGAAGCAACCGAAGAAGATAAAAAACAAATCGAATTATTCCTGCGCGCTGCCTCGGACGGTCAGTTTGAGGAAGCGGAAAGAACCGCCATTGAACTGGGCCAAAGAAGCCATGCTCTCACGGTCATGGCAGACGTACAGCAGTATATTGCCGATCACATTGACGTGTTAAATGAAGAAAACCTGTTCAACTTTGCGTGCTGGCTGATGGAGACCTCGGCTGACAAGGAGTGTGTCAAATTCGGTTTGGGCATTTCCGATCTTTTCGAGTGCGTAGACGAAGGCTTCAGAAACACGATCCGCACGCTGGCGCTTTCCGATGAATTTACCATCTCCTGCGTGATCAGCATGCTGATGTGGCGGACCGGCACACAGGAAATCTTTAATCTGGTCAAAAAGGTGCACGGCTGGGGCCGCATCCACGCAATCGACCGCCTGCGGGCCGAGACAGATGAGATCCGTGACTGGCTCTTTTATGAGGGAGTCAACAACAACGTGCTCCCGGGATATTCAGCTTTTCCGGTCTTTATGAATTCGGAGGCAGAAAAGCGGCTGAATCACAAGATGAACCGCAGAGACTTTGATGCCATGTCAAGATTGATCGGGCTGCTCCTCTCCGATGAGCCGGTTCCGGGACTGTCCACGCTTGCAAATGCCGGCGATATCCTGAGCCGATTCCTCGTGCGCGCCGGCGAACAGGATTTAAATGAAAAGGATCTGGAGCTCATTGAGGAGATCAAAAAGTTCGCAGAAAGCAAAGATCACCCTCTTCCGGAAGTAGAAGACGCCTGCAGCCAGCTTCTCGCCAACTGATTAACACACAAAAAATGAGCCGGTCATTTGACCGGCTCATGTCCTATCGAACAGATATACCCCTGATCTGTCAGCTTTCTGAACAGGCACGTACTGCACGTACGCCGTTTCGTCTTGAGAAAACGATCCTTCTCATCGGGATCCATCTCATAGTATTCGCATGATTTATTGCCGCTGGGGGCTTTGCCAAAATCGTCTTCCGTGTAGGGAGTCCACCTCTCGTTTTCTCCCAACGCACAGATCAGTGTGAAACGGCCGGCATTGAGCACGGCCTTCGCCTCCTTGACGAAGATAATCCTGTCATGAAATCCCAATGCTCCGCCGGTTCTCTCGGCAAAAATCGGATCAATGCCGTATTTCATGCGAAAACATCCGATGCACTGCGCCACACTTCCGAAATCCCGAATGGAAAAATGTGTCATATCATAGGAGCCGATAAACTGCCCGTCATCACCGCCGATGCGCAAACCGGCTCCCGCGAGTGCGCCGACCATACCCCTGCGGTTGCTGCCGGCGCCTTTGAGAATCGTCTGCGGAAACTGCGCCGCCATATCCAGCGCTTCCTGCACGGTGACCGGCTCTCTTTTGGCTCTCTGCCCGAATCTGATCAAGTCATGGTGTTCTTCCAGAATCTCATTGCGCCTGGAGCGCTCCGCGTGGGAGGCCAGATCTTCTGTCATTCCGTCATCTTCCATCATCAGCGGCAGGATACACAGTCCCGGGTCAGCCTCTTCTGCGCACATTTCCATCACAGTCTCCCAGCCAATCTCAGCAACCCGCTGCACCGATCCGCGGGGCAGATTAATATCAAAGCAATACGCGTGATTCAACTGGTCAAAGAGCTTATGCTCTGTGATCCCCATATTGATTTTGGATGAGAACTCCGCACACAGTCTGCGCGCGATCTCCTGTGCGACAACCTCTGTCGACACCCCGTCATCTGTTCTGTCTGCGTGATCTACGCTGACATAAATCTTTTCATACTGAGCCATACCTTTTCTCCTGCACGACGGTGACTGAACGTACTGTCCGCCGAACTGTTTTTCTATCGTTCATGCGACTTCTATTGTAACATATATCCGCTCTATAACTGCCGTTTCCCGGCATTTTTAAGAAAACTTTTACCTCTGCACCGGATGCCCGTCCGGTTTGACAGCTGCAGGCCTGTTAGTATATTCTAAAAGCAGTTGTACGCAACATAAAAAAGGAGATTATCAATGGCAGAAAAAACAGCCGTCATCGTCGACTCTTGCGGTGATGTCCCCGCTTATTTGGCTAAAGAACTGAACATCCGGGTGATTCCGGTGCATATCATTTATCCTGAACAGGAATACCAGGACGGTTATCAGATTTCACAGATGGTCTATGAACGTTTTCCCAAGGAGATTCCGACAACCGCCACGCCTTCTCCCTCCGATCTGGTGGAAGTCTTCGACGGACTTCTTCAGGAAGGGTTTACACATGTGATTGCCGTCTGCATCTCGGACCGGCTGAGCAGCACGATCAACACATTCCGCATCGCCGCTGAAGAGTTTCCTGAGCTGAACACCTATGTGTTTAACACGAAAAACATCTCTATCGGCAGTGGTATCTTTGCGATATGGGCTGCCAAGATGCTCAAAAAAGGCTATTCCTTTGACGAAGTCACACGACGCATGGAACACAAGCGCTATGACTCTCACCTGATGTTTTACATGGATACACTCCTGTATCTGCACAAGGGCGGCCGCATTGGCAAGGTCGGCTATCTTGCAGCAAACACACTGCATATCAAACCGGTCATCTCCTGTGATCAGGACGGCGTCTACTACACGGTTGCCAAACTGCGCGGCAGTAAGAAGAGCAAAGAAAAGCTCTTTGATCTGGTCACCGGGGAGATGGAAGATACCGATGTGCCCTGCTGGGTGGTCATCGGACATGGAAACGCTCCGCGCGAGGCGGAGCGCATGAAAGCTTTGGTTGAGAGTAAACTGCCGCAGGCCCGGGTCTTATTTACAGAACAGATCACCGCATCGATGGCTGTTCACACCGGACCGGGACTGGTCGGTTTCCTCCTGTTTAAACTGTAATCCTTACAGTGCCGCAGCAACTGCTTTTTTGACATCATCCATATTGGCTGTCGGCTCGAAGCGCTCAAGCACATTGCCTTCGCGGTCGATCAAAAACTTTGTAAAGTTCCAGCCGATGTAAGTCTTATCGCCAAACTGCTTGTTGTTGGCTTTGGCAAATTTATTTAACGCAGCATTCTTAAGGCCCTTCCCGAACCCGTTGAAGGGCTTTTCGCTTGCCAGCCAGGCGAAGAGCGGATCTGCCGTCTCCCCGTTGACATCGATCTTGGCAAACTGCGGGAACTCAGTCCCGAACTTCATCGTACAGAACTGATGAATCTCTTCGTCAGACTCGGGTGCCTGATTGGCAAACTGATTGCACGGGAAATCAAGAATCTCAAATCCCTGATCCTTCATCTCTTTATACATCGCCTCGAGCGGATCATAATGCGGTGTAAATCCGCAGCCTGTCGCTGTGTTGACGATCAGCAGCACTTTGCCCGCATACTCCTTTAAACTGACATCATTGCCTTCTCTGTCTTTGACTGTAAAATCATAGACGGTACTCATTAATCCGTCTCCTTTCCGGCACATCTTGTGCTTTCTTTATAAAAAAGGTGTTCTGATTAATATCTATAGTATTTTCAATTGAATAATTCCTGTCTCATATGTTACCCTATAATCAGACATTTTTCTACTGTTTTATTTAAAAGGAGGGGATTAGTATGGAGTCTATGAAAAAGTATGTCGCCGAGTGTATCGGCACGCTCGTGCTGGTATTCTTCGGCTGCGGCACCGCCGTTGTCGCAAAATGCAGCACCGATAATTATCCGGGGTACATCCTGACAGCGCTGGCTTTCGGTCTGGTCATCGTTGCGATGGCTTACTCGATTGGCAACATCTCAGGATGCCACATCAATCCAGCCGTCTCAATCGCCATGCTCATCAGCAGGAAAATGACTGGAAAAGACTTTGTCGGCTATGTGATTTCCCAATTTATCGGAGCCACAATCGGCGCTGCCCTTCTGCTCATTTTCTTCGGAGCAGACACAGGGCTGGGCACCAATGGACTGTTTGAAGGAAGCGCAGGCAAATCTCTCTTGATCGAGATCATCCTGACCTTCGTCTTTGTTCTGGCTATTCTCGGAGTCACCTCCAAGCCTGAATTTGCCAATGTCGCCGGCCTTGTCATCGGTCTGTCACTGACACTTGTGCACATCCTCGGCATTGCCTTTACCGGCACCAGCGTCAATCCGGCCAGAAGCTTTGGTCCGGCCATCTTTGTCGGCGGAGACGCGCTCTCCAGTCTGTGGGTCTTCATTGTTGCCCCGCTGATCGGCGGTGCACTGGCAGCACTTGTTTACAATTATCTCGCTGCAGACAAATAATCATTCAATGTATCCGTTAAAAAGTCCTCTGCATCTTCTCTTGATGCAGAGGACTTTTATGATATGTGCTTCTGTCAGATATTTATACCCAGACGCTACGCTTTTCTCTTTCGGAAAGACATCACAGACGCGGTGAGCACCACCCCGCTGATCAGCATCAGCACAAACCACCGGGTCAAAAGATCCGTGTCACCGGTTTTGGCGGACTGAGCATTTTTACTGGCCGTGCCGGTCTTTGCCGTATTGCCGGTATCTGCTGCCCTGGCTGTTGTTCCGGATGCGCCGGTCTTGGTGCTGTCATTTGATGCGCCGGAGTAAGACTGGCCGGAACCATCAGAACCCCCGGAACTGCTCTCTTTCCACACCGCTTTAAGTGTATGGTCCTCTGTCGCCATAAACGTATCTCCCGGATTATACCTGGACCCTTCCCAATACTGGAAAGTATACCCGTCCCGGACAGGGGCCGCCTTGACGGTCACCTCACTCCCCTCTTCATACTCTTCCGTGATCTTACCGGTCTTACCATCCAGCGTCCCGCCATTTAAGTCATACGTGATTGTATACACATTCGGTTCGACAGTCACGGACACCTGTGCGGTAATTGCCTCCTCCTCGTCATCATAAACAGGTATTTCTAAAGTGATCACGGCCGTTCCCGGTTTCTTAGCTGTCAGGACACCGTATTCATCGATCTCCACAATCTCTTCATCGCTTGATGAAAACGCAACATAGGTGCTTTCAACAGGTTTATTCTCAGGCTCTAAAGAATACGTGATTTGCTTAAAATCGTCCCGCTTCATTGTTACTTCTGTAACATCAGGCCTAACCGCCTCTGTACTGACTTTGGATGTCTCCTCCTCATCATAAACATGCAGAACATATGATCCGCTCACGCCGTTATACAGGGTTGCCGTGATGGTCGTCTTCCCGGTCTTGTGCAAAACAAGTCTGTTCTCGTCGTCTATGGAAGCGACACTCTCATCATCGACAGTCCAGACGACTGTCCGGTTGGTGGTATCCTGCGGATAGATGCCGCAGGTTTTCAGTATAACGCTCTGGCTCTGCAGCGAAGTCCAGTCTTCTTGTTCCGAAAAAACCAGATGCTCCGGGACAACAGCATCCTCTTCTCTGACATACTCAGGCACCACCCGGATATCACGGTCAATCGTATATGATTCAAAAGGCTCTCCGCTTTCCTCTTCAACCCACCGTGAAAAGACATCCCCGTCTTTTTCGGGCGCCACAGGTGCCAGCTGTTGCTGTGTCTGTCCCCCATACATCACGCGAACTGTCTTAATCACCTGATCGTCCGCAGCAAAAGAGACATCGCAGTAAACTTTTCCAAGCTGCTCTCTGTGCTCATTGATCCAGTTACGGCGTGCATCAATCCATCTCTTCAGGCCTGTGACTTCGTCCTGATAACCATGAACTTCCGGCGGAGCTGTGTCATCCTGGTCATCCCCGTCGTCCCACTCCTGCGGATCCGGCCAGAGACGGGCATTTTCTGCCTGAGAGAGGGCCAGTTCTGATGCATACCCGTCGATAACACCATTCGTTTGAGTCATCTCAGCAAGCTTCTGATTCATGACTTCCCAGCGCTGCTCTAAGATCTCACCGAACAGTGGATCTTTATCGCGCAGCTCAAAAAGCCACGGCATCTGTGTACCATTCAGCCCCTTGATATCCTCATGATCACTGATATCCTCTGTCTCCCAGATAGTACCCCATGCGATATCAAAATCCCACAACGGCCCCATACACAGCTTGCCGTCTCTCTTTTTATACATATACGTACTTGATGTCACAAAGGCATCACCATTGCCGCAGAATTCCTGAACCAGCCAGTAATCCGCCACAGACTCCAGATCAACCATCGATGCAAGCCTCTCATGTGCCTCTTCATCAATCTGATCTGTCTTCATGATGATATCTTCTATATCCTGTACATATTTTCTGATGTAAGCTCTCTGCTGTTCTTCCTCATCGGTAAGAGCGCCGTCGGTATCATCATAAGAAGGATCTTTGTTAATCAGATCGATGCCGCCATCTGTCCGAAAGACAGTGCTCTCAGGCTCATCTGCATTCTGATAATCATTATAAATAGTCAGCAGATACCAGGTGTCAATCCCTTCTGTTGCTCCAGAGCTCTTCGGATCATGAAGATCTGATCGGATTCCCTTGAGATCAACCAGTTCGCTGAGACAATAACTTCCGAGATACTGTGTTTTCGCAGGATTCTCCGTCGAATCTGTCATGACCACATCCACCGGAATCATGCGCGGACTCTCCTCATGCCCCATAGCTATTCCCAGCCAGCTGGTAATATGGTTTTTCATCAGTGTCCGGTCATTGGCGTTGGCCATCAAAGCCCATTCTTTGGCCTCATCCATGCCAAAGAGCGCCTGTTTTTTATCAAATTTGATCTTGTAAGGCTTTTTTCGACCGGGATCAGGATCCCATGTGGAATTACCCCTGCCGCGGATATAGTCCAGCTTGAGGGCTCCGCTCGGCGCATTTCCGCCAAACTCACTCTGATATCCGTCCGGGACAATGATCTCAACGGTCCCTTTACATCTGACAGAGTGATCTTTACTGCTGTTCATGTCATCGATTGACCCGTACCAGTTATCTCCATCCTGATGAAGCTCCTGCTCATCGACCCTTACAACCACAAGCGGAATACCGTTTTTTGGTGCAAATCCGCTTTCTTCCTCTGCCCGGACAGAGCCGGATAAGCACATGGCAAACGCGAGCGGCGCTGCCAACATGATCAGCATTATGAGCCATCGTCGTATTGTTTTCATCCTTATTCCCTCATTCCTGACACAAATATCTGTCTTTATTTTATGCAACTCAGATCATCATCGCAACCTATTTACTGATGATCAATCTCGCTTTCCCCGTTTTTGTAATTGATCTCCACCCCGGGCTGAACATTATAACAGTAGACGTTAAAAGAGATCCCCTTACCGCCATCCTCAACGGATAAAGCTTCAATCTGCACACCGCGGCAGACAAGTTCATTTCCTTTGAAATAGGGTGTCACGCGGTACATGACATGATGGCCGGTGCGTCTGATGTAAGAGGCTACCTGATTTTCATAGGGCAGCATCCCCTCTGTGTTGAGATAGCGCGTCCCTGTGATCAGATTGCGCACTTCGGCATTCTGCCCGGTCAGCTGCCAGCCGACCAGATGGCAGCGGTTATAGAGATACCCGCCGTTGTCGATAAAGTCATATTTTTTGATCTTCCAGCCGGAAGGTCTGACCGCGCCGATCGGACCGCGCTCTCCCTCCGGCATGGACTCCGGCCCGATACAGGCTGTCGCAACACCGCAGCGCCCGAGCCCGTCCAGCTTTGAAAACTTCTCATACTTCCGGTGTTTGATCTGCCTCTCTGTAAAAGAGGGCTGCCCCTTCTCCAGGATAACAGAGGCCTTGCCGGAGTACTCCGGTACAGACACTTTGCTGTATGAGGGATGCTGATGAAAATGGAGTGCGCTCTTTGCGCCAATAAGAGTAATCGCGATGATGCATAACACCATCACCGCGATCTTTATCTTTTTTCTGCGCGCTGCCCTCCGCAGCTCTTTTTCATATCTTGTCTCTCTCATCTTCTTTAAAGTGTCTTTTCCGTCAGGACCGCTCTGATAAATGCGTTACGATCCTTCTGACCATTTCTTTTATGTTCTCTCTCGAAGTAGCCAGATTGATTCTGATAAAAGACCCGCTCCCTTCTCCCCCGAACCACGGCCCGTAGTCAAAGGCAAGACGGCATTTGTCCTGCATCAAAGGCTGCACCTCTTCGGGCGTGAGATATGCCCCGAAATCTGCCCACGCCAGATAGGTTCCCTCAAGCGGTGTCATGACGACTTTGGGCAGCTTCTCAGCAAACTGGCCGCATATATAGTCATAGTTGCTTTTGATGACGGTCTTCACCTCTTCAAGCCATGGTTTTCCGTATGTAAAGGCAGCCTCTGTCGCGACATACCCCATCGCATTACCCTGGCTGATGCGCAATCCCTCCATAAAATGATCCCACTCATCCCGCAGAACGGCATTTGGAATGACCACAAATGAATTCTGAAGTGCCGCAATATTAAATGTCTTGGATGCGGCGGCCAGCATCATGATGCGGTCTTCTTCTCCGGACAAACTGAGCGACGGTATATGTCTGTGGCTTCCGAACACGAGATCCTGATGGATCTCATCTGAAATGACCGCCACGCCGTATCTTCTGCAGATATCCAGCATTTGCTTTAATTCAGTTTCGGTCCACACTCTGCAGACCGGATTGTGCGGTGAGCAGAGGATGAAGGCACGGACATCGTTATCGCGAATTTTTGATTCAAAATCATTAAAATCGATATGATAGCGTCCGCCTTCATTGATCAATTCGGAAGTGACAGTTTTTCTGTCATTGTTTTTGATTGCATTCATGAAAGGATAGTAAACCGGTGTTGTAATCAATATGCCGTCCCCTGGCTCTGTCAGCACATTGATGGCAATGTGAAATCCCGTCACGACCCCCGGTGAAAATCTTAGCCACTCCCGCTCAACTTCCTGGCCATGCTCATTTTTCTCCCAGTCAATAAATGACTGATAGTAACTGTCGGGGACCTTATAATAACCTGGGACACCCCTCTCAACATAGTCGTGCATCGCATTGATGATATGTTCATCAATGCGAAAATCCATGTCGGCTACCCAAAGAGGCAGCAGCCCGTCTGCCCCGAACATGTCCTTAAGGCTATCCCACTTACTGCTGTTTGTATTTTTCCTGTCTACGTATTTCAGCATTTTCCCACTCTCTTTTTTCTAGAATCATAACATAAAACAAGGCGGGCATGTTATGCCCGCCTGTTTTCTTTTTTAATTACATCAGTTCATGGTCCATCTGAGAATATGCCTCTTGACTCTCTCAAATATCAGCATGACAATAACCAATACTGCCGCCATGAAAATAAAACCGGCCCAGGTGTTCGCAAACACTCCAGAAGTGGAATATTTCTTGACAAAGAAACCCATTCCCTTCTGCACGCCGCTCATCTCTGCGAAAACAAGCATGACAAACGAACTTCGCATTGAGTTGGTGAAACCTGCCAATATTGCCGGTGATGCCGCCGGAAGGATTACTTTCACAAACCTCTTGAAACCTGAAAGTTCCAGAGTTTTAGCTTTTTCTAGATATCTCTTGTCTACCGTCATAACTCCGGTGATCGTGGCAAACATAGTCGCCCAGACTGTCCCGTATACGATCAGAAAAATTGCAGCGGCGGTTATTGTCGGAGCCAGCAGCAACACAAAAGGCGAAAGCATGATCGCCGGTATCACGCTGAACGTATAAATGATCGGGTGCAAAGCGTCTCTGAGTCTGCTGTTCATCCCTACCAGTGTTCCGACGGCAAGCGCAATGGCCGCCGAGATACAAATCGCCGGGATGATCAACTTGAATGAAGCGATCATATTCTCCAGCATTCTGTATCTGTATTCCCACAGCGCATGGACAATGTCCTTTGCTGGTGGGAAAAAGAACGGATTTGCCATCTTGTTAGATGTGACAAATACATATGCCCCCACCATCAAAGCGATGATCAGAAAAGTGATCCAGTATTTACGAAAGAACCCTTCTATCTTATTCATATATGTCCTTAATGATTATTTCTTGGCTGTTCCGGTGTTGTTCTCTGCAAAGAACTCCTGCTGCGCCTTATAGAAATCAGCATCTTCTGCGCCGTATGTCGCCTCTGCGTAGTCGAGTGCTTCCTTGTAAAGATCAGTGTTGATATGGTCTTCGATCTTAACACTGTCATCTTTATCCTTGAAGAATCCTGTCTCATCGAGGATGTTCCATGCGCGAAGCACAGAATCCTCAAGCGGATCTACATTTACTTTGTAGTGCTCATCAAGCATGAAAGCAGCAACATAATCCTCTGTCTGCTCTGTAGCTGCAGCATGAAGCTTAACAGCTTCCTCTTTGTTTGCTTCATAGTAAGCCTGTGCTCTCAGAAGGGCAACCATGACATGCTTAAGTGTGTTCGGGTTATTCTTTACAAATTCAGTCTGAGCAACCATTCTGCAACATGAATAATCAGGCATGATCTCTCCCTGCCAGGAAACGATATCGACTGTCCCGGACTCTTTGCATGTCTGAACATTTCCTGTTCCCTGAAGTGCATAGTCTGCCTCGCCTCTCTCGACCATTGCAAGAGCATCCGGATAATCCATTCCTTCGATCCACTCAACTGCCTCGAGCGGTTTCTCCTCACCGAGGTTCATAACAGCACCTGTCAGCGCAAAGTAGCTGGTATTTGCGACAACTTTCTTGCCTACAAAATCCTGAACACCATTCCACTCAGTACCTTTCTTGGCGATGATCGGCATAGCGCCCTGTACCATATGTCCTCCGAAGATTGTCAGATCAACGCCCTGCGAAATCTGATCAAGAGGATTAGATGTTCCGGCATTTGAAACCACATCAACTTTACCGGATGCAAGAAGTGCCATTGCGCTGTTATTTTCATCAGCCGGGACTTCTTCGATTGTGATGCCTTCATCCTCAAAGTATCCCTTTTCATTGGCGATAGTAATCAGCACATTCTTGGAAGTACCAGAGTTCCATTTAACAGTTGTCACCTCGGGTGCGCCAAGTGCATCCTCGCTGGCGGCTTCTTCTTTCGCAGGCTCTTCCGCCGGAGCCTCTTCTTTACTTCCGCACGCTGCCATCATGGACAATGCCATGACAAGAACCATGAAGATTGATACCAGTTTGAAGTTCTTTCTCATTTTTACATTTTCCTCCCATAAAAAATAGTAACAATAACTTTTATATGTGATCCGGGTAAAG
>CADBOU010000056.1 GCA_902796355.1 uncultured Lachnospiraceae bacterium
AGAGCAGATTGCAGGAGTGGAGTTTATCGGCGTCAATACAGATAAACAGGCATTGCAGCTTTGCAAGGCTCCGACTCTGGTGCAGATTGGCGAGAAACTGACTAAAGGCCTTGGCGCCGGAGCGCAGCCGGACGTTGGTAAGAAGGCAGCGGAAGAGAGCAGCGAGGAGATCGCCAATGCGATCAAGGGCGCAGACATGGTCTTTGTCACCTGCGGTATGGGCGGCGGCACAGGCACAGGCGCGACCCCGGTTGTCGCAAAGCTGGCCCGTGAGATGGGCGCACTGACAGTCGGCGTTGTCACAAAGCCGTTCGTTTTCGAGTCAAAGGCACGTATGAACAACGCGATTGCCGGTATCGAGCGTCTGAAAGAGACAGTTGATACGCTGATCGTTATTCCGAATGATAAGCTTCTCGAGGTCGTTGACCGTCGGACAACGATGCCGGAAGCATTGAAGAAAGCAGACGAAGTCCTGCAGCAGGGTATTCAGGGCATCACGGACCTGATCAATGTACCGTCCCTGATCAACCTCGACTTTGCAGATATCCAGACCGTCATGACCGACAAGGGCATCGCCCATATCGGTATCGGACAGGGCAAAGGCGACGACAAGGCACTCGAGGCCGTCAAGGAAGCGGTTGCTTCTCCGCTGCTTGACACCACGATCAACGGTGCATCTCACGTCATCATCAACATTTCCGGTGACATCACACTCGTTGATGCCAGCGATGCTGCTGAGTATGTACAGGATCTGGCAGGCGATGAGGCCAACATCATCTTTGGTGCGATGTATGATGACACCAAGCCTGATGAGGCGACCATTACCGTCATCGCCACAGGCCTGCGCTCTGCTGAAGAGCAGAAGAACTCCCCGCTTAGAAAGAGACTGGAGAGCACACACAGGATCCGCCGCGGCGAAGAGGCCGAGGAGATCCCGGTTGCTGAGGCAGGTGCTCCGGATGCACCGAAGGCTCCGTCAGTGCCGCCGGTTGCTCCGAAAGCAGCACCCCGCACTCCCAGTGCTCCGACCAGCAACATCCAGGAGACACAGATCAAGATTCCGGATTTCTTTAAGAAGGGTTGATCTGTTCCAGATTAGGATAGTATTTCAAAGGCTGCCGCACATCCGTGCGGCGGTCTTTTTTGCTCTGTGGATTTGTCAGAACATCTCGATCATGGCACATTTTGCCGGGTACATTGTGGTATAATAAAGCCAACAGATCAACTCAGTCAGAGGAGATGTATTTAACAGGAAAGGAGCGATCATATGGGCAAATATGTTATCAAGGAAACCGATACCGGAATCAAGTTCGATTTGAAGGCAGGCAACGGAGAAATCATCGCCAGTTCACAGGTGTATACAACCAAGGCAGCGTGTCTGAACGGCATTGAGAGCGTCAGAAAAAATGCGCCCATTGCTCCTGTGGAAGACCAGAGCGTTGAGGGGTTCGAAGTCTGCAAAAACCCCAAGTTTGAGGTCTATACCGATAAAGCCGGGGAATTCCGCTTCCGCTTAAAAGCAGCCAATGGACAGATCATCGCCGTTGGCGAGGGCTACAAAGCCAAAAAGAGCTGTTTGAACGGGATTGAAAGTATCCGGAAGAATGCAGATTCAGACATCGCTTAGGCACAGAATCACTGTGACAAAGACATTGATGCACGAGGGCGGCCGGTCACTATGACCGGTCGTTTTATTTACATGATTTGCTGGAACGCCCTTATACCCTGCGCAAGAGGCAGAAATCTCATTCGGAGGCATGATTACAGGCTGTAACCGAGTGAAATGTGTATTTCGCTGATTTACTCGGTATATTTAAGACTGAAAGAGCTAGTGGGCGTATAAAAATACCGAGTAAATGAGCATTTTCAAAGGATTGGTCGGTATATTTGAATCTGCAAGGACTTGTGATAACCCGCGAATACCGAGTAAATGAGCATTATTAGAGGATTGGTCGGTAAATCTAAGCCTGCGAGGGCTTGTGGCATCCCGGAAATACCGAGTAAACAAGCAATTATCAGTTTTTGGTCGGTAAATGCGCTCCAACAAAAGACCAGACAAATGATTTACTCAATAAAGTTGCAGACATTCGACCCGTGCCGTAAAATATAGATAGAGATACAGTCAAACACTGTGCATATTTACAGAAATGTTTGACCGAGTGTGCCCGGACGGCGAGCGAGGCGCGGGCGATCTTTGCAAGGAGGATATGGATCAATGAAACTTACTTTTATCGGAGCGGATCACGAGGTGACGGGAAGCTGTCACATGCTTACTGTCGGCAATAAGACGATCATTGTGGACTGCGGCATGGAGCAGGGGCCGGATTTGTTTGTCAATCAGCAGATCCCGGTAAAGCCGTCGGATATCGATGCGATTCTGGTGACGCATGCCCATATCGATCATACGGGACTCATTCCGCTGATGGTAAAAAACGGTTTCACGGGGTCGATTTACTCGACGAGTGCGACTGCACAGCTGTGCCGGATTATGCTGCAGGATTCGGCGCACATTCAGGAATTTGAGGCGGAGTGGAAAAACCGCAAGGCCAAGCGCTCCGGCAATCCCGAGGTGGAACCGATGTACACAGTGCAGGATGCGCTCAAAGCGGCAGAGATGTTTGTCCCCTGTGCCTACAAGACGGAGGTGCAGATCTGTGACGGTATCCGCGCACGCTTTACCGATGTCGGACATCTGCTCGGGTCAGCCTGTATCGAGGTGTGGGCAACTGAGGGGGATGTCACAAAGAAAATCCTCTTCTCCGGCGATGTCGGCAACACCGATCAGCCGATCTTAAAGGATCCTCAGACCGTGGATGAGGCAGACTATGTGTTGATCGAGTCTACTTACGGCGACCGCGAGCACGACGCTGAAAAGCCGGATTATGTGGGCGATTTTACGAAAATTTTGCGCGACACATTTATCCGCGGAGGCAATGTGGTCGTGCCGTCCTTTGCAGTCGGGCGCACGCAGGAGCTGCTGTATTTCATTCGTGAGATCAAGACGCAGGGACTTCTGCCTGAGTTTCCGGATTTTGAAGTGTATGTGGACAGCCCGCTGGCCAACAACGCGACAAATGTCTTTAATGAAAATGTCAGCGACTGTTTTGACGAGGACGCGCTGGCCTTAGTCAACCAGGGGATCAATCCGCTGGTCTTTCCGGGCCTGAAAATGACTATCACAAGCGATGAGTCCAAGGCCATCAATTTTGACAACAACCCGAAGGTCATCCTGTCGGCCTCCGGCATGTGTGATGCCGGGCGCATCCGCCATCATTTAAAACACAATCTGTGGCGGGAGGATTCGACCGTTTGTTTTGTCGGCTATCAGGCTGAAGGCACTCTTGGCCGCCGGCTGATCGAAGGCGAAAAAGAAGTGACACTCTTCGGCGAAAAGATACAGGTCATGGCCAAGATCGAGTCCCTTAAGGGCGTCAGCGGACATGCTGACTGCCAGGGGCTGCTCGACTGGCTCGGCGGCCTTAAGAAAGCGCCGCAGAAGGTCTTTGTCGTGCACGGCGAGGATACCGTCACTGACATCTTCGCACAGAAGATTACAGACAAATTCGGATACAAGACCTACGCGCCATACTCGGGAGCCGAGTATGATCTGATTGCCGATGAGCTGACCGTAGACGCGCCGGCCATCCCGATCGAGAAGAAGGATGAGTTTGGAAATGTGATCCAGACCGGCTTCCAGAAGGCGATGAAGCGCAAGAAGACGGATGACGGACATTTCGTGGTTGACGGCCGCAGTGATCAGAAGGAAGCGGTCGTCAAGAAGAGCGAGAAGAAGTACGCCCAGAAGATCAGACCGGAGTATACAGAGCTGCTGCTGCAGATGAGCGAGCTGCAGAGGGTTGTCAGCGAAGCGGGCGGAATGGCAAATGCAGATTTGAAGAAGTTTACGGAGCAGATACGTGTTTTGGCGGAAAATTGGAAAATCGAATAACAGCGATCTCTTTGTGATTGTCGGTCTCGGCAATCCGGGAAAAGAGTATACGGCGTCCCGCCATAACGCGGGGTATCTGGCGATCGACCGGCTGATGGATCACTACGGCATCCGGCTTAATTCCAAAAAGTTTGACTCAGTCAACGGGCGCGGCCAGATCGCCGGCCGCAAGGTGATGCTGGTCAAGCCGACAACCTTCATGAACAACAGCGGCCGCTGTATCAAGAAGATCGTCGACTATTACAAGCTTGATCCCGCGCGCGATCTGCTGGTCATTTACGATGATATTGACTTAAAGCCCGGTATGATGCGCGTGCGCACGAAAGGAAGCGCCGGCAGTCACAACGGGATGAAGAGTGTGATTCAGCACCTGAAGACCCAGGAGTTTGCACGGATCAGGATCGGGGTCGGAACGCCGCCCCCGCCTGTGGACCTGGTGGACTGGGTGCTCGGCAAGATCCCGAAGGAGGAGATTCCGAAGATCCGCGATGTCTGCGATGACATCTGTGACGCGGCGCCCATGATCATCGGGGGCGATACCGAGGCGGCTATGAATCAGTACAACCGGAAGAAATAAATGATGAATCAAAAAACTCTTTTCCGTCCGGTTTATGAGTGGGCGGAGTATGAGACAATTCAAAAAGACTTAAAGCCGGGGACCGGAGCAATCCGGATCTCCGGCTGTGCTCGTTCCCAGAAAACGCACCTGGGAGCGGCTCTCGCTGCCGGGACTGACAAGTGCCGCACGCTCGTTGTCGTGTCAAATGAAGAAGAGGGGCATACAGTCTGTCGCGAGATCGAAGCGCTCGGCATGGAGGCGTTCTTCTTTCCGGCGATCGACTATCTGTTTTTCAATGCGGATACGAGCAGCCGGGATGTGTTAAGGACCCGCACGCAGGTGCTCGCGCAGCTGATGAACCGGACAGCAGATCAGGCTTTAACATATGTCGTGACCACGATGGCAGCGCTGATGGGACCTGTGATGGAACCGAGTGCGATCAGAGAAAAACTGATCACGATGCGATCCGGCGATGAGATCGAGATGACAGAGCTGTCCGGCCGGCTGACAGAGGCAGGCTACACGCGTGTGCCGATCGTCGAGTCATTCGGGGAGTACGCAATTCGCGGCGGCATCCTCGATGTCTGGCCGTTCACGGCAGATCATCCTTACCGCCTGGAGTGGTGGGGTGATGAGATCGATACTGTCAGATCATTTGATGCAGAGACGCAGCGCTCACTGGATCAGGCAGATCAGATTATCCTCTTTCCGATCATGAAAGAGGTGCAGCCGGAAGAGAAGGGGAGAGGATCGCTCTTCGATTATTTTGATACAGGAAAGGATCTGATCATCCTGGATGAGCCGGCGCGGCTTAAAGATGATGCACAGGCAGTGTTAGAGGGATATGAATCTGCGGCGGCTTCCCGGATGGAACAGGCAGAAAATGAGGGCAGCACCGACTCAGATAAAGAACAGTTTCAAGTCATCAAAAATCTTCTCCGGCCTTTTGAGGAGGTAGCCAAATCCTGCGCGGAGTATTCACTGCTCGCTTTATCTTCATTAGAGCGGCAGGCGGCAGGGCTCAAAAGCGCTGGAACATTTGCCCTCGAGGCACACCCGGTATCCGGCTATAACAAGAGTTTTGACATGCTCACACGCGACTTAAAACGCCTCAAAAAAAGCGGTGTACGCGTCGTCCTGCTCGCAGCTTCTGTAGCCAGAGCAAAGCGTCTGGCCGCAGATTTGCGGGAATATGAACTAGGGGCCTATTACGATCCGGATCAGGAGCGCGAGGTAAAGGCGGGCGAGGTCCTGGTGACGACAGGATTTGTCGGGAACGGCTACGCCTACCCGGGCCTCAGCTTTGAGGTGATCGCTGAGAGCGACATCTTCGGGCAGACGCGCAAGAAGAAGCGCGTCAGGCGCAGAGGACCGGCGCTAGATTTCACGGAGCTAAAGCCAGGTGATTATGTCGTCCATGAAAATCATGGCCTGGGCATTTACCGTGGGGTCGAGAAGATCGAGAGCGAGGGGATTGTGCGCGATTACGTCAAGATCTCATACGCGGATAAGGCCTCGCTCTATATTCCGGCAGGAAATCTTGATGTCATCCGCAAATACAGCGACGGCGACGGCAAGCGCCCGCGGTTAAACAAGCTTGGATCAAACGAGTGGGCGGCGACCAAGAGCCGTGTCAAAAAGGCGATCGAAGAGGTTGCGGAGGATCTTGTGGCGCTCTACGCTGAGCGCAGACAGCTTCAGGGGTTTGCCTTCTCGCCTGATTCCCCGTGGCAGGGTGAGTTTGAGGATTTCTTCCCGTTTGAGGAGACGGATGACCAGTTGCACGCGATCCGGGATGTCAAGAAAGACATGGAGAGCAGGCAGATCATGGATCGCCTGATCTGCGGCGATGTCGGCTACGGCAAAACAGAGATCGCGCTGCGGGCGGCATTTAAGGCCGTGCAGGACTCCAAGCAGGTCGCGGTGCTCGTGCCGACAACTGTGCTCGCGGGACAGCATTATCAGACATTCACACAGCGCTTTGCCCATTTCCCGGTCAGGATTGCGCAGCTCTCAAGATTTACACCGCCGGCTGAGCAGAAGAAGACCCTGCGCCTGCTCGCATCCGGCCAGGTTGACATCGTGATCGGGACACACCGGCTGCTGAGCAAGGATATTGTCTTTAAAGATCTGGGACTGCTCGTTGTGGATGAGGAGCAGCGCTTCGGTGTACAGGCAAAAGAGAAGATCAAGAAATGGCGCACGCAGGTCGACGTCCTGACCATGACAGCGACGCCAATCCCGCGCACACTGCACATGTCACTCGTCGGGATACGCGATATGTCTGTACTCGAGGAGGCGCCGGCCGACCGTATGCCGGTGCAGACCTATGTGATGGAGTATGACAGGGAGCTCATCCGCGAGGCGATGGAACGCGAGCTGGCCCGCGGCGGGCAGGTCTACTACGTGCACAACAGGGCGCGCGATCTGGCTGAGATTGCAGCCGGGATCCGTCTGATGATGCCGGATGCACACGTGGCATTCGCCCACGGGAAGATGACTGAAAACAAGATCGAGCAGATCATGTCTGATTTTGTGCAGGGGGAGATCGATATCCTGGTTACCACGACGATTATCGAGACAGGCCTTGATATCCCGAATGTGAACACGCTGATCGTGCGCGATGCGGACAGGTTTGGTCTGGCACAGCTCTATCAGCTGCGCGGACGAGTCGGCAGAAGCGGGCGAACGGCGTACGCTTTTCTCACGTATCGCAAAGACAAGGAGATGGGAGAGGAGGCAGCCAAGCGTCTGACTGCGATCAGGCAGTTCACAGAGCTGGGCAGCGGCATTCACATCGCGATGCGTGACCTCCAGATCCGCGGCGCCGGCAATATGCTCGGCGAGGCGCAGAGCGGGCATATGGCCGCTGTCGGCTATGATCTGTACTGCCAGATGCTGGCATCGGCCGTCAAGCGCCTGAAGGGAGATGCGCCGGAGGAAGAATTCACTACTTCGATCGATATCGAGGCCGACGCGTTCATCCCGCCGGGCTATATCCCGGATGAGAGCCAGAAGCTTGAGATTTACCGCCGCATCGCAGCGCTGATGACAGAGGAGGAAAAAGAAGATCTGATCGATGAGCTCATCGACCGCTACGGCGACCTGCCGTCCGAGATGGAGCCGCTTCTTGAAGTCGCATCCCTGCGCATTCTGGCACACAGCGCCGATGTGGTTTCGGTTGAGCAAAAGGGAAGAGACCTCACGTTTGTCATGTATGAGAAGGCGCGTGCAAACCCGCAGAAAATCCCCGTTATGCTGGAGAAATACCGCGGAGATCTGACTTTTAAGATGGAGTCACCGCCGTCATTTATCTACTTTAAGAAAAAGAAATCGCTGACTGATGAGAAACTGACAGTCATGGAACTTGTCAGAAAGATACTGCAGGATATAAAAGAGCTTATTGACTGACAGGAGGGATGAACAATGAAAATCACCAAAGACACAAAACTCAGCGCACTGCAGAAAGAGTACCCCTGGCTTCTCGATGAGGTGGTCAAGCTTGACGATGCCTTTAAAGTTCTCAAGACACCGGTCGGAAAGCTGATGATCAAGAAGGCGACTGTCGAGGATGCCGGCAAGAAATCAGGCATGGGAGTTGAAGCTGTCATCAAGCAGCTGACAGACATGATCAAGGAGCATGCCGAGAAGAAATAGAGCCAGAAGTGTGGGGGATTTGATAAGAGCGCTATTTTCCCACACACAAATGACATGTACGGCGCCTTGCAGGATCGGAAAGTGTGGGAGACTCTAAGGAGTCAAGAAAAACCCACACGCCGGAGGCTGAAAGTCGCTTGAAAAGAAGTAAACAGTGTGGGCGATATTTGATCACTTAGAAAAACCCACACACAGGCTCAATAAAAGAAAAATGGCAAGCTGCGAGCAGAATGCAGCTTGCCGCATTTATATTTATCATTACAACAAAAGGTTACATCACGGCAGATACTCCGGCCGCAGTTCAATCTCAATCCACTCACCTTTTTTGGGCGCTTCGATGCCGTAACCTGTCTCCATGAGATAGTAGGCTGAGCAGGTTTCAGCCTCGGGGGGCGAGGGCCAGCGTCCGCAGTGAAGAGGGACAGCCTCAAGGACGCCGTCGTCAGCCAGCTGAAGCTGCAGGTTGCGGACTGAGAAGAAGGGACCCGGTTTGGGCGGTGTTGTCTCAGCTGGAACCGGCGCATTTGATGGCTTAAACTTCCTGGAAGGAAGGTCAGCGCCGAGGCGTACGCGGATCTTGGGCAGGTGTTCACACTGCCCGAGGTATTTCATCATGGCCGGATAGAGATAAAAGTCTGTGGTGAAGGAAGCGCCCCCGGGAGGTCCTGAGATGCCGATTACCGGTACACCGTCAATCTCGGCGCACCAGCTGTGATGGCCCGGGCCGTGGGTGGTCTGGTGATAGAGCACGCGCCCCATCTTTTCGACGACCTCGATCGAGTAGTCGTCACTTCCTTTTGAAGTTCCCGCGTTAAGCACGACGATATCAGAAGAGGAGACAGCTTCTTTAAGAGCCTGTTCGATCGCTTCGGGATCATCTTTAATCACACCAGGGCAGCGCGGATCGCCTCCCCACTGACGGATCTTGCCGCAGATCATGACGGAATTGGATTCGATATTCTTTCCGCGCGGGATCGGACTGTCTGATGGTGCCTTGCCACCTGAAACTGCAAGTCTGTCTGAAACCGCAGCCTCACCGGTCGCATTAACAAGCTCATTGCCTGTCGGGATAAATGTCACGACCGGCTTTTTGACGACACTCACCTGTGTGTTATTGCCGCTCAGGATATGAGCGGCAAGGAGCGGCGTGATCAGAGTGCCGGCAGAAACGAGCAGATCACCTTTTCTCATCTTGCTTCCGGCCTCGCTTGTGCCCGCATAGCGGGCAGATGGCATGGCATCGAAAGAGACTTTTGTGTCATGATCAGAAAATGCGACATGCTCTACTGTGATCGCCGTATCAAATCCCTCCGGCATCCCGACACCAGTATTGGCAAACTCCCAGTCTCTGCCGCGAATCCAGCCGGAGGTATCCGGCATTCCATTTTCAAAATCATCCCAGTGCACCGCAACCGAATCCATCCGGCAGGTCAGGCAGTTGGGCATATCAAGCAGCGCGGTGGCATCTTCGGCCAGCACACGGCCGATCGCATCATCAAGGGCGACAGTCTCGGTTTCCGGTTTGAACCGGCAGATAGAAAGCAGAAGCTCTATCGCCTTCTCACGGCTTACCTCGATATGATTTGAATGATCTCGCATCGTTTATCCTCTTTCCTGTCAAACAAGGGAATTACTTTAAAAAAGTATACCCTTTTACGGCTCATTTGTAAATGATCAGGCAAGAAAAAAGGAGGCTTTCAGCCTCCGCTTAAAATCATGGGAAGAACGGTGATATTGTCGCCGTCTTGCAGCAGATAGTCCAGATGGTGCGTCATGTTGACGCCGTTGATACTGATAAAGCATCCGTCATCGAGCATATTGTCTTCCAGAAACTTCCATGCGAAATCTTTGACGGTAGTCCCTTCAGTATACTGTTGGTCATACTGCATGTCGGAATAGGTTACGTGTACGGTTATCATTTGTTCCATCATAGTTTTAATTCAGCAAGAAGTGTCAGTGTGTCTCGCGGTGGGATCCAACTGAAAAACATTAGCAAGAAGAGCAGAAGCGTAGCAGTGGATATCACCCTGAATCCAGGATGTATGATTCTTGGGGATCGATGCATCGGCCAGCGAATAATCGACAAGAACGGCATGCTCGCCAAAGGAGATGATAGATCCGTTGACGAAACGGCTAGCGATGATCGCCTGTGCGTAGGTCCTGTCTGTGACAGCTTCAATCAGACGCGCCAGCGGTTTCTCGCATTTCTCAAACAGCATGTCGGTGATAGGATGAAAATCAGAGGATACAGTACAGTTCTGCTCCCAGTATATAAGCCTCAGTGAGCTGAGATAATACGGTGTCTGGGAGGCAATGATCTGAGCATCGACGATCTTCATAGAAGCCTGAAATGCTTGTTCTTTGGTGAGAGAGCCGGATTCCAGAGCTCTTACTGCTTCCTGATAAGCCGGATCATAGTATTTGTCAGCGCGTTCCGCAATAAACTGAAGACAGTACTGATACAGACTGTCTTTTGATCCGAAGTAGAAAGAAATAGCTGAAATATTGACATTGGACTCCTTGCAGATCATCCTCACGGAAGTGGCATCATAGCCATAGGTGGAGAACAGACGGATTGCGCAGGAGAGGATTCTTTCCTTAGTATTTGACTGATCTAATTTTTGGATAGCAGGTGCTTCTGAATATAACATGATAACGAGCCCTTCTGTGAAATTCTAAAAAAAGTATAACATATTACTTACGAAAAATGCAAAAGCAGACACAGAGACAGAAAAAAGTAGAAAAATTAACAATTTCAGGGAGATTATCTATTGACAAAAAGGGCAAAAGATATTATGTTTACGAGGTAAACAAACGTTTGTTTTATACCGACTAATAGCCCCTTTATTTTTTTGAAATGGATAAAACAAACGTTTGTATTATCTTAAGGTTTGAGTTGTGTGATACAGAAAGGAGTTTTGGCATGATTAAGCAAGACCATATCACAATAACCATCAATGGCAAACGCTACAAGTTTTCTGTCGGTGATGGTTATGGAGAGGTTCCGCCAAACGAAACACTCGCAGACACACTGCGTAATCGTTTAGGCCTTACAGGAACAAAGATCTCTTGCAATGAGGGAGCTTGCGGCTGCTGTACTGTCATTGTCGACGGTAAAGACGCTGTTGCATCTTGTATGGCATTAACAGTTGAATTTGATGGCAGAGAAGTATTGACAGTTGAAGGACTTGAGGATCCGGTTAAGGGTCTCGATCCGATTCAGCAGGCATTCATCGATGAGTATGCTTTCCAGTGCGGTTACTGCACACCCGGCATTATCATGGTTGCCAAGGCTCTCTTCATCAATAATGAGCATCCGACACCTGAGCAGATTCAGGAAGCATTATCCGGCAACTACTGCCGCTGCATCAGCCAGTACACAGTTCTGCGTGCACTCAATAAGCTCGCAGGCAACGAAGATGCTGAATTGGCAAATATTGTCCGCGCTAACGATGAAATTGAAAATCCGATACCGGTCAGACAGGTTCTGCACTTGAGCCCGTATGCGAATGGATCTTCAAGCAGCCATTCGATTGACTAAGGAGGTATAACATGTCTGAAAAAAATTACGGTGAAAAGAAATTCGAGTACAATTACAGAGACATAGTCCAGCCCAATTACAGACATATCGGTAAGTACATGCCGCGTAAAGAGGCGAAGGACATCGTAACAGGTAAGGCTACTTTCCTTGATGATTATTCAGTACCGGATATGATCTACGGAAAGATCAAGAGAAGCCCGTGGCCGCACGCTGATATCGTTTCAATCGATACAAGCAAAGCAGAGGCACTTGAGGGCGTTCGCGCGGTCATTACACATAAGAATATGCCGCAGAAGTGGGGCCTTGGACTTCCGGTTCAGCGTCTCCTGCTGGAACCGAGAGTCTATCATGTCGGCGATCTTGTCGCTCTTGTTGCAGCAGACACACCGGAGATCGCAGAGGAAGCATGTGAGCTGATTGAGGTTGAATATCATCAGCTGCAGCCGGTCTACTCAGCTGACGAAGCTCTTGCAGAAGGTGCTCCGCAGCTCTATGAGCGCTTCCCGGGCAACCACGTTGATAACGGTATCAAATATTTTCAGCCCGACGGTCCGTGGTGGCAGATCATCCGCGGTGACTGCGAGCAGGGATTTAAAGAAGCAAAATACATCGCAGAAGATAAGATCGAATTCAATCAGATGCCGGTTCCGGGTGCTCCGGAGACACCGAGCGTCATCGCCCGTTTTGACGGTATTCAGCCGGACTGCGTACACAAAGACGGCGTACCGAACTTCACAATCTGGGCATCCTCTCAGTCAGCTCATATCATGAAGCTGATGGCTGAGGGTCGTATTCCGAACTCCAATGTCAACATCAAGACATTTAACGTCGGCGGTTCCTATGGTAACAAACAGTCCATGATGACGGCAGCTCTTTCAGCCAGCATGTTGGCCATGGCGACAAAGAAGCCGGTCAAGCTTGTCCTGACAAAAGAAGAACAGCTGATGGCTTATGAAGTACGTCTTGGATCAACCATGTACGCAAAAGTCGGTATGGACGAAGACGGTATCGTCACAACCGTTGAGGGTAAATGGCTTGTCGATACAGGTGCTGTCGGTGACTCCGTTCAGGGTCAGGTCGGTGTCGGTCTCGGCGAGGCACAGCTTGTTCTGGCCAAGTGCAAGAACTGGTACATGGATTCAGAGATCGCTGTTACCAACCGTCAGCAGGCCGGTATCGTCCGCGGTTACGGTGGACAGGAGCTGAACAGCTGTCTTGAGAGACTGCTTTGCGCTCCGATGAAAGCCGGTAACTTCAATCCGCTGGAAGTCTTCAAAAAGAACTACATTTCTCCGGGTGACTGCTTCACATGGCGTGACGGACGTAACTGGAAGTCAAGATCTTCCTTCTTCTTCCCGGAAGCTATGCAGAAAGCTGCTGATCTGTTCGGATGGGACAAGAAGTGGGTCGGCTGGAACAAGCCGTACTGGGTATCAGAAGATGGCCGTAAGGCACGCGGCGTCGGCATGGGTGTCATCGGTAATGCTGATATTTCAGAGGATAATACAGAAGCAATCGTCCGTATTATTCCGGACCTTGTCGGAAAACGTGCATCCCGCGTCGTCATCGAGACAGATATCACAGAGTCCGGTATGGGTACACGTTCCAATGCCTGCAAGATTGCGGCAGAAGTCCTGAATGTACCGGTAGAGCGTGTCATCATTACAGAGCCCGGCTCTCAGTACAATCCGTCCAACTACGGTCTGTGCGGCAGCCGTGGTGTTATCACAACCGGTAAGGCTATTGCCAACGCGGCTATGGAAGCAAAGAAAAAGATCCTGGAGCGCGGTGCGATCTACTTCAAGCGCAATGTCGACCAGCTCGACACCAAGGATTTCATGGTCTATGTCCGTGATAACCCGGAAATGCAGGTACCGATGTTCAAGATCTGGGATAAAGAGATGTCAGTCGTCGGTTACGGAAAGCATCTTGAGATGTTTGACGTTCCCAGCTGCGTATCACTCTTTGTCGATGTCGAAGTCGATCTTGAGACGGGCCACACAGAGATTCTTGACCTGGCAACAGGTACAGATATCGGTCAGATTATCGATGCCAAGGCTTGCGAGATGCAGCTGGAAGGCGGCTGGGGATCAGCTTGTATCGATACAGCAACATTCGAAGAGAACGTACTCGACAAGCAGACCGGTCGTATCATGACATCCAATATGATCGATTACAAATGGCGTACATTTAATGAGTTCAAGCCGTTCAACGCATATGTGATGGAATCACAGATTGACTCCTTCATGTTTAAGGCTCTTGGTGTCGGCGAAGTATCCGGTGCTGCAGGAGCAAGTGCAACACTGATGGCTATCTCAAATGCCATCGGAGCTGATGTCAAAGAATACCCGGCAACTCCGGCTGTTGTACTGAAGGCCATGGACAAGATCTGAGAAAGAAATGAGGACGCAAAATGAGAAAATTTGAATACGAAAAGGCCCAGACATTCGAAGAAGCTGCGGCAGCATTAGGCTCAGGCAAAAAGGGCGAAAGTGTTGTCATGGCCGGCGGTACGGATCTGATGGGCGTCATGAAAGAAAGACTTTTGAAAGATGCCCCGAAGACAGTTATCAGTCTGCGCGGTATTGAAGACGGCAACTATATTAAAGAAGAAGACGGCAAGATTGAGATCGGTGCTCTGACCAGACTGGTCGACCTCTCCGAGTCCGAGCTTCTCAAAGAGAAGGCTCCGATCGTAGCTGAAGCGGCTTATTCAGTTGCTTCCCCGATCATTCGCAATGCGGGTACACTCGGCGGCAACCTCTGCCAGGATGTCCGCTGCTGGTTCTATCGCTATCCGAACAGTGTCGGTGATGCGCTCAACTGCATGAGAAAGGGCGGCGAGCAGTGCTACGCCATCCAGGGCGAGAACAGAAACCACTCTATTTTCGGCGGCATGCATGCCGGAACAACCCCCTGCTCAGGCGAGTGCCCGGCAGGTACCTACATCCCGGCTTACATGGAAATGATCCGCAAGGGCGAGTGGGAGAAGGCTGCTGACATCTTTGTCCAGTACAACCCGATGCCCATGATGACAAGCCGCATCTGCCCGCATCCGTGCCAGGACGGCTGCAACCAGTGCCAGCACGGTGAGTCCGTGAACATCCACGGCGTAGAGCGCTCCATCGGCGACTACATCCTTAAGCACACAGACAGATACTATCCGGCACCGGCCAAAGAGACCGGCAAGAAAGTCGCAGTCGTCGGCGCAGGCCCCGGAGGTCTGGCAGCAGCTTACTATCTGCGCAAGGCCGGCAACACAGTCGTTGTCTATGATATGATGGAGAAGGCCGGCGGTGTCCTTCGCTACGGTATCCCGCACTATCGTCTGCCGAGAACCTATATTGATCAGTACGTCGATGCTATCACCAAGATGGGTGTCGAGTTCAAGCTCGGTGTCAAGATGGGTGAAGATTTCACACTGGATGATCTTGATAAAGAATACGACGCGATCTACATGGGCACAGGCGCATGGCGTCAGCCGATCCTCGGCCTTGACGGCGAGAACCTGACAGAGTTCGGTCTGAACTTCCTGAAAGACGTCAACACTTACCTTGAAAAGGCCATCGGCGAGGAAGTCCTCGTAGCCGGCGGCGGCAACGTGGCAATGGACGTGGCGCTGACAGCAGTCAGACTCGGCGCCAAGAAGGTTAAGCTCGTTTGCCTCGAAGAGAGAGATGAGATGCCGGCTACTGAAGAAGAAATTGCTATCTGCGAGGAAGAAGGCGTTGAGATTAACGGCGGCTGGGGCCTTGGAAAGGTTCTGACCGACAAGGACGGAAAGGTCTGCGGC
>CADBOU010000057.1 GCA_902796355.1 uncultured Lachnospiraceae bacterium
ATAACCAACTCACATAACCAACTCTTGTAACCAATGCAACAATCCTTACGTTTCTGTGTTTGTTTTGAGATGACCTAATGAAAAAGCTCCGCTGACAAAGCGGAGCTTTTTCATATCTCAAATCTATGGCATCAGTCTTTGTCCTGGACAAAAACGAATTTTACGGATCCCTGCATATCCTCTGAAATGCCTGAGTAGTTATTATACGCTTTGGCATTATCGATCATAGCCGAGGCCTTCTGGATCAGTGCAGTCATATCCCCGCCCATGTAGCTGACAAGTTTCTGGATACCTTCAGCGTCAAACAGGCTCATTCCATCTGCCAGTTTGTCAGACCCTGCTGCCAGCTGATCAACACCGGAAGTCAGAGCCGGCACTTTGGTGTTTAATGTATTCAGACCGTTTGACAGATCGTTGGCTCCGCTGCTGAGCGCAGCTGATCCGTTAGCCAGATCGCTGGCACCGCTTGAGAGCTGGCCGAGCGCACCGGTCAAAGTTCCGGCCATTGTGCCTGCCTGACTCCCTGCCTGTGCTAAACCGCTGCTGAGTGCGGCTGCGCCAGCACCGAGCTGTCCCTGTGGGGAGAGTGCACCGGCTACGGCTGCAGCTCCCTGAGCCAGTTCACTGTCTGAGCCTGTCGCAGCTGCCAGCTGCTGTGCGCCGGATGCAACTTGTCCGGCACCTGCACCCAGTTTGGACTGCGTGCTCAGAGAGGCTGAAAGTGCGTCCAGATTGGTGATCAGAGCCGCCATCTTTGCCTGATCTTCTTCGCACATTGTCGCCTGAATGGCTTTGGCACTCTGCGCCAGGGCAGCGGCACTTTGGCCCGCTGTTTCGATCCCGCCTGCAACAGTTTGTGCACCTCCTGCCAGCTGAGCAGCGCTTTGGTTCACAGCAGCGATCCCGCCGGATACGGCCTGCGCTCCGGCTGCTGCCTGATTGATGCCTGTGCTCAGCTGAGCAGCGCCCTGCGCGAGCTGATCCAGCGCACCTGTTAACAGCGGCATGGATGCGCCGACCTGATTTTTCATCTGATCGACGCCGGCACTTAACTGTCCGGCACCGGAAGCCAGCGAATCAGCGCCGCCCGCCAGTTTGCTGCCGCCGCCTGCGAGCTGGCTGACGCCGTCCGCCAGTGCGGATGATCCGCTCTGGAGTTCTTTGACTCCCGAAGAGAGAACAGCCGAGCCGCTCACGAGCTGCTTTGACGAGTCGGCGAGCTGGTTGAGCGATGCCTCTAAACTGTCTGCGCTGTCAATGGCATTTCCTGCATTTATTTTAGAGAAGATTTCATTTGTCGCGATGGTACCGCCTGTCGGTGCACTGTAATCTTCCACATCTGCTTCAAAGGTAAAACTGTCTGAAAGTGAAAGCTGATCGCCCAGATCGGCAGACTTTTCACTGATTCCGAGATAGTCAAGAAGTCCCGGGACGGCATAACCGACCACGGTCATCCGCTGTCCGTCGGATTCAAAATGTCCGTTTGCGCTGAGCTCAACATTTTTAAATTTTTTCTGATCGAGAACAACCCCTGTCACCATCAGAAACGGAGTGAACTGATTGCCTGTTTTCTCCTGATCGAGGCTGTAATCATAGCGGACAAGCAGATGACCGCTCTTGCCCTCCAGCTTTTTCGGAGCAATCTTTTTGCCGTCCAGCTCATAGGTGATGGTTACGCCGACAGGCGGCGCCTCGTCCGTCTTTCCCTGGTAGACGATATCCTCACCTATGTTGTTCCATACCAGCTGATCACCTGACTGGGTGAAATTCTCTTCTCCTTTGACATTTTCAATGTTTTTCAGATCAGAGATGTCTGAGAGTGCGCCGGCATCTCCTGTGTTCTGCAGTTCGTCTGACACAACGATCTTACGCGTCTTGCCGCTCTCATCTGTTTTGATATAGACGGTCTCATTTTTTGTGACCGGAAACAGATTGTAGGTGTCTGCCGCCGGTGCAGCCAGAACAGATGCGCCCGGCAATGCAGCCAGTATGGCTGTGACGGTGACGATGGCAAGCATTTTTTTATATTCTTTAAATTTCATGGATTACGCCTCCTTGTTTGCTTTTAATATGGGCCTCATCTCCCATGTTGTATGGCAGATGGCTTTGTCAAATACCATGTACATCGAGGGCAGGATGAAAACAACAACCATCATGCTGATCAGAGCACCCCGTGCCATGAGCAGGCAGAGAGAGCTGATCATATCGATGTCTGAGTAGAGTCCTACGCCGATTGTAGCCGCAAAGAAACTGAGGGCGGATACGATGACGGAGACTGTGCAGATGCGGTGTGCTTCGAAGACTGCATCCCGTTTGGATTTGCCCTCGATCCGTTCCTGCTTGTAGCGGTTGGTCATCAGGATTGCATAGTCGACCGTTGAGCCGAGCTGAATCGTGCCGATGACAATGGATGCGATAAACGGCAGAACGGAGCCGGTGTATGCCGGGATGCCCATATTGATAAAGATGGCAAATTCAATGACTGCCACCAGGATAAAAGGCAGCAGCGCCGATTTGAAGACACACAGCAAAATGATAAAGATCGCACCGATTGAAACCGCTGATACGACTTTGAAGTCCCTGTCGGTGATTTTAATTAAATCACGTGTACACGGCGCTTCACCGATCAGCATGCCTTCCGGGTCATACTGCTTGACGATCTTTTCAATCTTATCTGACTGCGCATTGACCTCGTCTGAGGCTACAGCATATTCTGTTCCGACAAGCAGAATCTTGTAGTTGTCATTTTGTATGGAATCAAGCATCCCCTCCGGCAGCATGTCCATCGGAACGGCCGGCCCCAGGATATTGTCAGAGCCGAAGGCAAATTTGACGCCGTCAACCTGATCGATTTCCTTGATCATGGCGCGGGTCTCCTTCGATGACAGATCTGCGTCAACCAGAATCATATCGGCGGCACCCATCTCATAGTCCTGATCAAGTTTTTCGTTGGCGATGATACTCGGCAGTCTCTTGGGCAGTGATTCGTCGAGCTTATAGTAGACATCTGTATGGCGGTAACCCCAGATGGCAGGAATCAGCATCACGAGAAACAGCACGATAAATGCCGCATAATGCCTGGTGACAAAGCGGGAAATACGGTCCGTTCCTCTGATGAGGGAGCGGTGTCTGGTCTTAATCAACGGTTTGTCAAGCACCAGAATCAGAGCCGGAAGAATAGTCACGCAGCTAATGACACCGATGAGGACGCCTTTGGCCATGACAATACCGAGGTCGAGGCCAAGGGTGAAACTCATAAAACACAAAGCGACAAATCCTGCGATGGTCGTGATGGAGCTGCCGACAACGGATGAAATCGTCTGCGTGACGGCGTTGGCCATCGCTTCGCATTTATCGATATGTGAATCATGGGTCTGCACCCTTAAAATATCGCATTCCTCTGTGTAGCTGTGCCACAGGAAAATAGAGTAGTCCATCGTGACACCTAACTGCAGGACAGCGGCCAGTGCTTTGGTCACGTAGGAAATGTCACCAAAAAACACGTTGCTGCCAAGGTTGTAGATGATGGCCATCCCGATACCCGCCAGAAAGACAAACGGGATCAGGAAGGAATCCATCAGAAGTGAGAGTACGATGAGCGAGAGGACAACAGCAATCGCCACATAGATAGGCTCTTCATGCTCTGACAGATCTTTGGTGTCGACAATGATCGGTGACATGCCGCACAAGAAGCACTGTTTGTCATTGATCTTGCGGATCTGCTCGACGGCAGCCATGGTGCCGTCACCTGACGTGGATTCATCAAAAAGGACAACCATCAGGGTTGAGTTGCCTTTGTTAAACACGTCGTAGATTTCATCCGGAAGGACTTCGATCGGGATCGACAGATCAGCGATGCTGTTATACCAGAGGACATCTTTGACGTGATCGACCTTTTCAATCTGGCTTTTCAGATCGGCGACATCTTTATCCTTCATATTCTCAACGATACAAAATGAAAAGGCGCCGGTCCCGAATTCATCGACCAGAATATCCTGTCCCTTCATTGTGTCGATATCCTTTGGCAGGTAAGTCAGGATATCATAGTTTACCCTGGTCTTTGCATAACCGATCGCTGACGGGATCAGCAGGATGATCGCGAGGATCAGAATCGGAATTCTGAGCTGAACAATTTTTTTACTGACTTTTTGCATACAATTCCTTCTTTCTAAAATGACTCTTGGTCATTTATCCAAAAGATGTTATACTCCTTTATAAGAAGAAAGTCAATAAAAAATGACTAAAAGTCATTTTACAAAAAATACATAATTTTTGCTTGGCAAGTGAGTGCGTACCTGTGATAAGATGGTACACACGAACAGGAGCAGTTATCGCGATGACAAAAACTGAGGAAAACAAACTTCAGAAGAGAGCAGCCCTGCTTGAGTCGGCATTTGAGCTTTTTGTCGACCGCGGGATCGTGCGCACCTCGATTGCTGACATCACGAAAAAGGCAGGCCTGGCAAAGGGAACTTTTTATCTCTATTTTTCAGATAAATATGACATCAGGGATAAGCTGATCGCCTACCGTGCAGCGGAGCTGTTCAGAAAGGCAGCCCGCGCACTTGCAAAGAAGCCCCAATCTTCATTTGAGGATGAAATGATCTTCCTGATTGATCATATTATCAGACAGCTTGACAAAGAAAAGATGCTGCTCAATTTTGTCTCCAAGAACCTTGAATGGGGGATCTTTAAACACGCCATTGTGCAGGGAACAGATGAGATCGGCGTTGATGTTCCTCAGTTTTACCAGGATATGCTGGAGCGCTCCGGCCGGACTTTCCGCAATCCTGAGCTGATGCTCTTTATGATCGTCGAGCTTGTGGGATCGACGATCCACAACGTGATACTCTACAAAGAGCCGGTTGCGCTGGATGTGCTAAAGCCGGAGCTCTATGAGACAATACGGCTCATGATTCATGCACAGGAAGAGGCGGGCTGAAAACCGTCGAAAAGTGTCGAAAAGTGTCGATAAAAATCGACTGTTTTTTGCGGGTCATACATGTTAAGATCAGTTCTGCTTGCTGAGGATTCTATGAATTCTCACAGGGACTGATCTTTTTTGATGTGTTGATTGCCGATAAAGATCAATGAAAAGCCCTGCGCAGATAGGTGTTTGATCTCGGCTAATTCATTCTTGCAAAAAAAGATCAATGAAAACCCTTGCAATTGATAAGAGTTTGATCTCGAACAGCTCATTTCTGTTCTTAAAGATCAATTGAACTCTGAAACAATCAAGATATTTGATCTTTTTATCTGGGATAGACAATTGAGAGATCAATTTTAGAGAATCTATGAAAGTGCGCTTGATCTTTTTCATGATTATAT
>CADBOU010000058.1 GCA_902796355.1 uncultured Lachnospiraceae bacterium
ATGAATGTTGCTCCGGAGAACTGGGATGACAACGTTTATCTGCAGGTTTATGACGATGAGGTTGCCAAAGAGCTGTGGCGTGTCAAGAGCTTTATGGATGCCGGCGTCAACGTGGCATTCGGTACCGATGCATATTGCTCCAGCTACAGTCCGTTTGTCCAGATGTACCGCGCGGTTTACCGTGTCGGCGATGACGGCAATCCGGAAGGCGGATACTCACCGGAAGAGAAGCTGACAATCAAAGAAGCAATCAAATGCTATACACAGAACGCTTCAGTTTCAGCCGGCTGGGATGACAAAGTCGGAACACTTGAGGCAGGAAAACTGGCCGATATCATCGTGCTTGACACCAACATCCTCGAGTGCGGACAGGACGAGCTCTTCAACGCAGGTGTTGACAAAACGTATCTGGGGGGTAAGCTTGTTTACGAAAAGTAAGAAATGATAGACAGTGATCATCTTTCGGGCATGATCGCGGAGGTGTAAATCATGAAAAAGATCCTGATGATCTGTATATGCCTGATGCTGGCGCTGACCTGCGCCTGCGGGAAGGATACCTACGAGGAAAACGGACAGCTCTTCTGCACCATACGCAATGCACAGCTGGAATCACTGTAAAATAAAAAAACCAAAAGGGCCGCTGCCATGGGCAGCGGTCCTTTTTGCATTTCAATATCATGGATTGCGGCGGCTGATTACAATTCAATACCATAGATCGCCGCAGCGTTTTCAGAAAAGATTCTGGTGTAGTCTGATTCGGACAGTCCGAGTCCCAGAAGCCGTTCAAATTCCACTGAGGCAGGCCACATCGGGTAATCGGTCCCGAACAAAACGTGATCAACACCGTACAGCTCAATACATTCGCGCAGCTCGCTGTCCGTCAGAGCAAAAGACGAGGAAGAGCAGTCGACGTAAAAATTCTTAAACGAATGGAGCTTATGCGCAGCCTCCAGCCACAGCGTGTAGCCGCCGAAGTGCCCGCCGATGATCGTCATATCCGGAAACTCCTGTAAAATATGTTCTACCCGATCCGGATTTGAAAAATCATACCGCTTATCTCCCGTATGAATCAGGACCGGAAGATGCGCATCACGGATGGCGGAGAGCATCTCCATACCTTCCGGCGAATCCAGAACAAACCCCTGCATGTCAGGGTGGATCTTCACGCCCTTTAACCCGAGTTCTTTAATATAGTTCACATCAGCCTTCATGTCAGGGCTGTCCTGATGCATCGAGCCAAGGCCGGTGACGCGGCCGGCTGCTTTACGGACATTCTCTGCGACCTGATCATTTGTCATTTTCAGATGCTTGAGCTTGGTCGCGCAGTAGCAGATCACGCAGTGATCGATCCCGTCCTCATCCATGACCTGCAGCAGATCGGACAGCTCCCCGGTATGTACCGAGTGCTGATCATAACGCTCATCGACCGCATGCTTTGCCTTGCCGGCAATCCGATCCGGGTAGACATGACAGTGTGTATCGATGACTTTGTATGTTTCCTTTAGCATAAATAATGTTTCTTTCTTCTGATTTGCAGGAAGCAGCAGATGCAGCCAGAGCTCATGGCTTAAGGGTGCAGGAGTAGGCCATAGCAACTAGCAGGTAGTAATCGTTGTGTCAAAAAGCTGTATCTGTAAAGCTTCTCTGCATAGTAGGACGGTCGTTTGACCATTAACGGGTACATTATAACACACATGCCCCTGCTGTGTCATGAAAAAGTTGGATTTTCGGGGAAAATGAGAGTTTTGGCTCGGATCGTGAAAAGATTTCCGGTAAATCACCTGCATCAATACTGAAACCGAAAAACGAAGCAGGAGGACACCCCTAATCAATCATCGACAGCGAGATGCGCTTCTTCTCCGGGTCAATTGAGAGGATTTTTACCTGCACGGTGTCGCCGATCGAGACGACATCCATCGGGTGCGCGACGTACTGTTTGCTCATTTTGGAAATGTGGACGAGGCCGTCCTGTTTGACACCGATGTCGACAAATGCCCCGAAATCGACCACGTTGCGGACGGTGCCGCTCAGCTCCATGCCCTCCTTCAGGTCTTCGATGCTCTTCACATCTTTCCGGAAAATGATCGTGGGCGCATTGTCGCGTGGATCCCGCCCGGGCTTCTTTAATTCTTCGACGATATCTGTCAGCGTGGGCTGCCCGACGCCGAGCTCATCGGCAAGGTGCGCGATGCTCTCAGAAACGCGCCCGGCGGGATAGGCTGCACGTATGATTTCATCAATATCAGCGACGCCGCCTGTGGCGATTTGTTCTTCGGAGATACCGATTTTCTTCATCAGCTGCCGTGCGATGCCGTAGGACTCCGGGTGCACTGCGGTGCCATCGAGCGGCTCACTCCCGCCGGTGATCCGCAGGAAACCGGCGCTCTGCTCATAGGCTTTTTTGCCGAGACGCGGCACCGAAAGAAGCTCTTTGCGGCTCGTAAAGCGGCCTTTTTCTTCTCTGCAGGCAACGATGTTGTCGGCGATCGAGGCATTGATACCTGAGATATAAGACAGCAGCGAAGGCGAGGCCGTATTCAAATCCACGCCGACGCGGTTGACACAGTTTTCAACGACATGCGTTAACGCCTCGGTCAGCTCTTTTTGGTTGAGGTCGTGCTGGTACTGCCCGACACCGATGTGCTTCGGGTCAATTTTGACCAGCTCGGCGAGCGGATCCTGCAGGCGCCTGCCCAGCGACATGGCACCGCGGACGGTGACGTCCAGATCGGGGTACTCTCTGGCGGCCAGCGCCGAGGCGGAATACACTGAAGCGCCGGCTTCATTGACGATTGTGTAGCGGATCGGCAGGCCCGATTCTCTGATAAAGTCGGCGACGACCTCCTCGGTCTCCCGGGAGGCAGTGCCGTTTCCGATGACAATCACGTTGCAGTTGTATTGCTGGCTTAGCTTCTTTAACACTTTCTTGGCCCCGGCCTCATCACAGCGCGGTGCGGTGGGGTAAATCGTGGTGTGATCTAAGAGCTTTCCCGTCTCATCCAGCACGGCCACTTTGCAGCCGGTGCGGTAGCCCGGATCGATGCTGATGACCCGCGCATTTTTGACAGGCGGCTCCATCAGGAGCTTCTCGGTGTTTTTAGCAAAGACTTTGACAGCATCTTTTTCGGCCCGCTCAGTCAGGAGACTGCGGATATCTCTCTCGATGGAAGGCTCAATCAGACGCTTGTAGGCATCGGCCACCGTCTCTTCCAGTAAAGAGGTGTAAATGCTCTGCTCATTGCGGACGGCATGCCGTCTGATAAACGCCCGCAGCTGATCACTGTCAGCTTCTATTTTCACTTTCAGCTTCTTTTCCTTTTCGCCGCGGTTGATGGCGAGGATCCGGTGGTTGGGGATCCTGGAGAGGGCATTTTCCTGCCCGTAATACACATCATAGACCGTATGCTCACCGGGATCAGCCGCCTCTGTTCTGATCCGGCCCCGGGCGTAGGTCTTCTTCCTGAGCGCATCGATCAGATTGGCATTGTCCGACAGGGCTTCGGCGATGATATCGCAGGCGCCCTGCAGCGCATCCTCCGCCGTC
>CADBOU010000059.1 GCA_902796355.1 uncultured Lachnospiraceae bacterium
GGGCGTTCCATCGGCAATATGAAAGCACGAGAGTATTTTGCTTTTAAAAAGAAACTGGTGCCGGTGATCAAAGAGGCTTTCGGCAGGCTTGAGATGAGTGCGGATATCATTGTCATTGAGGGCGCCGGGTCACCTGCAGAAATCAATCTGAAGGAAAATGATATCGTCAATATGGGTCTTGCCAGAATGGTGGATGCGCCGGTGCTGCTTGTGGGAGATATTGACAGAGGCGGTGTCTTTGCACAGCTCCTTGGAACGGTGCTCCTTTTGGAGAGCGACGAAAAAAAGCGCATCAAAGGCTATGTGATAAACAAATTCAGAGGCGATGCGTCTCTTCTGGACAGCGGAATCAAGATGCTGGAAGAAAAAAGCGGGATCCCTGTTGCAGGTGTGATTCCTTACATGGATATACAGATCGAAGATGAGGATTCTCTGTCAGAGAAGCTTTGCACGGGTAAGCCTGGCAGTGTTGATCATCAAAATGTGATTGATATCGCAGTCATCAGATTGCCGAAGCTGTCAAATTTTACTGATATGGATGTGTTTGAGCAGTTTCCGGATGTGTCAGTCAGATATGTCAGTCGGCTTTCCGATCTGGGAAAGCCCGATATGGTGATCATACCGGGAACTAAAAACACGGTCGCTGACCTCAGATGGATGAGAGAGAACGGTCTGGATAAGGCAGTTCAATATTTTGCGGCAGCCGGAACGCCGGTGTTTGGAATCTGCGGAGGATATCAGATGCTCGGCAAAGAAGTGTCCGACCCGGAGAGAATGGAAGGCGGCGGCAGGATCGAGGGGATGGGGCTTTTGCCCGTGACAACAGTGCTTGCTGCAACCAAAAAAACGGAACAGTTCAGCGGTAGATTTGGAGATGTGAAAGGGCTGTTTTCGGGCCTGTCAGGTATGGAGATCAAAGGGTATGAGATCCACATGGGGCAAACAGAACCAATCGGAAAAGCCTGTGAGTTGACTTCAGACGGGACAGGCATGTCATCCGGTCATGTATACGGAACCTACATACATGGCATCTTCGACAGGACAGAGATTGCTGAGACAATCATACAGGCTCTGGCAAAGAGAAAAGGCATGAATCTGAGTGAGATAAAAACGGACGGAGGGATGCTCCCTTACAGCGCGTATAAGGAGAGAGAGTATGACCGTCTCGCGGATATACTCAGAGAGCATTTGGATATGGACAGGATTTACAACATGCTCAGGGAGGCCGCAATTTGATCAAAATAGACCCGTTCAATCAAAGCAGATATGATGAAATACGGACGCGGTGGGACCAAGTAGCCAAACCGCTCAGCAGTCTCGGGCGCTTCGAGCATCTGATCGCCCGGATCGGAGCTGTACATAACTCGGCTGATATTGATATCAGCAAGAGAGCGGTTATCATCATGTGCGCGGACAATGGTGTGGTCGCAGAGGGCATCAGCCAGTCCGGACAGGAAGTCACAGCCACGGTCGCTAAGTGGATGGGAAGAGGAGAAAGCTCCGTATGCAAGATGGCAAAGGCTGTTGGAACGGATACGATTCCTGTCGATATCGGTATGAACACCGCGGGATCGCCCGATGGCGTTCTCAGCCGCAAAGTCAGAAAAGGGACCAGAAACTTTGCGGTTGAGCCGGCGATGACAGAAGAGGAATGCAGGAAGGCTATTCGTGTCGGGATTGATCTTGTCCGCAGTTGCAGTGAAAAAGGGTACAAACTGCTGGCCGCGGGAGAGATGGGCATTGGTAATACGACTACCAGCGCGGCGCTGACCGCTGCTCTTCTTGGCCTTGAAGTTGGTGTAGTCACGGGCAGGGGCGCCGGAATCAGCACGGCAGGCCTGAAGAAAAAAGTCCGGGTCATTGAAAATGCGCTGGCGATGTACTGTTCTGAAAAGGACAGAGGACGTGAAGATCCTGCCTTTGTTTTTAAGATGCTTACCTGTGTCGGAGGTTTGGATATAGCCGGACTCGCTGGCGTTTTTATTGGCGGGGCTCTCTGCCATGTTCCCGTTATCATTGATGGTCTGATCAGTGCCGTTGCGGCGCTTGTGGCGGAAAGAATCGCTCCGGGGGCGCGGCACTATATGCTAGCATCTCATCAGGGCAAAGAGCCCGGCATGAAGGATATCCTCAATGTGCTGGGGCTGGAACCAGTTATTGACGGCATGATGGCTCTGGGAGAAGGAACAGGGGCGGTCATGCTGATTCCGATGCTGGATACAGCGCTGACACTCTATACCGGCGGCTTGAGATTTGAGGACACAGTCATCCCGCAGTATTGTGATTTCGAGTCGCATCCGGAGGGAAAAATGACAGCACTCATCATCGGATATCCGGACAGCGGTAAATCAGCTCTTGCGGAAAAAATGGTCACGGAAATCTCTGAACCTGATCAACGCATTTATCTGGCGACGATGATCCCTTACGGGAAGGAAGGGCGCGAGCGAGTGGAGCGTCATAGGAGAATCAGAAGAGGAAAAGGCTTTCAAACGATCGAAGCGCCATTTGATATGAACGATGTGGTGGACGGGACAGCGCAAGAAAAGACAGTTTTGCTTGAGTGTGTCTCGAATCTGGTAGCCAATGAACTGTTTATAAGACACACTGACCGAGACGAGGCTGTGGACAGATTGTATGCTGATATCAGGCATCTTTCCGAACAGTGCAGAAATCTCATTATTGTAACCAACCATTTCGAGATAGAAGAAAGATTTGATCAGGAGACCCGCCTGTATGCAGAAACCCTTGATATTCTCAACGAGAGGCTCAGCAGATGGACGGATCAGACGATTAGAATGTAGAGGAGGATGACATGAGAGTTCTCAGAACAATCGCAGTGGCATTTTCACTCTATTCCAGGATTCCCATGCCCCGGTTTCAGTGGCATGATGAAGACATGACATACAGCCTTTCCTGCTTCCCTTGCGTCGGGGGTGTCATCGGTCTGATCTGGTGGGCGGTTTATACCATAGGAAACAAGATCGGATTGCCGCCGTCAGCCCTCTGCTTTCTGATGACAGCGATTCCCCTGATGGTGACAGGCGGTTTTCATGTGGACGGATTTATGGATGTCTCGGATGCGCTCAGTTCGTTCAGGACAAAAGAACAGAAGCTTGCAATACTCAAAGATCCGCACATCGGCGCCTTTGCGGTTATCAGGTTGTCACTGGCAGGTCTCATTTACATGGCGTCCCTGTCGGTTGTTCTGGCATCCGAAAAGGCACCCTGTCTGATCATCGTGCAGGCAGCGGGATTTGTTCTGGCTCGGGGACTGAGTGGGTTGGCCATCCTGATATTCAGATCAGCGAAGAATGAGGGGATGCTGTACGATGAGTTGTCCAGTGCAGGAAAGGGGCGAAAGGGAAACCTTATGATGACCGGTATCTGGCTGGCAGGTGCCTGCCTTTTGATGATATACGCTGGATATCTGACAGGACTCGCGGTCGCTGGCGCAGCTGTCGCCGCCTTTCTCTGGTACAGGAGGAAAAGCTATACTGAATTTGGCGGTATCACAGGAGATACTGCAGGATGGTTTGTCACAGTCTGTGAAGTTGCGATGACCGCGGTTGCTGCGATAGCGGCCATTGTATTGAAAATGATATAAAACATGAGAATCATGATTATCAGACACGGCAGAACACAGGGAAATGCCGAAAGAAGATACATAGGGGCGCGAACAGACGAGCATGTGCTTGATTCAGAAAAGAGAGCATTGGCTGTGCAGGAGGACTTTGACGGTGAACGGGTCATCATCGCCACAAGTCCGATGAGACGCGCCGTCGAGACGGCGCAGATCATGTTCCCGTCTGTCATCAGACATGGAAGCGGCCTGCATATGTTGGAAGAACTGCGCGAGACTGACTTTGGACTCTTCGAGGGAAGCACCCATGAGGAGTTGAGCGCCGATCCCGCGTGCAGAGATATTTATCAGGCATGGATAGA
>CADBOU010000060.1 GCA_902796355.1 uncultured Lachnospiraceae bacterium
ATCAGTTTGCATAACCGGAGGGATCTGCTTGTGTGAGCAGATCCCGAGGTGATTTCCTTTAAAAATCCCCACTAGTTGATCATATAATGGTATAATAATTTTAACTGTAGTTTTACGAGGTTGGCGTAAGACGGGAAAACTGGTGGGAGAAGGAAAAGAATGGCTCAGGACGGTGTTAAAGGGTTAAAGCCGCATGTGTCCCGGTTTGGAATCTGGGCACTTTCACTCGGTACAAGTATCGGCTGGGGTTCCCTGGTTGTCACAAGCAACAGTTATCTGCTGCAGGCCGGCCCGCAGGGAAGTGTGATCGGCATTCTGATCGGCATGGCAGTCATGCTGATTATCGCGCGCAACTATTCATATCTGATTAATCTGTACCCCGATGCAGGCGGAGCCTATCGGTATGCCAAAGAGACATTCGGCTATGATTACGGCTTTGTGACCGCCTGGTTTCTGGGACTTACATATATTGCAGTCTTTTGGGCCAATGCCACATCGCTGCCGCTTTTTGCGCGGTATTTCTTCGGCAATTATTTCCGCATCGGTTATCTGTATACGATCTTTGGATACAAAGTCTATCTGGGAGAAGTGCTTCTCACGATTGCGGCGATTCTGCTTTTTGCTTCGATCTGTATGAAAAGCCGGCATTTGAGCATGGCAATTCTGACAGCACTTGTCGTGGTTTTTACAGCCGGTATTCTTATCTGTTTTATCGCAGCGATCAGGGGTCACGGTACATCCGGGATGTCTTTTAACCCGGCCTTTATCCCTGAGAGCAAAAAGCTTTCACAGGCGATCACGGTTGCATGTATTTCGCCGTGGGCCTTCATTGGATTTGAAAATGTATCGCACCTGTCTGAAGAGTACAAATTCCCGCACAAGCGCATTTTCAGTGTGATGGTCTCAGCTGTGGTCGTGACCACAGTGCTGTATGTGGCTGTGCTTCTCCTGTCGGTGACGGCCTATCCTTCAGAGTATGCCACATGGCTTGACTATATCAAGGATCTCGGAAACCTGAGCGGTATCAAAGGGCTTCCGGCCTTTTATGCGGCGCAGTACTATCTGGGATCAAAGGGCGTGATGATCCTTGTGGCATCTCTCTTTGCTCTGATTGTCACAAGCCTGATCGGCAATATGACGGCGCTCAGCCGGCTCCTCTATGCGCTCGGCAAAGACAGGGTAATGCCGGCGTCAATCGGACGGGTTAACCGGCACAATGTTCCGGCCCATGCGATGGAAGCGGTCGCGCTCATTTCGCTGATCATCCCGTTTCTGGGGCGTACGGCCATCGGATGGATTGTGGATGTGACGACAATCGGGGCGACGATCGTCTATGGCTTTGTGTCGGCATCAGCGCGCCGGGCTGCGCGGGAGCATGCCGACAGGATCGAAAAGGTGACAGGCCTTTTCGGCGTGATTCTCATGGTCCTGATCGCGGCCTATATTCTGCTTCCGAACTTTGTGACGACCGGATCGATGGCCAAGGAGACGTATATCCTGTTTGTGATCTGGGGCGTGCTTGGATTCATTGTATTCAGGGGGATTTTGCGCCGGGATTATGCCGGCCGGTTCGGACGATCCCTCGTAGTCTGGATTTCGACCTTGTCCATGGTCCTTTTTATCGCTCTCATCTGGATGAACCAGTCTCTTATGGAGGCGACCGATCAGACGATGGCCCGGATTCATGAGCATTATATTCAGACAGAAGAGATGACGGAGCGCGATGTCGAAAACGAACAGTTCATCCAGGAACAGATGAAAGCCCTGGAGAGGTCAAATACACGCGCAATCGGGGTGGTTGCAGGGCTGTTTGTCTTCTCTCTGGCGGTCATGCTGACGAACTACTCCTATATGAACAAGCGGCGGCAGGAGAGCGAGATCAAACTCGGCCGTGCACAAAAGCAGGTCAATACCGACCCGCTGACGGGAGTCAAGAGCAAACACGCCTATGTCGAACAGGAGAGTGAGCTCAATGAAAAAATTGCCGAAAAACAAGCAGATCCGTTTGCGCTCGTCATCTGTGATGTCAATGGTCTTAAGACCATTAATGATACGCAGGGGCACAAGGCGGGAGATGAGTATATCTGCGCGGCCAGTGAACTGATCTGTCATTTATTTACGCACAGTCCGGTGTTCAGAGTCGGCGGAGATGAATTTACCGTTCTTCTCACCGGCCATGACTTTGAAGCGCGCCATGAGATTATAAGTGAGCTGCACAGGCGGTCCGAGGAGAATATCGGATTAAAGAAAGTGGTCGTTGCGGCGGGGCTTTCGGATTATGATCCGGATCAGGATCAGAATGTACAGGATGTCTTTGAGCGGGCCGATGCTCTGATGTATGAGAAGAAGCAGGAATTAAAGAGCAAAGGTGCTCTGTCCAGATAAACAGTTTCATTTAAAGAAAGGAATAGAGTATGACAAAAGCAGTGATCGATGTAAAAGACTATGGCACCATTACCGTGGAGCTGGACGCCTCTGTGGCGCCGATTACGGTAGAAAATTTTGTCTCACTTGCAAAGGAAGGCTTCTATGACGGCCTGACATTTCACCGTATTATTGCGGACTTTATGATCCAGGGAGGCGATCCGAACGGCACCGGTACCGGCGGGTCCGGAAAGAACATCAAGGGTGAGTTCAGATCAAACGGTGTGGACAATCCGCTGGCACACAAGCGAGGCGTGATTTCGATGGCCCGCTCAATGATGCCCAACTCGGCCAGTTCTCAGTTCTTTATCTGCCATGCGGATTCTCCGTGGCTTGACGGTGAGTACGCGGCATTCGGACAGGTGACAGACGGAATTGAGGTTGTCGATGCGATCTGTGAAAAGGTCCGTCCGGTCGACGGCAACGGCACCGTCATGCCCGCAGATCAGCCGGTGATGGAATCAGTGACGATTGTCGAAGAGTGACAGACACAGCCGGAATAATTTCGACAATACAGGACGGTTGTTCTTGAGTAACCTGTCATGTATATAGTATAATGACAGGGCATATATGAAGTGCAAATGGTTATGTGATTTTCTATAGAAGGAGGTACCCTAACATGAGCAAATATGCAGGTACACAGACAGAGAAAAACTTAGAGGCCGCTTTTGCAGGTGAATCACAGGCAAGAAATAAATACACCTATTTTGCATCTGTAGCGAAGAAGGAAGGGTATGAGCAGATTGCTTCTCTTTTCCTGAAGACAGCTGACAATGAGAAAGAGCACGCTAAGATGTGGTTCAAAGAGCTCGAGGGCATCGGCGATACACCGGCTAATCTGGCAGCAGCTGCTGACGGCGAGAACTTTGAGTGGACAGATATGTATGAAGGCTTTGCCAAAACCGCCGAGGAAGAGGGCTTTAGCGCACTGGCTGCTAAGTTCCGTCTGGTTGCCGCGATCGAAAAGCACCATGAGGAGCGCTATCGCGCACTGCTCAAGAACATCGAGACAGCAGAGGTCTTTGAGAAGAGCGAAGTGAAGGTTTGGGAGTGCCGCAACTGCGGTCACATCGTAGTCGGAACAAAGGCTCCGAAAGTTTGCCCGGCTTGCGCACATCCGCAGAGCTTCTTCGAGATTTCCGCAGAGAATTTCTAAGTATTGGATAAGTCAAAGCCTGCCG
>CADBOU010000061.1 GCA_902796355.1 uncultured Lachnospiraceae bacterium
AAAGGATCGATGGGGGAGCCATCGATCCTTTGAGGGGAGTATAAATAATTAATAAGGGGGTGTAGAAAGGGGTGCTTTCTACATTGACGAGTATACTATAGGAATTCTAAAAATGCAAGAAATTTTTTAAAGAAAAAATAGCCAAAAACCGCGTAAATTCAACGAATTCTAAAGAAATGAAATAGTTGTCACTTCGTGTTTGAAGCTATGGGGTCTTCAAGGCAATTGATACTCAGCTTTATATTTCTTGTAGTATTTCCTGTACTGCGGGTCGGTGCCGCGTCCGGCCACCATATGGTAGGCGTGCATGGCATATTCATCTTCGTGAATCTCAATCAGGCAGATCCCGATGTTGGAGCAGTGATCAGACACACGCTCATAGACAGTCAGGATATCTTCCAGTATCAGGCCGGCTTCCATATTGCACTCGCTCTTGCGCAGACGCACGATATGGCGCTGTTTCATGTCCAGGCACAGATCATCGATGACTTCCTCAAACGGTTCAATCACACTGGCATGCTCTACATCATCATTTAAGTAGACATTCGTTGTCAGTTTCAGAATGTCGGCGACAGCCGTTCCGAAGGCGGCCAGTTCCCGCTCGCCTTTTTCGGTAAAAGACAGCCCTTTCTCATGCAGCTCGATCGCCGACTCTGCGATGCCGGCTGCATGATCTGAGATCCGTTCAAAATCATTGATCGAATGCAGCATGATCGACAGAAGACGGCTGTCCTTCTTTGTCAGGTTCTGCCCGGAGAGTTTGACCAGATATGTGCCGAGCACATCTTCAAACTTATCTGCCTGCTGTTCCATCAGAATCACATTGTTGGCTTTCTGCGGCGTATAGTCATTGATGACATCGATGGCAGCCAGAAATGCATCTCTGGAGATCTGTGCCATCTCGTCACTGGCCTTCTTGCACAGCTGAATGGCGAAGGCAGGCTGAGAAAGGAACCGCTCATTCAGAGCTGCCAGAGACAGCGGCAGATCAATCGGCACCGTTGATTCGCCCGGTACATCCGGGATAATCTTCTTGGACAGCTTCACCAGTTGATTTCCAAACGGGAAGAGAATAATTGTACACAGAATGTTAAATGCTGAGTGGCAGATGGCGATGCCGGCTGAATTGGCTGCTGATTTGACAATCGCAAAGTCGAATATCCCATTCAGGATATAGAACAGTGTCAGGAAGAAAATGGTTCCAAACACATTAAATGAAAGATGAATGATCGATGTGCGCCGCGCATTTTTCCCTGTTCCGATCGAGGAGATCAGGGTTGTGGAACACGAGCCGATGTTCTGCCCCATGATGATCGGAATCGCCGCCCCGTAGGAGACGGCTCCTGTCACACACAGTGCCTGCAGGATACCGACCGAGACGGATGAGCTCTGCATGATGGTTGTCATTACGGCGCCGGCCAAAAGCCCCAGTATAGGATTAGTAAATGATGTCATTAAATTGGTGAAGGCAGGGCTTTTGGCCAGCGGAGCGACAGCTTCTGTCATCATGCCCATGCCGAACATGAGAACGGCGAAGGAGATGAGAATGCTGCCGATGCTCTTTTTGGCGCTCCCGCGAGTTTTAACCATCAGCAGGATCACACCAATCAGGGCCAATATAGGAGAGAAAGAAGAGGGCTTTAAGAGATTGACAATCAGACCGGCACCGCTGATCCCGCTTAAGGAGAGGAGCCATGCTGTGATGGTGGTACCGATGTTGGCACCCATGATCACGCCGACAGCCTGCGTCAGTTCCATGATTCCGGAGTTGACAAAGCCGACCACCATCATTGTGGTGGCAGCTGACGATTGAATCACAGCTGTTACTAAAGCGCCGAGAATCAGGCCGGAAAAACGGTTGCTGGTCAGGCGCTGCAAGACTTTTTCAAGCTTTCCGCCGGCGAGCATGGCCAGACCGTCGCCCATCCCTTTCATGCCATAGAGAAGCAGGGAAAGGCCGCCAATCATTGTCAAAATATCAAATATAGTCATTTGTCGGAATCTCCATTAAGTTCATTTTGCTGCAAGGCAATCCGCCGCAGAAGCGGTTCGATCTCGCGGTATTCCTCTTTTTCACAGTAATCGAGGGGGTGATCCAGATCAATCTGGTTGATCGGGTCAATCGCCTTGTTTGCCAGGCGGGATGCCAGAATATATGAGAGGACCAGTGCCAGAAGAATGACAAAGCTGATGCCGGGGGCTACGCCTGCAAGCACAGCCCAGAAAGCCATCTGGACATTGGACAGTCTGATCACCGTGTTGTCCGGGAGCTTCTGCGCGGCATAGAGCTCTTTTTCGGCCAGAGTGCGGGAGTAGCGCTGTGCCTGTCCGTAGCCTTCTTTAAATGCCTGCCTGACCTCTTCGCGGTCCAGGTGATTATCCATGGAGCCGGGGTCTGCCTGATTGTCATACAGAACCTTGCCGTTGTCAGCAATCCAGGTAACGCGGTAGTTCTTTTTGTCTAGGCCTTCCAGATAGTCAAGCCCGCCTGTCGTGACACCCTGTGCTGCGAGGGAGACCTCGATTTTCAGCTGATTCTTTTGAATGCTGGAAAAGTATTGATAGATAATACCGACGATAAAGATCATCGATGCGAAAAAAACGATCAGGGCGACACCCCACATGGTTTTAAAAATTTTATTGCGCATAGTCCTCCTCCGGAAATGATACCAGTGATTTTTCAGTTGTCTCTGAGCGTGTACGATTATAGAAGAGCCATGTAACCGCTGTGTTTGTTCTGTGAAAGATTTAGGAAAAATTCTTGTAAACAGCCCGATCGTTTTCACGATTAGAGAGGGAAAGTTAACGGCCGGCGCGCTTTCAGGAGAGTCCATAAGAAGCCGCCCGAGACGCAGGTGTTCAATGAACAGGAAGTTCAGAAAAT
>CADBOU010000062.1 GCA_902796355.1 uncultured Lachnospiraceae bacterium
AGAGCAATCGCTGAGTGGATCGACGGCGCAAAGCGCTATGAGCTGCAGGGATTTGTCGACCGCGACACGGTTCCTTTTGCCGGCCTCGAAGCGTATAGCCGCGAGGAAATGGAAGCGTTCGCAGAGATTGTCCGTCCCCATGTCGAAGCAGTGGAGCTGCGGGGTGTTTAAGATCACAAAAACACCATATCATGGGGTGCCTGATACACCCAAATATGCCTGAAAAGTTATCAACAAAAAAGTTTCCAGGGCCCGAAAACGCCCCGAAACCCTGTAAATATCAGGCTTTTACGCGAGTTGAGAATTGTCAATATATGGTATTTTTGATAAAATTCAAATACTATATATTGACAATTTTTGATTTGGTGCTAATATTGATATTGTCCAATCTTTCCGGCTTTTCCCCGCCGGAGGAAGGACGATAACACTAAGCACATCACTTACATGACGAGAAACTTGAGTTAGTTGGAGGTTAACTATGTACAGGGTATTAAAGCGCGATGGCGTGGTTGTTGATTTTGATGTTTCCAAGATCAGTGAGGCGATCAAAAAGGCCTTTATCGCATGCGACAAGCAGTATCATCCGACCGTGATCGATATGCTGGCGCTGCGTGTGACCAGTGATTTTGAGAGCAAGATCAAAAATGACGTGATTTCCGTCGAGGAGATCCAGGACAGCGCGGAAAAGATTCTCTCCGAGGCAGGGTATTCAGATGTATCCAAAGCCTACATCCTTTACCGTAAACAGCGCGAGAAGGTCCGTAATGTCAAGAGCGCGATGCTCAGCTATAAGGACCTGGTCGACAACTATCTCAAGATCAACGACTGGCGTGTCAAGGAGAACTCCACCGTCACTTACAGTGTCGGCGGCCTGATTCTCTCTAACTCCGGTGCGATCACAGCCAACTACTGGCTCTCCGAGATCTATGATCAGGAGACAGCGGACGCGCACAGAAGCGCAGCCATCCACATCCATGACCTGTCCATGCTGACAGGCTACTGTGCAGGCTGGTCCTTAAAGCAGCTGATCCAGGAAGGCCTCGGCGGTGTGCCGGGCAAGATCACATCCTCGCCGGCAGGACATCTGTCCACGCTGTGCAACCAGATGGTCAACTTCCTCGGCATCATGCAAAATGAATGGGCCGGCGCGCAGGCATTCTCGTCATTTGACACATATCTGGCACCGTTCGTCAAGATTGACAATCTGTCTCAGAAGGAAGTCAAGCAGTGCATTCAGTCCTTCATCTTCGGTGTCAACACACCGTCCAGGTGGGGCACGCAGGCACCGTTTACCAACGTCACTCTCGACTGGGTCTGCCCGAAGGATCTGCAGGAGGAGAAGTGCTGGGTCGGCGGTAAGCAGGTTGACTTTACCTACGGCGAGTGCCAGAAGGAGATGGATATGGTCAACAAGGCCTTCATCGACATCATGATTGAGGGTGATGCCAACGGCCGCGGCTTCCAGTATCCGATCCCGACATACTCGATCACCAAGGACTTTAACTGGGATGAGTCTGAAAATAACCGTCTCCTTTTCGAGATGACGGCGAAGTACGGCACACCGTATTTCTCAAACTACATTAACTCTGATATGGAGCCCGATGACGTGCGGTCGATGTGCTGCCGTCTGCGCCTGGAGCTGCGTGAGCTGCGCAAAAAATCCGGCGGCTTCTTTGGCAGCGGCGAGTCGACAGGTTCTGTCGGCGTCGTGACGATCAACCTTCCGCGCATCGCCTATCTGGCAGAGGATGAGGCAGACTTTTACGCACGTCTTGACCGCCTGATGGACATTGCGGCGCGTTCGCTTAAGACCAAGCGTACAGTCATCACACGTCTTCTTGATGCGGGCCTGTATCCGTACACCAAGAGATATCTCGGCACATTTGACAACCACTTCTCAACGATCGGCCTGATCGGTATGAACGAAGTGGGGCTCAATGCCAAATGGCTCAAGAAAGACCTGACACACCCTGAGACACAGCTGTTTGCGGTCGACGTGCTCAACCATATGCGTGAGCGTCTGTCTGATTATCAGGAGATGTACGGCGATCTTTACAACCTCGAGGCAACACCGGCCGAGTCGACGACCTACCGTTTCGCTAAGCACGACAAAGAAGAGTTCCCGGATATCATTACAGCCAATGAAAACGGTACGCCGTACTACACGAACTCCTCTCATCTGCCGGTCGGGTACACGGAGGATGTCTTCTCAGCGCTTGATATCCAGGATGATCTGCAGACACTCTACACATCCGGCACCGTCTTCCACGCCTTCCTCGGCGAGAAGCTTCCGGACTGGAGAGCAGCCGCGACACTGGTGCGCAAGATTGCGGAAAACTACAAGCTTCCGTATTACACGCTGTCACCGACATACTCGATCTGCAAGAATCACGGCTATCTGCACGGCGAGGTCTACACCTGTCCTGAGTGCGGAGAGAAGACCGAGGTCTACAGCCGGATCACCGGCTACTACCGTCCGGTTCAGAACTGGAATGACGGCAAGACGCAGGAGTTTAAAGACCGTGTCGTCTATGACATTGCCTCCAGCAAGCTGACACACAACGGTCCGGTCAATACGATCACGATCATGAGCGCAGATAAGCTCAAAGAGGAAGCAGCGGATGCCAGAAAGGCAGAGGCCAATCCCATTGCGGCGGCAGCGGCAGAGATGAGTTTTGAGAACGCGCAGGCTCCGGAAGCAGCCGGTATCCCGACGATGTATGTCAAGGATCACTGCCCGAAGTGCAAGGGCGCAGAGCAGCGCTTTAAGCTTGCAGGCATTGCGTTTAACGAGGTTAACTGCTCAGAGGATATGGATGCGGCGCGCGCGATGAATATCACGCAGACACCAACCATCATCGACGCTGACGGCACGCGCTATGAGGGCGCCACAGCAGCGGTTGAGTGGATGAAGGCACATCCGCAGGAGAAGAAAACGCATGCATGATATCATTGTGATAGGCGGAGGACCGGCTGGCCTGACCGCAGCTGTCTACGGCCTGCGGAACGGGAAGTCGGTTCTCGTTATAGAGAAAAATGTATTTGGCGGTCAGATCGTCAACTCACCGAAAGTGGAGAATATCCCTGGTTTCGACTCAATCAGCGGGGATGAGTTCGGCGACCGCTTTCTGGAGCAGGCGATGGGTCAGGGGGCCGATGTGACGCTCGAGGAAGTGACCGGCGTGCGCAGGGAGAGCTGTTTCTTTGTTGACACAGCAGAGGGCAGCACCTATGAAGGACATGCGGTGATCCTGGCGACCGGCACGACGCATCGCCTTTTGGGACTTCCCGGTGAAAATGACCTGATCGGAGACGGTATCAGTTTTTGCGCCGTCTGCGACGGAGATTTTTATGCGGGCAAGAAGGTTGTCATGATCGGCGGCGGCAACTCGGCATTTGTCGAGGCAGCGCTGCTTGTAGAGGTGGTTGATCATCTGGTTATGCTGCAGGATCTGCCGTATTTTACTGCGGATCAGAAGGCGCAGGAGCAGCTCTTTGCCCATGATAATGTCGAGGCGCACACAGATACAAAGATCCTGGGCTATATCGTTGAAAACGGGGAGCTTGCCGGTGTCCGGTATGAAGAGAACGGGCAGGAGCAGATGGAGTTTTGCGACGGCATTTTTCTGGCGGTCGGGCTGGTGCCGGAAAACGGGGCCTTCACCAATGTCGCCGAGACCAATGAGGCGGGGTATTTTGATGCGGATGAGTTCTGCCTGACGAAGACGCCCGGCGTCTTTGTGGCGGGTGACTGCCGTAAAAAAACGCTGCGGCAGGTCGCGACAGCCTGTGCGGACGGCGCGCAGGCCGCGATCGCAGCGTGCGATTATCTGAGAAGCATACAATAAGGACCTTTTTAACAGAGGGGTTTATCATACATGAAAACCATGACGGAAGGGACTCCGTGGAAGCACATCCTGCGTTTTTCGCTCCCTGTGCTGGCGGGGTCTCTTCTTCAGCAGCTTTATAACACAGTCGATACGATCATCGTGGGCAAATTTGCCGGGGAGGCGTCTCTTTCGGCGGTTGGCACCACAATGAGTTTCGTGTTCTTTTTTATGTCCATAGCCATTGGATTCTCGTCCGGCAACGGGGTTGTTGTCGCCCAGTTTTACGGCGCAGGAGATAAGAAGGGTGTGCGCGAGTGCGCCTCAGCCGGCATTCTTTTTTTGATGATCCTCGGAGTGCTCGCGGCCATTGTCAGCAGTATCTTTGCGCGGCCTGCTTATACCTACCTGGTGCAGGTACCGGAGAGTTTTCTGGATCTGACACTGTTATATTTCCGCGTCTATGCGATCGGGCTGATTTTTCAGTTCGGCTACAATATCTTTTCCGGGATTCTGCGGGCTGTCGGCGACAGCGCGGCAAGCATGTATTTTCTGCTGATCTCATCGGTGCTCAATATCGTGCTTGATCTGCTCTTTGTCGCGGTCTTTCACTGGGGCGTCGCGGGCGCAGCGGCGGCAACGGATATTGCGCAGGCAGCCTCCTTTGTCGCAGCGTATCTGTATATGACTAAAAAGTATCCGCTTTTCCGCTTTAAACTGAGTGAGTACAAGTGGAATACATCGATGGTACAGAAAACGGTCAAGGTCGGCTTCCCGATTTCTCTGCAGCTGATGATTGTCTCTGTGGGCTTTACATTTATTCAGCGGGCGGTCAACAGCTTTGGCCAGGCCATGACAGCGTCTTTCACAGTCGGACAGCGTATGGAGATGTATCTGAACATGCCGTCCATGGCATTTCAGACGACGCTGGCCACCTATGCCGGACAGAATATCGGTGCAGGAAAGATTGACCGCGTCCGTCTCGGAGTGCGCCAGACCTTTGTCATTTCGCTGATGATGACGCTGGCGATCGCCGCTCTCATGTGGACGTTTTCCGATCAGATCATCACGCTCTTTGGCCTGAGCGCGCAGGCGGCCGTCTACTGCCGGGCTCATCTGCGGGCGGTTGCCCTGATCAATATCGTCTTCACGCTCTATGTTCCGCTTTTTGGTGTCTTTCAGGGGGCCAATCACAGCGGGATTCCCACGGTTGTCGCATCGGCTGCGCTTGGTATGCGCGTCATTGTGACTTACCTGTTTCGCTACAGCGATTTCCTTGGACATACGGTCATCTGGTGGAACGGTATCTTTGGATTTACGCTGGCGCTGATTGTCGCCTGGGGATATTATTTCAGCGGCCGGTGGCAGAAGGGTGCGCGGATTGAGGCGGCTTCATAAAAAAATATAGCATCAAGAGCGGATATGTTGTAAAATATCTACTTGGCAATGCTTTCGATGAATCCTTGCCCGCATGAGTTGGTATGGCAGGGATTTTTATAGTTATGTGACATGGGCAGCGCACAGCGCTCACCACAAGCAGGAGGTTACAATGGTTTACAATACAATACTGGATGCGATCGGCAACACGCCGATGATCCGCTTGAATAAAATGGTCGGCCCGGACAGCGCGGAGGTGCTGGTCAAGTTTGAGGGTCTGAATGTCGGCGGATCAATCAAGACGCGCACGGCGTTTAACATGATCGAGCAGGCTGAAAAAGACGGTCTGCTGCAGCCGGACAGCGTGATCGTCGAGCCCACAAGCGGAAACCAGGGCATTGGTCTGGCGCTTGTCGGAGCGGTCAAAGGCTATCGCACGATCATCATCCTGCCGGACTCAGTCAGCGGAGAGAGACAGAAACTTATCCGTCACTACGGTGCTGAGGTTCATTTGATCCACGATGCGGGTGATATCGGCGAGTGTATCAAAGAGTGTATCAATACAGCGATCCGGATGAAGGAGAATAATCCCAAGGTCTTTGTGCCGCAGCAGTTTGAAAATCCGAACAACCTGCTCGCCCACAAGCGCCACACGGCGCTCGAGATCATGCAGCAAGTTGCAGGACCGATCCACGGTTTTTGCTCCGGTATCGGTACAGGCGGCACGATCACCGGTATCGGCGAGGTGCTTAAAGCCCAGTATCCCTGTCTGGAGGTATGGGCCGTGGAGCCTGAAAATGCAGCGATCCTGGCCGGCGGCAACATCGGCACCCATCTGCAGATGGGCATCGGCGACGGGATTATCCCGGAGATTTTAAATACAGAGATTTACGATGAAATTTACACAGTAACTGACAATGAGGCCATTGAGACGGCCAAGCGTCTGGCGCGGATGGAGGGATTGATGTGCGGGATCTCCAGCGGTACCAATGTCGCGGCGGCGCTGAAGCTGGCCAAAAAACTCGGCCCCGGAAAAACAGTGGTGACGGTGCTGCCGGACACGGCGGAGCGGTATTTCTCAACACCGCTGTTTGGTGAGTGATCAAACAGAAGGAGGTTGGAATGACACGAGAAGAAGCTTTTGAGTTGCTTAAGAAATATAATAAAGATCCATTTCACATTCGCCACGCGATTACAGTCGAGGCTGTGATGCGCTGGTTTGCCAACGATCTCGGTTATGGCGATGAGGCAGACTTCTGGGCACAGGTCGGTCTGCTCCATGATATTGACTTTGAGCTCTACCCGGATGAGCATTGCATCAAGGCGCCGGAGCTGCTGCGTGACGGCGGTGCATCCGAAGAGCTGATTCACTCGGTGGTCTGTCACGGTTATGGGATCACAGTTGATGTGGAGCCGGAGCACGAGATGGAAAAGGTCCTGTACGGGAGCGATGAGCTCACCGGCCTCATCTGGGCAGCGGCGCTCATGCGGCCCTCCAAGAGCACCAAGGACATGGAACTCAAATCTCTCAAAAAGAAATACAAGTCCAAGGGCTTTGCGGCCGGGTGTGACCGTGAGACGATCGCCCGGGGCGCTGAGATGCTCGGGTGGGAGCTTAATGAGCTGCTTGAGAAAACGCTGCAGGCGATGAAAGACAGCGAAGACGCGATCAACGCACAACTGGCTGAGTAATCACCTCGTATAATCTAATCATATCAGTATTTTAAGATTTCGCTGAACAGATGGTTCAGCGAAATCTTTTTTATTGGCGGACAGGATTATCTGAATACTAAAAGAAGCTGAAAACCGGGGGTTGACTTGAAAAAAGAGAAGATTCACTTTATACTGATGGTTAGCAGATGCTAATAACATACCTATCAAGCATTCCGCAAAGCCTGATAAACAGTGACTTTTCGGAAGGTTAACTGTGGCTTACAGAAGGATCTGAAAACAGGAGATCAGCCCATGAGTGCTTTTATCGAAATACAAAACGCCCATAAGAACTATGGCACCGGAGATGCAGTTGTTCATGCACTTGACGGCGTGGATTTTGCACTGGATCAGGGGAAGATCTGCGTGATCCTGGGACCGTCCGGATCGGGCAAGAGCACCCTTCTCAATATGATCGGAGGGCTTGACAGTCTCGATGAGGGAACGATCGTTGTCGATGGCGAGGAGATCACAGGTCTTTCCAAAAAGAAACTGACTGAGTACCGGTTAAACAAGATCGGCTTTGTCTTTCAGTTTTACAATCTGATTCCTGATCTGACGATTCGGGAAAACGTCGAGGTCGTCGCAGAAATCGTAAAACACCCGCTGGATATTGATGAAGTCCTCGCGGCTCTGGAGATTGACAGCTTAAGAGACCGTTTTCCGGTTGAGCTTTCCGGAGGACAGCAGCAGAGGGCATCCATCGCTCGTGCTATGGTCAAAAAGCCCAAGCTCCTTTTATGCGATGAGCTGACCGGAGCGCTTGACACCAGAGCATCGCGGCAGGTGCTGCGCTTTATCGAAAAAATCAATGCACAGTATCACACAACGACGATGATTATCACACACAATGAAGCGATCGCGCAGATGGCCGATACCATTGTGCGCATCAAAGACGGAAAAATTGATTCTCAAACTGAAAATGACAGAAAGAAATCAGCGGAAGATATAGAGTTATAACGTATGCACATGACACTAAACCGGCGCTACCGCCGCAGCATCAAATCAAATCTGCCCTTCTACATCGCGGCATCCGTATTGACGATGCTGGCGCTTCTGATGTTCTATCTGTTTTACATTGCGGGGACCGGGATCAATGAGTTCGGAGATCAGTTCTTTTCAAAACAGAAGGTGGAGGACGCTTCCTTTACGACTTATCAGCCGATTCCGGATGAGAATATCGATCAGATCGAAGACAAGTATGATCTGACGTTCGAGAAGGAGCGCTGGGTAAACGCTGAAGAGGATGAGTTTCACGCGCGGATTTTTGTGCCGAACAGACAGATCGACCTGTATGAGATTCAGACA
>CADBOU010000063.1 GCA_902796355.1 uncultured Lachnospiraceae bacterium
GACAGAGGCATGGATGCGTGAACATGCCGGACAGATGGACAGAGTGATTTTTAACGTATTTAAGGACGAGGATAAAAAGTATTATGAACAGCTCTTATCATAAACTGCCGGACGGATACCGGGAGAGCATTGAAAAAGGAATCCGTGCCGTACAGCATTTCAGAAAACCGGTTTCTTTCGTGACAGGAACCAAAGAAGAGAGATTGACCCGCTTAAGGGCGGCTTTGGCAAATGCCGATGCCGTGGTGGTCGGTGCCGGAGCAGGCCTTTCCACTTCAGCGGGATTTGTCTACAGCGGAGAGCGCTTTGAGCGGTATTTCTCTGACTTTTCAGAAACGTTCGGCTTCTCGGACATGTATTCCGGCGGATTCTACCCGTTCCCGGATGAGGAGACGCGCTGGGCATTCTGGGCCAGGAACATCTATTTTAACCGTTATGTTGAGGCGCCAAAGCCGGTTTACAACGATCTGTTAGCGCTTCTCAAAGATAAGGATTACTTTGTGATCACAACCAATGTCGATCACCAGTTCCAGAGAGCCGGATTTGACAAGGCGCGGCTGTTTTACACACAAGGCGACTACGGATTGTTTCAGAGCGTTGATCCGGCCAACCAGAAGACATATGACAACGAGGAGTGGACGATCAGAGCCCTGGAAGCGCAGGGATTTGAGAAAGATGCGCAGGGCTTCTACCAGGTTCCGAAAAGCGGGAAACTGACCATGAGAATCCCGGCAGAGCTGATCCCACGCTGCCCTGATGACAGATCCGCTGTAAAAATGAATCTGCGCGGGGATGACTCATTTGTTGAGGATGAAGGATGGCACAGAGCATCTGCAGCGTACGCTGATTATCTGCGTGATCATGCGGACCGGAGTGTCTTGTATCTGGAGCTCGGTGTGGGTGTCAATACACCAGTCATCATCAAATACCCCTTCTGGCAGATGACGAAAAAAAAAAAAAAAGCGGTGTACGCCTGCATTAATTACGGTGAAGCGTATTGTCCGGGAGAGATCGCAGAAAAAAGCATCTGCATCAACGGAGATATTGCAGATGTGCTGCAGGAGCTGTCATAATCATACAAAAGACGCATCGTGAAGAAATTTGGAGAGACTTATATGAACCAGGAAAAAATCATCGTCATTGACTTCGGAGGACAGTACAACCAGCTCGTCGCCAGACGCGTGCGCGAGTGTCATGTCTACTGTGAAATCTATTCTTACAGGACGCCGATCGAAGAGATCCGCGCGATGGAGCCGGCCGGAATTATCTTAACGGGCGGTCCGAGCAGCTGTTATGAGGAGGGGGCGGCCACCTGCAGCCCGCAGCTTTTTGAGCTGGGCATTCCGGTGCTCGGTCTGTGTTACGGCGCCCAGCTGATGACACACGTCCTTGGCGGAAAAGTCGAGAAGGCGCCTGTCAGAGAGTATGGCAAGACGACAGTTTATACCGACCGGTCATCACCGCTGTTTGCCTATTGTTCGGAAAAGTCGACATGCTGGATGAGTCATTTTGACTATATCAGCCAGACGGCACCGGGCTTTAAGATCATTGCGTATACGGATGACTGTCCGGTAGCAGCAGCGGAAAATGATGCAAAGCGGCTGTACGCGATCCAGTTTCATCCGGAGGTGCTGCATACGACCGAGGGGACGCAGATGATCCGCAACTTTGTCCGCGGTATCTGCAGGTGCGCCGGATCGTGGAGGATGGATGCTTTTGCCCGCGAGGCAGTTAAAGAGGTGAGAGATAAAGTCGGGAACGGACGTGTTCTGTGCGGCCTTTCAGGCGGTGTCGACTCATCAGTGGCAGCCGTGCTGCTCTCCAAGGCGGTCGGAAAACAGCTGACCTGCGTTTTTGTGGATCATGGTCTGCTTCGTAAAAATGAGGGCGATGAGGTCGAGGCTGTCTTCGGACCGGAGGGTCCTTATGATCTGAATTTTGTCCGTGTCGATGCGGCGGAGCGCTTTTATGAGAAGCTTAAAGGCGTGACGGAGCCTGAAGAAAAGCGCAAGATCATCGGCAAAGAATTTATCCGCGTTTTTGAGGAAGAGGCGAAAAAGATCGGCGCAGTTGACTACCTGGTACAGGGGACGATCTACCCGGATGTCGTCGAGTCGGGCCTCGGCGGCGAGTCGGCCGTGATCAAGAGCCACCACAACGTCGGCGGCCTTCCGGACTATGTTGATTTCAAGGAGATCATCGAGCCGCTGCGCAATCTCTTTAAAGATGAGGTCCGCGCTGTCGGGCTGGAACTGGGCATCCCGGAGCGCCTGGTCATGCGCCAGCCCTTCCCGGGACCGGGTCTGGGCGTGCGCATCATCGGAGATATTACGGCTGAAAAGGTCAGGATTCTGCAGGATGCCGACCTGATTTTCCGCGAGGAGATGGATGCCTCGGGTGTCGGAAGGCTGGCAGGACAGTATTTTGCGGCGCTCACAAACATGCGCTCAGTCGGTGTGATGGGCGATGAGCGCACATACGACTATGCGATTGCCCTGCGCTCAGTCGACACAATTGATTTTATGACGGCTGAGGCGACGGAGATCCCCTATCCGGTGCTAAAAAAAGCGATGAGCCGGATCATCAATGAGGTGAGGGGCGTCAACCGCGTCCTCTACGATGTGACGAGCAAACCGCCGGGAACGGTGGAATTTGAATAAAAAGGAGGTTCCAAAAATGCTGACATGTGATAGCTGTGTTTCGACAGCCTGTAAGGATCACAAACTGGATAAGATTCCGGCAAACTGCCCGATGCATCAGAAGGAGCCATATGCGTCAATTATGCAGGAATACCGGAAGGAAGAAAATGCCGGTTTCCTGAAAGAGTGCGCCTATGTTGAATCTGTGGGATACGGCCAGTGGAACCGTATCCGCGAGATTGTTGAATTATGCCGGAATATGAATTACCGGAAGGTGGGTGTCGCCTTTTGTATCGGCCTGAAAAAAGAAGCGAAGATCTTTTGCAAGATCTTGCGGGAAAGAGGCATTGCCGTTGAGTCCATCTGCTGCAAGAACGGTTCCTATGACAAGACGGAAGTGGGCATTCCGGAAGACGGGAAGCTCAAGCCGGGTGAGTTTGAGCCAAGCTGTAATCCGATTGCGCAGGCATGGTTCTTAGCACACACGGATGCAGATCTGTTTGTCATGATCGGCCTGTGTGTCGGCCATGATTCACTCTTTTTGCGCTATGCCGCACGCTTCAGTGATGCGCCTGTGACAGTGCTGGCAGTGAAGGACCGCGTGACCGGGCATAACCCTTGCGCGGCGCTTTACGGGGCGGAAGGCTTTTTCAAAAAGACGTTCGGAGATAAGATAGAAGAGAGTTGAGAAACCGGTTTTGCGGTGCAATCTGGTATAGATATCTATGTGGTGGAAAAACGCAGTTGTCTATCAGATCTATCCCCGGAGTTTCTGTGATTCCAACGGGGACGGGATGGGGGATCTGAACGGCATTACTTCAAAACTGGATTATCTGAAAAATCTGGGAGTTGATGTACTGTGGCTGTCACCGGTTTATCAGTCGCCCGGAGACGATAACGGATATGATATCAGTGATTACAGGGCTATCAATCCGGAGTTCGGCACGATGGAGGATTTTGACAGGATGCTGTCAGAAGCACATTCCCGCGGTATTCGGATTGTGATGGATCTGGTGGTAAATCATACCTCGGATGAACACGCCTGGTTTTGTGAGAGCACGGCCAGCCGCGACAATCCCAGACGGGATTATTATATCTGGAGAGATGCGGACAAGGATGGAAATCCGCCGAACAGGTGGTGGTCAGCATTTGGCGGGTCAGCCTGGGAATGGCATGAAAAAACAGGGCAGTATTATCTGCATCTGTTTTCCCGCAAGCAGCCGGATCTCAACTGGGATAATCCGAGACTACGGGATGAGATCTTTGATATGATGGCGTGGTGGTGCGAAAAAGGAATTGACGGTTTTCGCATGGATGTGATCAGCATGATCTCCAAGCCCGACGGATTGCCGGATGGCCGGGAATTGCCCGGCGGGTTTACAGAACCAGATTGCTGCAACGGCCCTCACCTGCATTCCTATCTGCGTGAGATGAATGAACGCGTTTTATCCCGATACTCTCTGATGACAGTGGGAGAGTGTCCGGGCGCGGGTATAGAAGAGGCGGTTCTGTTTACGAATCCAGCCCGCAAAGAGCTTAACATGGTGTTTCAGTTTGAGCATGTCAGCGGGAGCAGGAAAGCCAGCGCCAGATATGACAAGTGGGATCGCCCTGCTATGTCTATGCCGGAACTGAGGGAAGTCCTCTCCAGATGGCAGTATGGTCTTGAGAAAAGAGGATGGAACAGTCTGTTTTTGAATAACCATGACCAGCCCCGATGTGTCTCCAGATTTGGAAATGACGCTCCCCGCTATCGCACTCTGTCAGCCAAGATGCTGGCGACTTGTCTGCATTTTATGAAAGGAACACCTTATATTTATCAGGGCGAGGAGCTGGGAATGACCAATGCCTGTATGACGGATATCAGCCAGTACCGCGATATAGAGAGCCTGCAGACTTATGATTTTCTGACGAAACAGGAGGGTCTGTCTGAGGAGACGGTGATGGGATACCTGCAGGCAGTCGGGCGCGATAATGCCCGCACACCGATGCAGTGGGATGACAGCCCCAATGCAGGCTTTACAAGCGGGCATCCCTGGATCGATGTCAATCCAAACTACACCGAGATTAACGCAGCCTCTCAGATTGATGATCAGAATTCTGTCTTTTTCTATTATCAGGAATTGATCCGGCTGCGTCATACTTTGCCGGTCATGGTGGATGGGCGCTACGAGCTTCTTTTGCCGGATAACGACCAGATTTATTCTTATATGCGTGCAGGAAACGGTACAGAAAAGATTCTCGTTTTCTGTAATTTTACCAAAGATCCTGCTCCGCTTCCTATGGAGATTTCTGAGGCGTTCGGATGTGGAGCATCCAGACTTATCGGAAATTATCCGGATCTGCCTCAAGGGAAGATGCGGCCATATGAAGCACTGGCTATATACATAGGTATGAAGGGAAATGATGATGAGATACAGAACGAACAGAAAAACAGGTGACCGGATCAGCGAGATCGGAATCGGATCGGCGTATCTGTTTGAATCCGGGATGGATGAGGGCGTCAGAGCCCTTCGGTTGGCCGTTGAGGGAGGAATCAATTATTTTGATCTAGCCGCTGGCGATGAAAGAGCATTCCCGATCTTCGGAGAAGGACTGGCTGATGTGCGGAAAAGCGTGTTTTTCCAAGTCCATTTCGGAGCGGAGTATTCGAAGGGAACATACGGTTGGTCGCTTGATCTCGATGTTGTAAAGGCTTCGGTCGACAGGCAGCTTAAAGAGCTGAAGACCGATTATATTGATTATGGATTTATCCATTGTCTTGACGAGGAAAAAGACTGGGAGACATATCAGAGAAATGGTGTTTATGAGTATATTCTGCAATTAAAGGAAGAGGGCGTCGTGCATCATATCGCGCTGTCCTCCCACACACCGTCGATCGCGCAGCGCGTGATGAATGACGTCGATATCTCGATGCTGATGTTTTCCATCAACCCGGCCTATGACTATGGTCAGGGGGAGTATGCCAACGGTGCTGCCGAAGAAAGGGTCGCACTGTACAGAAGATGTGAAACAGATGGAGTCGGTATCACGGTCATGAAGCCTTTCTCGGGAGGACAGCTTCTGGAGGCTAAGCTTTCACCGTTCGGGCAGGCGTTGACACAGTATCAGTGCCTGCGCTACGCTTTGGACAGACCCGGTGTTTTGTGTGCTATTGCCGGTGCAGCTGATGCGGCTGATGTCAAAAAGCTTCTGGCATACTGCGAGCAGCCGGAAGAGGAGACAGACTACTCTGTGATCGGTACGTTTACACCGCCGGACGTCACAGGAAAATGTGTCTACTGTAATCATTGTAAGCCATGCCCCGCGGGAATTGACGTCGGACTGGTTAACAAGTATTATGATCTGGCCAAAGCGGGTGATTTCCTGGCAAAAGAGCACTATCTGACCCTGCGGAAGAATGCTTCTGACTGTACCGGGTGCAGTCACTGTGACAGCCGCTGTCCATTCGGTGTACACCAGAGCATGCGCATGCAGGAAATTAGAGCATATATGGAGTTGTAAAGTGAAAAAGATACTGTTTATCTGCCACGGCAATGTCGGACGAAGCCCGATGGCAGAGTTTACATTTAAGGATTTAGTCAAAAAACACGGCCTGCAGGATGAGTTTGAGATTTCCTCTGCGGGGACAAGCAAAGGTGCTGCCGGGATTTTGATGGATCCCCGCGCGAAGGGAAAACTGACAGAAAACGGGGTGCCGTGCAAAGAGCACTATGCCATGCCGATGACAGACAGAGATTATGACGACTATGACATGCTCATCTGCATGGATATGATCAATATCCGTGATCTGTACAGGATGACGGATAACGACCCCGAAGAGAAGATCTCCATGCTCCTTGATTTTACGGACAGAAAAGGAGAGGAGATCGCTGATCCGTGGTATACAGGAGATTTTGATGCGACATGGCGGGACATCATAGAGGGTTGCAAAGGCCTGCTAGATTACTGTCAAAAACACTGAAACAAGGGGAGAAATGCAATGAATCAGAACATTACGGCCAGAAATGAAAAACTCGCGAAACAGGTCATCAAGGGGCTTGAGTCCCGCAACATGTCAGGGTATTATGCCGCCTCCAAAGAGGAAGCGCTGAAAACGGCATTAACGCTGATCCCTGAAGGCAGCACCATCACCATGGGCGGTGGCATGAGCGTCCATGAAATCGGGCTGGTCACTGCGCTGAAAGAAGGAAATTACAACTATATTGACCGCGATGAGTGTAAGGACCGCAGGACAGCTATGTTAGCAGCTTATGATGCGGACGTCTACCTCTCAAGCACCAATGCGATGACACAGGACGGAGTGCTTGTCAATATCGATGGACATGCAAACCGCGTCTCTGCCATAGCGCAGGGACCGCGCAAGGTAATTTTTATCGTCGGCATGAATAAGGTCTGTGATGATGTGGACGGCGCGATGAAGCGGGCCCGGAATGTGGCGGCGCCGATCAATGCGCAGCGCTTTGACATTGATACGCCCTGCAACAAGACAGGCAAGTGCATGGACTGCAAATCACCGCAGAACATTTGCTGCCAGTTTTTGATCACACGGTATTCACTTGAGAAGGACCGGATCCATGTGATTCTGGTCAACGATTCACTGGGATTCTGATTGAGATAAAAGCAGCTTCCGGTTGAGCGTGTTGAGAACCCGCTTTTTGTCGCGCACCCACAGCGGGGCGATCAGAAGGCGCCAGGGCGGATCGCCTGTCATCCGATGGAGAACCATTTCATCCGGCAGGATCTGACAGGCTTCTGCAACCAGATCGGAATACTCTTCCAGAGAAAGAAGAGGAAAAGGTTCCTCTTTATAACGTGCTCCGAGTACTGTCCCTTTCAGTACCTGGAGCATTTGTATTTTGATGCCGTCAGGCGGCGGATCAAGGGCGCTCAGATACCGGACGGTATCCAGCATGTCATCTTTGGATTCGCCCGGCAGGCCGAAGATCACGTGTGCGATGGTCGTGATGTCCGCTTCCTTTAACCGCTTGTTGGCCTCGGCGAAAACGTTTGTCTCATAACCGCGGTTCATCTGCGCAGCGATATCATCGCGCGCTGTCTGCAGTCCCAGCTCCACCCAGACGGGTTTGATCTGATTGAGTCTGATCAGCATCTCCATCATGGCAGGCCCCAGGCAGTCCGGCCTGGTGCCCAGAGATAAAATGACGATATCATCGCGGCTGATCGTTTCCCTGTAGAGATCTTCCAGCCGCATTGGATCGCCGTAGGTATTGGTAAAAGATTGAAAATATGCGATGAATCTGCGCGCATGGCTCTTCTTTTGAATGAGTGTTTTAGCCTGTTCAATCTGCATATCGACAGGCGCCGGAGGTGCGGCAAATTCACCGGATCCTTCAGCGGAGCAAAAGGCGCAGCCGCCGTATGCGATATGACCATCGCGGTTCGGACAGGTACAGCCGGAGGTCAGCGCCAGCTTATAGACTTTTTCGCCATATTCTTTTTTCAGGACATCTGACAGTCTGCGCATAAGGGGTTCCTCACCAGTGTTTCTGCTATCTTTGATTGTATCATAACTGAAAGATCCATTGAGTTTTTAATGCGGTTAACGTAGAATAAAAAAGATTGAAAACGGTCTGCGGACAATCCGGTGCTGACTCAAAGAAAGAGGGAAAAGTCTGGCAGATGAGTATATCTATCAATATGTCGAAGAACAAGTCGATGATGCGGCTTAATAGTAAAGGAGTATGATATGAAAAAAATAGTGGTTGTCAATGCCGGCCCCAGAAAGGGATGGAATACGGACACACTTTTGGTCGAAGCGGCAAAAGGCGCTGAATCGGCCGGCGCGGTCATTGAAAAGTATGATCTGTTCAGGTTGGAAAAATACACCGGATGTATTTCCTGCTTTGGCTGTAAGAGAGAAAAAAATAAAGGGCGCTGCGTCTGTCGCGACGGTCTCACCCAGGTTTTGGATGCAATCAGAAACTCTGACGGGCTGATCATCGGTTCTCCCAATTATCTGGGCGAGATGACGGCCTCTTTCAGAGCGCTCTATGAGAGACTCATTTTCCAAAGTCTCACCTACAATCTGGAAAACCCGTGTTGCAATGAGCATCCGGTTCCGGTCATCCTTGTGATGACAAGCAATGCACCGGACACAGCCTATCTGCCTCTGCTGAAAAACTATCAGCAGACACTCGCCCGCTTTGTCGGTCCGACTGAGCTTCTTGTCAGCGGCAACACGCTGCAGTTGAAGGATTACTCAGCGACGGACTGGCCGTGGACCATGTTTGATTCTGAGGCGAAACAGGCCCGCCACGAAGAGATCTTTCCGCAGGAGTGCCGGAGAGCATTTGAAATGGGGGCGAAGCTCCTGAAATGAATTGTATTATCGATATTGGCGGAGGAGCCAGTAAAAGTGTTTTTGCGGACGGCGTATTTGATTATCTGATGGATCAGGGGATCCGTTTTGACAGCTGTATCGGTGTGTCGGCAGGTGCGGCAAACTGCTGCTCTTATGTATCCGGACAGCGCGGCAGGAATCTTCA
>CADBOU010000064.1 GCA_902796355.1 uncultured Lachnospiraceae bacterium
CGGTCATGAGAAATGACGATCACTGTTTTATGCAAATGCATCAGATAGTTTTCGAGCCAGCGGATCGAACTGATATCAAGATGATTGGTCGGCTCATCCAGAAGCAGTATATCAGGGTCGCGCAGCAGAACACATCCCAACGAGACGCGCATACGCTCACCTCCGGAGAGCGAATCTACATCCCGTTCCAGGTCGGCATCATCAAAGCCCAGGCCGCGCGCAACGCCGCGCACCTGCCCTTCCCAGGCATACCCTTCCATTTGTTCATAACGAAGACGCAGACGCTCACAGGCTGCAGCAGCTGCTTCTAATTCATCACCGGTCAAATCAGCGAGGGCTTTTTCTGCCTGAGTCAATTCTTTTTCCAATTCAATGACAGCGCGTTTCCCCTCTGAAAGCACTTCAAAGATACTGCCGCTGATGTCAATACCCTGCCTGTCCTGAGCCAGGTATCCGATCTGCATCTTCTGATCGATGACAACCGCGCCGGCATCGGCCTCCATTTGTCCGGTTACAATACGCATCAGCGTCGTTTTGCCTGCTCCGTTCACACCGATCAGGGCTGTCTTACTTCCCTTCTCGACACTGAAAGTAAGGTCCCGGAGAACCGGGACCCCGTCAAAGCTTTTGGAAATATGTTGCACATCAAAAGCGATCATTTACAAAATTCTTTCTTTAGAAATAAATATCATACCAAACAAGGAATGCATACACAGTCCATATCTTACGCCACAAGTCAGAATTACCGCCGATATACTCGTCCCAGATTCCCTGCAGTACATCCATATTAAAGAATGTGGCTGCTGTATCGGAAGTCAGCTTTGCGCGCACATCTGCGTTATATCTGTCGTCAGCCATCCAGTGCCGGATCGGCACGATGAAACCCAGTTTCTTTCTGAATGCAATCTCATCGGGAAGCACTTTGGATGCAGCGGTGCGAAAAGCTACTTTGTTCTGTTCGTCATTGACCTTAAAGCGCGCCGGCATGCGGGCAGCGATATCAAAGATCCGGCGGTCCGTCAGCGGCATACGGATCTCCAGTCCTGCTGCCGTACTCATTTTATCGACATTCAGATAGATGTCGCCTTCCAGCCACAGGCGGATATCTACAGATGACATTTTGGTCAGCGGATCGAGATCCTCAATCTCTTCATAGATCGGTGCGGCAATATCAATCGGAAGAAGATCCGGATTATAGTATCTAAGCAGCGTCTGCTTTTCATCTTCTTTCATGATATTCGTGTTGCCGATGTAAAATGTCTTTAGATTATCACCGTAACGCTCTGCATTTCGGTACATATTATAGCCGCCAAAGAATTCATCAGCTCCTTCTCCGGAATAGCACAGCTTTGTATGTTCTGCTGTCGCCTGACATCCGAGTGCAAATACGATGGCTGATGCATCCGCTAACGGAAGTTCCATGTTTTCCATTACCCAGGGCACTACTGCAAAGTATTCTTCCGGCTGTACAATACGCCTGTTAAACTGTCTGCCAAGCAGCTCGGCAGTTTTTTCAGCCAGCGGCGACTCGTCAAAGCGCGCGTCCTCGTATCCGCAGGAATCCGCTGCCACCGCATCAGACATGGCCAGCACATAGGATGAATCCACTCCCCCGGAGAGGAATGACTCTGCCACCTCATCTTCTGTCTTAACCTGTTTCATCACATCCTGCAGCGTCTTATGTATTTCATCAGCCCAGTTTTCAAGGGACGGATTTTCGTCCGGCTTAAACTCAGGCGCCCAATATCTATGCACATTGAGCTCTCCGCCCTTAAAAGTCAGAAAATGACCGGGCATCAGTTTTTTTACACCTTTAAAGAATGTCTCTTCGCCAGGTACATATGTATATGTCAAAAAGAGCTGCAGCATATCCCGGTTAAACTCTTTTATGAATCCATCCTGCTCCATCAAATGACGGATGCTCAGGCTGCTGAGCAAACGCCCGTCTGCCGTCACATAATAGTAATACGGTTTGGTGCCGAACTGGTCGCGCAGGCCATATGTCAGACCATTCTTTTCGTCCTGTATCGTCAATGCAAACATCCCATACAGATGGTCGGGAAGAGAAGTTCCCCATTTCTCATATCCCATGAGGAGGATGGCCTCTTCGCGGGCTTTTCTCTCTAACCCAGCATCAACTCCCAGCTCCAGACACAATTCCTTCCAGTTTCTGATATGTCCTCTGTATTCTGTTAACGTTGCCATCTTTTATTCCTTTCATTACGAACGAATCGGTCTGATTAAAAAATCCGGCTTTTATTGTACCCTCAGACAGGCCTGCTCGTCAAACGATAAGCGCCTTACTTTGCAAACACAAAGTAAGGCGCCGGATATACAGTATAAGCTTTTTTAATATCAGCTGATCACAATCGTAAAAACACCGTTTTCCTCTGTGACCTCAGCATTCTTCTTTTTCTTTTTTACGAACTTTAAAATGTTGTCCCGCGGGATCACACTGTCGACCAGCACTGTAACCGGTCCGTCTGCTTTCTTTACCGCAGCCTGTGTCATCATCAGCGGTTCAGGACAAGAAAGTCCGCGTGCATCTACTGTCATCATAATTCACCTCAAGCTTTACTCAGCCTTCTCTTCTTTTCTTTTGTTGCCGACAAAGGCAATGATGAAAAGAAGAATAATGCAAACGATGGTTGCAATACGTCCATTCGGGCCTGTACCGCCAAGAGTTACTTCACCGGTTGCCGCATCCTTCATATCACCGGATGATGCAAATCCGAAGTTATGGCAAAGTGCAGCACCAAAGAACATACCGATCACTGTGATCGCGGCATCCAAAGATCCCTGTCCTGCCATGATCAGCTGGCGCAGCGGGCATCCTCCTGCCAGAACAGCAGCAAATCCGACTACATACATGCCGAGAATGTTCCACAGCCACTGCTGATGGGAAACAGGCTGTCCGGCTGTGCTCAGGTGGAAGTTGCCTGTGGCAATGTTGTAGATCAGCATAACAACAAAGAAGCCGCCAATGATGGTGATCAGGCTGAAATCCTTCAGCATGATGATATCGCGGACACTGCCGGCAAAGCACATGCGGGAGCGCTGTGCAAAGACGCCAAATACAAGGCCTCCGATCAGAGCGATCGCGACCGGAGCATGAAGAGCGCCCGGGCCGCCGCCAGCTTCTGTAAAGTGGAACAGAGCTGTCGTGAAGGCAAGGATCAGTGCCACAACCATAAAGATCGGAAGCACCAGTCCGCCTGTGGCATTGGTTTCATACGCGCGTCCCAGAGTATATCCGTTCTTGAGTGCCAGCGTACCGGTTGCCACACCGAGAACAAATCCGATCAGAGCGATCCATGCATTCAGATCGCCGGCTGCCATACGGATCACCATACGAAGCGGGCATCCCAGAAAGACGAGAGCACCGATGACGATCATGATACCGAGCAGGAAGCGAATCATCGGAGATGATCCGGCTGTCACCTTATACTCTTTAGTCGCCAGTGCAATCAGGAAAGAACCGCAGACCATACCGACGATCTCAGGCCTGAAATACTGCACCGGAGCTGCTGCATGAAGGCCCATAGAACCGGCTGTATCACGGATAAAGCAGGCAATACAGATTGCCATATTGCCCGGGTTGCCGAAGAAGGCCAGGCACACACCTACAAGGCCGCAGATGATACCCGCAATCAACAGCTTGACTTTGGAATCTGACATGTTAAAACTCATTTAAACATCCCTCCTACTAAAAACAATAAACTACCTCTAGAATGTTTTTCAAAAAACACTCGCATGCATATTCTATTGTATTCAAAAGGCAGGTGCAGTTCAATGTGCCAGCTGATACTATTTGTTAATTAATAACCCTTATTTATCAGATCATATAATAAATTACTATTCTTCCTGCCGGGCTTCATAAATGCTGAAAGACTGCCTGTTTTACACTGCGGTCTCTCTCTTCACGGTCTTTACAGTATATATTTATCTGTCAGGTTTCTGTGACTTCTCCTGTGCTTTGACTTTTTTCCAAAGCGCCAGAGCCTGCTCTTCGTTTTCCACCACTTCATCCCCGAACACATGAGGATGGCGGCGAATCAGTTTTTCACTCAATCCCTGGATGACCTCGTCGATTGTAAACGCACCTCTCTCCTGTGCAATCTGTGCATTCATCAGCACCTGCAGCAGCACATCTCCGAGCTCTTCGCACAAATTGTCATCATCATGATGATCGACTGCCTCAAACACTTCCTGTGCTTCATCAGCCAGACATTTTTTCAGTGTCTCATGTGTCTGTGCGCGATCCCACATGCACCCTTTCTCTGACCGCAGCACAGAGACAATCTCGACCAGCTCATTGAAGTCATGATGTGCTTTTTCTTCATATATTTTCCCATCAAATGTTCTCATGATTGACCCTTTCACTAAAAACCGCTGAAAAACCGTATTTCGCAATTGACATTTCCATTACAAAACACTAAAATAGTAGCAGTGTCCATCAGGTTATACGTGTCTCACCTTTGATGGAGCACGGGAATAGATGGAACTTATACAAGTTGGAGGTGTTTAGAATTGGCTAATATCAAATCCGCAAAGAAGCGCGTGATCGTTGCTCAGAAAAAGGCTGACCGCAACAAGGCAATCAAGTCCAAGGTCAAGACATATGTCAAAAAGGTGACAGCTGCCATTGAGGCACAGGACAAGGACGCTGCTGCAGCTGCATTAAAAGCCGCTGTTTCTGAGATTAATAAGGCGGGCAGCAAGGGTGTCTATCACAAGAACACCTGTGCACGCAAAGTTTCCCGTCTGACTAAAGCGGTCAACGCACTTGACTGATTTTTAAGTTAGAAAAACGGCACTGCATGAACGATGACCTCAGTTCATGCAGTGCTTTTTTTATTTCTTCAAAAAGCCTTTTCCGACAACTTCTCTGGAATTGAGGATGATCGTAAAGGCCTTATCATCAATCTCGTTAATCTCCTCACGGATCTCATACATTTCTCTGTTGCTGCAGGCACACATCAGGATATCACTCTCCCGCCCCGTGAAAGTACCGGTTGCATTGATCAGCGTAGAACTCCTGTTAGCGTCCCTGTTGATGGCCTCTACCACCTTCTCTGTCTCTTCCGTGATGATCAGCATCAGCTTGCCCTCATTCAGATGATAAAGGAATTTATCCATAATGGTGGATGCGATGAAATCCAGAATCGCACCGTAGATAATTCCCGTAAAATCATGATAACAGATACCCGAAATGGTGATGATGACCGCCGCCACAGTGAAGCTGATCGTTCCCACTGAAAAATAAGGCTTTCGACTCTTGATGGACATCGTGATAAAATCAAGTCCCCCGCCGCTGCTGTTATTGGCAAAAATCAGGGCAGCCCCTATGCCGTCCAGCGTACCGGCACAGATAGCTGCCAGCATCTTGTCGGCGGTAAATGTCGGAATCAGAGGACAGATATTGTCAATAACCAATGCGATCGTGATCAGTGTTGCAATTGACTTGAGCACAAATTTCCTGGACAGAAAGCGCCAGCAGATGATAATGATCGGTATATTCATCAGCATCGCGCCCATGCCGAGAGGAGTTCCGAAGAAATGGTGCAGGAGCAGCATGATACCATTGATGCCTGACATGGGGAAATTATTGGCACTGGCAAAGTTATTGATAGCCAGACCGATCAGAAAGGCTGCGACCACATTGATTCCCATGTCTTTTGCAGCTCTGATCACCATTTTTTTGTTGATCTTCATCTGCTCACCCTCCTGTTATTCTCCGGCGTTTTCCCCGCCGGCACTCTCGCTTTCTGATGCCTCTTCAGTCTGACTTTCATCTTCTTGCTCCCCGCTTTCTTCCTTCGCATCAATCGCTGCTTCCAGCGCATCGGCCAGAGATGTGTCTGTAAACAGGGTATCCGCACTGTACAGATACAGCATTTCATTGATGCTGTAATTTGAGATGACCATGTTCAGATTGTCGTAATAGTACCGCGGATCAACCATAATGATCCGGTCATAATAGGGAATTAAAAACTGCACAAAGCAATTGGCATACGAATCCTTTAAGAGAAGTAGATTCTTCCCCGTTCCGGCGGTCGTATTAATCTCGACAAGCGGGTGGTTCCCCCCGAAAAACACAGTATAGTGATCCTTTGTGTCAAGCATTTCCGGTTTGTAGATGGTTGCTCTCTTCTCCTTAGAGGACGGATAGCTGACAAAATAACTGATTTTGCTCCCCTTGGGAACATAGATCTCAACTGTATCTTTCCCGATAAAATCCCCGCTTTTGGAGGACAGTGTTCCCTGAAAAGAATTGCTCACTGTGTATTTGTTATAACTGACCGGCTCTTCAATTCCAAGCGATGGTGCCGCTTCCTTAAAGACCGCGTAGGCTCCTTCGCTGGTCCAGTGATGATCCGTTTTATAATACAGATAGTCAGAATCAGCCCCTTTTAAAACTGATGCCGCATCGATTTTGTCAATCCCCTCACCGACCTGTTCATAATACTTCTTAATATCGCTCACCTGATCCGAAACGGATGCATTAGCCGGGAGTTTTTTTGTCAGAACAGCCGCGCTTCCTGGCACAACCATCATATGTGTCGACACATCCGGATTCAGCTCTTTAAACTGGTTGATTTTACCGGTTGTGCTTTTTGCAAGTTTCTGATCCAGCATCTCCGGGATTTCAAACTGGTATCCGTCCTTGCCGATTAACACACCGGAAGACTCTTTAATATGCAGAAGCTGATTGCCTATAAACTTCAGCTTGATAAACTGATTGCGCAATGTGAACTGATCAGAGTAATACGTGTCATAATCCTGCCCGTAAGACCCGTTTTTAATCCCCTCTTTGATGGCCGGGCGCTTCGCAAGCGCTCTGTTTTCCGTTTCGGAATAGTCTTTGGACGGGGTGATCAGATTGACGACAAAAAAGGCAGCAATCAGCACCATCACAGCTATATAAACATATCTGTGATGCTTGAATATCAGAGACCTGCGATACAGGGCTCTCTTTTTCTGTGGTTGTTGCATATCAGAAGTTTGCATACATAAACGTGCTCCAGCTGGCCCCCAGAATACCTGCTATTCCGAAGATAAACAACAAAACATACAGTGCAACCGACACATACAGTGCCGGACTTTTTTTCTTGTACACGAGACGGGCATGCAGATTCTTAAGCAGCGGACTGCAGCACAGGATCGTGATGATGAAAAGAATCAGGTTTTCCGTCAGGCTGAACGTAGTCGCCCGGCTCCAGAAACCTGCCGCTCCGATGCCGAACAGTCTCCCGATATGAGCAAAGGCACTGCCGATACCCGGCGTAAAGAAGAATACCCAGCCGATAAATACAGCGAGATCCGTCAGAAGCACCCTTATAATCCTGGGCGCTTTCTGAAGCTTGTTGCCGATCACAAATTTATCCAGAAGAATCAGGAGTCCGTGATAGATGCCCCATATGACATAATTTAACGTGGACCCGTGCCAAATTCCGGTCAGCAGCCACACGATCATCAGATTGCGGATATGTCTGGTCCTGTCACAGCGGCTGCCGCCGAGCGGGATGTACACGTAATCTCTGAACCAGGCTCCGAGGGAGATATGCCAGCGTCTCCAGAAAACAGATACATTCTCGGATGTGTATGGATAATCAAAGTTTTTATCAAACTTAAATCCAAACATCCGGGCCAGCCCGATTGCCATATCAGAGTACCCCGAGAAATCAAGATATAACTGAAAGCCATAGGCCAGCATGCTGATCCAGGCCATCCCCACTGTCTGTGACGGAAGATCCCTGACAGCAGCAAACGTCATGCCAAGCTTATCGGCCAGCAGCACTTTCTTGAAAAAGCCGGCCATAAACAATTCAAATCCCTGATAATATCCCTCGCGGCTCACCTCATGTGTGCGCACCTGCTGCAGAAAAGCTTCCCACTTGACAATCGGACCTGAGATGATCTTCGGGAAAAACAGTACATACAGACAGAAATCCAGAAAATCCACATGTGCCGGTGCTTTCCCGTAATAAACATCAAACAGGCAGGACATGACTGAAAACGTATAAAAAGAAATCCCCAGCGGCATGCCAAGCCCTGTATACTTGTAGACAGCCAAAAGCGCCACATCGAAAATGACTGCTGCAGCCAGATGGAGCCGGGCAGCTGACTGCCCTTGTTCTTTAACATGTCTGCCGATACCGCATGCAGCAAAATAATTAAATCCGACAGACAGCAGAATCAAAAGCAGTGCCTGCAGACTGCCCCAGGCATAAAAAATCACACTGACAGCCAGCAGAAATACATTTCTGCCCTGCCTGGGGATAAACCGGTACGCCAGAAGCGTAAGCGGAAGGAGTATAAATAAAAAAACCAGACTGTTAAATGCCATCGGTGATCCTTATCTCAAACTGCTTTCAAATGCTTTTACAATCGGTCCCGGCTTTTTGGCAACGACAAACAGAATATAATTGCCTCTGACATCCACCACCGACTTCTCAAGGATAGAGTACTGATCCGTCC
>CADBOU010000065.1 GCA_902796355.1 uncultured Lachnospiraceae bacterium
AGCCTGGGATCAGACATCAGACCTCTTCCCATGGCTAACATCTGCTGCTCACCTCCTGAAAGTGTTCCGGCTATCTGTTTGGCCCTTTCTTTCAATCGAGGAAACTGCTCATACACATACTCGAGATTGCGGGCTATCCTGTCCGGTTTGGTGACAAACGCGCCCATTTGAAGATTATCCTCGACTGTCAGCCCCTGAAAGATTCGTCTTCCCTCGGGAACATGTGAAATGCCCAGCGATACGATCTTATGTGCGGGCGTCCTGGCTATTGAGCTATCCAGGAATTCAATATCGCCTGTTTTGCTTCTTAATAATCCTGATATAGTATGGAGAATCGTAGACTTTCCGGCGCCATTGGCCCCGATCAGGGTTACGATCTCACCCTTGTTGACATCGAAGGAGATGCCTTTGATAGCATGGATTGCACCGTAATATACATTAATATCTTTAACGGTTAATACAGAACCCATTACTTCTCCTCCTTTCTGTCTTTTCCTGCATCAGGTTTCGGCTGGACCTTGGATGTGACAGTCCCGATCTTGTAGGCTGCCTCGATATCTTTAGCCTCTTCTGCTTCTTCCTCTTCCATCTTGCCTCTGCTCTTGCCAAGATATGCCTCGATAACCTTTGGATTGCTCTGGATTTCAGCCGGTGATCCTTTTGCTATCGTCTTGCCGTAGTTGAGCACGGCAATTCCTTCACAGACACCCATGACAAGACTCATGTCATGCTCGATCAGGAGGATCGCGATCTCAAACTTATCTCTGATATCCCTGATCGTATTCATCAGATCACTCGTCTCAGAAGGGTTCATTCCGGCAGCGGGCTCATCAAGAAGAAGCAGTCTCGGCTGAGTAGCCAGAGCTCTCATGATTTCAAGTCTTCTCTGGGCGCCGTAAGGAAGTGACCCTGCCTTATGATCCGCGACATCGGTCATCTCGAATATATCGAGATACTTCATGGCTTCTTCATGGATACGTGCTTCTTCCCTGCGGTATTTAGGCGTATGCAGCATCCCGCTGAGCAGGCCGTATTCAGTCGTATGATGCAAGGCAACCTTAATGTTCTCTTCCACCGTTAATTTGTCAAAAAGACGAATGTTCTGGAATGTACGTGCCATTCCCGCCTTATTGATATCAACGGTGTTCATGCCTTTCGTGCTTTTGCCGTTAAAGATGATCTCTCCTCTGGTTGGCTCGTACACCTTAGTAAGCATGTTGAAAATAGTTGTTTTGCCGGCACCGTTGGGACCGATCAGTCCGGCTATTTCCCTGCGGCCGATGGCAATGTTGAATCCATCTACCGCAGTAAGACCGCCAAAATCGATGCCCAGATCTTTGACTTCGAGTATGGGGGATCTTTCCTTATCCCTTTCCTGCAGTATGCTTTCAGAAACTGTTTCCTGCTCATGCTCTTTCGCATCTACAAAAACAGCTCTGCCGCCTACATTGTCGTCATAATAGATTTCCTGTCTGTTCTCATATCCGTGACCGGTATCGGTAGTCTCAACGTATTTATTCTCGTCTGCCATTTACGCTGCCTCCTTTCCGGTCTTTTCTTTATCCTTGTCCTTCTTCTTTTTCGGTCTGATCTTATCAGCAATATTACTGATCCTTGCCTTAATGGCCGGATTATATGTGCCGATCATGACCAGAATAAGAACGATCGCATATGTCAGCATTCTGTAATCAGCAAACTGTCTTAACGCCTCGGGAAGCACTGTCAGCAAAGCTGCAGCAATCATACCTCCCCAAATGTTTCCGATTCCGCCAAGAACAACGAACACCAGAATGAGCACTGAAGTATTGAAATTAAACTTTACGGGAGCAAGTGTACTGTAGTTCTGTCCGAACATGCATCCGGCCATGCCCGCAAGTGAAGCGCTGATAACGAATGCCATCAATTTATATTTTTTTACATCAAGTCCGATCGACTCGCCGGCGATACGGTTGTCTCTGATCGACATGATCGCCCTGCCTTGTTTGGAGTTCTTGAGATTGAGAACAACAAACAGTGTAAAAGCCGTCAGAATTGCCGCGCTTGTAAATGTTGCATGTTTCGTAACACCGGTGGCGCCAATCGCTCCGGTGATGATTCTCTGGCTGTTATCTATGCCATCAATGGTATGATTGAACGCGAACTTCAGATGCCCCTTTTCATCAAGCCCGAAATAGAGAACATTCATGAAATTCCTTACGATCTCGCCAAATGCGAGCGTTACTATCGCCAGATAATCTCCTCTGAGTCCCAGAATCGGTATTCCGATGATAAAGCCGGCTGCGGCTGCTGTAAGTGCAGCAATGAGAAGCGCAATAATAAGCCTTGCAGGAGCAAATGCGATGTTTTGCTCGAGCACTCTGGTTACAACAACGCCGGTAAATGCTCCTACTGCCATAAAACCTGCATGCCCCAGAGAAAGCTCTCCTGAAATACCTACTACAAGATTGAGAGATATTGCAAGCGAAACATATACACAGATCGGAACAAACTGCCCCTGAAGGTTATGGCCAATAAACCCGGTAGCTGCTCCTATCTGAAGCAGTATATATCCGACCACAAGGACAGCGTATGAGATCAGTGCTTCTTTTCTGTACTCATTTCCTTTGACAACGTTTTTAAGTACTCTGCTGCTTGATTTCGATAATCTGTCTGCCATAGCCCACCTACACTTTCTCGCTGACTTTCTTCCCGAGCAGGCCTGTTGGCTTGACGAGAAGAACAATAATGAGACACGCAAACACTATGGCATCTGAAAGCTCTGTTGAAATGTATGCTCTCGAAAAGATCTCGATGATTCCGAGAATCAAACCGCCTATCATCGCGCCTGGTATAGACCCGATGCCGCCGAACACTGCTGCAGTGAAGGCCTTGATTCCAGGCATGGCGCCTGTTGTAGGCATCAGCACCGGATAAGCTGAACACATGAGGACACCGGCAATAGCAGCGAGTCCAGAACCAATGGCAAATGTAAGCGAAATCGACTGGTTGACATTGATCCCCATCAGCTGTGCCGCCCCGTTATCTTCGGACACGGCGCGCATAGCCTTGCCCGCTTTTGTCTTGCTGACAAAAAGTGTCAGCACGATCATGATGATGATATTAGCCAGAATCGTAAAAAGAGAAACCGGTGCGATTGTCAGTTTTCCTCCAGCTGCATGTATTGTATCGAAGCCTTCAAAAAGACTCGGGAACACTCTTGGATTTGCCCCCCAAATGAGAAGTGCTGAATTCTGTAAGAAATAAGACACTCCTATTGCTGTAATAAGAACAGCAAGAGATCCTGTTCCGCGAAGCGGTCTGTACGCCAGTCTTTCGATAAGGATGCCCAGAAGCGTGCAGACAGCCATAGCGATGAACAGTGCCACCCAACCATTCATGCCCACATACATGGTCAGAATGAATGAAATATAGCCTCCGATCATGATAACATCGCCATGAGCAAAATTGAGCATCTTGGAGATACCGTAAACCATCGTATAACCAAGTGCGATAATCGCATACACACTCCCAAGGCTCAGACCCGAAATCAAATTAGTTAAAAAATTCATTTTATTATCCTTTTATCAGTATCTGGTCTGTAAGCTATTATGGGGTGCTGCACGAAACATGCAGCACCCCTCTAAACAACTATCTGCTTATGTCAGCAAAAGATTTACTGCTCAACGTACTTACCATCCTGGATGAGATAAATCTTTGGAGCTTTATCGACAATACCTGAGGCCTCCCACTTCATCTCTCCGGATGCAGTCAGACCTGTTACACTGAATCCGCCGTTGAACTGCTCAACCAGTGCTTCACAGATTTCTTCCATGCTTGCATCTGTTCCGAGTCCGGTCTTGCCAAACGCCTCGTATACTGCATATACACAGTCATATGCGTCAGCTGCAAACTGAATCGGCTTCTCGCCATAAGCTTCCTGATATGCCTCTACAAATGCCTTTGTGGCATCATCCTCAGCGTCAGCAGAGAACGGTGTCAGCAGCAGTGATCCTTCAGCCAGAGCTGTATCAAATCCTTCAAGAGCAAGGATACCGTCAAGGCCGTCGCAGCCGAAATACTTGGGTGTATAACCCATATCGCTTGCCTGCTTCATGATATTTGAAGCCGGTGTGTAGTAAATAGGCAGGAAGATGAAATCAACATTATGTTTCTTCATGCTGTTGAGCTGAGCGCTGAAGTCAGCGTTAGCATCATCAGCAAATGCCTCTGTTGCAACAACTTTCTTGCCCTTAGCTTCGAATTCAGCCTTGAATGCGTCATAGATTCCTGATGAGTAGTTGTCTGCGTTGTTGTAGATAGCACCAACTACAGCATCCGGATAGTTCTCAGCGATATAATCTGCAGCAATCTGTCCCTGCTGCGGATCCTGGAAGCAGAGCTGATATACATTATCATTGCCCTCTACGACTGCTGCCGCTGATGCGGAAGGTGTCAGAACGAATGTTCTGTTCTCAAAAGCTTCTGCTGCAACAGCTGTACACGGTGCGGATGTAACTGTTCCGATAAGAACCTGCATTCCGTCGTCCATCAGCTTGTTATAAGCGTTGACTGATTTCTCAGCATCGTGCTCATCATCCTGCATATCCCATTCGAGCTGAACGCCGTCAGGATTAGCAGCATTGATCTCGTCAACTGCGAGCTGTGCGCCGTTATTGACTGCGACTCCATAGAGAGCAGCCGGTCCGGTAAGAGGTCCGATACCGCCGAGATGAAGCACATTTTCGCCGCCTTCAGCATCGCCGCTTCCGCTTGAGCCTGAGCCGCCGCAGCCTGCCATCAGTGCGGTAACCATGGCAAGAACTGCCAGTAAACCTACCAATTTTCTGAATTTCATGTTAATTCCTCCTTTGCTGCGCAACCCGCATATCATCAGATAGCTCACAACGCGAAAACGGGTCGCTTTCTTCATAGGTTCCTATATGAAAATGCCTCTCGCATTTAACATATCAAACAATAAGTTTATAATTATTTAATATTCTTCTCCATATTAAAACAGATTTTATCACAGTAAATCGCAGACTGTCAACGAAGTCGACCTGTATTTCTATAAGAATTATGAATAATAATTCATTTTTCCGACAGACAGGTCTCGGCTCTTCCTTCTTATTGTATTACGGTGTCAGTACAAAACTCATGTAAACAGGATTGTGGTCCGAATACCGGAAACCAGTATCGATGACATCACTTGTCTTTATCTCAACATTCGCTGAAATGATAAAGCCATCCACAGTCACCACAAAATCACCCTTCTCATATGGTTTATCCGGATTGCGGCAGCTGGCAGTCATTGATGCTTCATCAAAGGGTGCCACCAATGTGATGTCCTCTGTAAAAAGATCCATATTGATCGGTTTGGCCCAGTTATCATCCAGCTTTTCAGTATGAAAGATCTCAGGTGAATTCCCCAGCAGATCACGGTTGAAATCTCCTCCCGCCACACAGTAGTTTCCGGCATCATACTCCTGCTGCATATCCTTGATTAATCTGGAAAGCTGTATCTGTGCCGTCTTGACGTTAGCCGTGTAGGCAGACAGATGGTGATTGTATAACACCAGTTCCTTTCCGTCTTCTGTCGGAATCCTGGATTTTGAATAGCAACGGTCGAGATCCAGTACCTTGGACGGTCCTTTTTCAATCGGAAGGCTCCTGCGAAGCGCATCTGTGATATTGTACGCTGAAAAGGTCATAATCCCCGCTTTATTGGCCCCGTGAGGCGATGTAATAGGATACATCAGATAAGGACTGTCATAGTTCTGCGCGAACACATAATCAAAGGTGCCTGTCTCTTCCATGGCCGGGACAACAATGTCTCTCTCATCAATATGCCAGGAACGTGTTCCGTCGGTATCGATCTCCTGGATTAAAACAAAATCAGGCTTGTAATCCTGAACTGTATCCATCGCTCCGCCGATATTTTCATAGACTGCCTCCTCGGAACGTGCACGGCTTTCCTTGCCGCCATCCATGAAAAATGTATAGTCATCTGAGTACGCTCCGAAACCGATATTGTAAGACAGGACTGTCAGCTCCTTACCTGTCGGGACCGGCTGGTCTGCCTCTCCCTCTGTTTTCAGTTTCTGATTGTCATCGATGCGGTTAAAACTGGCAAAAACATAGATGACATAACCGACCACGACAGCCAGAATCACAAGCAACGCAATTCCGACGATCTTAAGCGCTTTTTTCATCAGTCTTCCTCCCGATTATGAAAGATGTTTTTTAGTTATCGTACCGCTGTCTGTATCATACCACAGCACGCCAAAAACTGCCGCCTGTTATGTTGAATTATTTCTCTTTAACATGTCTTGTCATAAAACACGGATGCCGGGAGCTGCATCAGTTCCCGGCATCCGTGCTCAAGTATGTAGGTTTGTCAAATGATCAGACATATCCCTCTAAGCGCATCGCCTTAGCGACACGTCTGAATCCGGCAATATTAGCGCCCGCTATATAATCATCTTTCAAATCGTATTCCTCATTGGCGTCCATGATTCTTGTATAAATATTGATCATGATCTCATGGAGCTGCCTGTCAAGCTGTTTAAATGTCTTGTACTGGCGTACAGAATTCTGTGACATCTCCAGCGTTGACACGGCCACACCGCCCGCGTTGGCTGCCTTGGAGGGCAAAATGATCATGCCTGCATCCTTCAGATAATCAGTTGCTTCCCTGGTACAGGGCATGTTTGATCCCTCTGTGATATATTTGCATCCGTTAGACACAAGCTTCTTGGCACTGTCAAGGCTGATCTCGTTTTGCGTGGCACAGGGGATCACCAGATCACAGGGCACCTCCCAGATGTTTCCGCCTTCAAAGTAGTCGGTGCCGGTCATTTCATCTGCATAGTCTTTAACTCTTCCGCGCTCATCTTCCTTGATCCGGCGGATTGTCTCAAAGTCGATTCCGTTTTCATTATAGATATATCCGTTCGAATCGCTCACTGTCACAACAGTCGCGCCCATCTGATATGCCTTCTGCAGCGCATAAAGTGCCACATTACCGGATCCTGAAATCACAACCTTTTTTCCGGCGATTGTATCATCGTGATGCTTGAGCATTTCTTCAGTCAGATAAATCGCACCGTAGCCAGTTGCCTCTACACGCACCTCGGATCCGCCAAACTCAACTCCCTTTCCGGAAAGCGCTCCTTCAAATCTCTTTGTCAGACGTTTGTACTGGCCGAACAAAAATCCGATCTCGCGTCCTCCGACCCCGATATCCCCTGCCGGTACATCGATATTGGGGCCGATATGCCGGAAAAGCTCTGTCATAAAGGACTGGCAAAAAGACATAATCTCCTGATCACTTTTGCCCTTCGGATCAAATGTTGCGCCGCCCTTGGCTCCGCCGATGGCCATGCCCGTCAATGCATTTTTAAAAATCTGTTCAAAGCCGAGAAACTTGACAATCCCGCGGTTAACTGACGGGTGAAACCGAAGGCCCCCTTTGTACGGACCGAGCGCACTGTTGAACTGAATCCGGTATCCGCGGTTAAGATGAACCTTTCCGTGATCATCAACCCAGGGGACACGGAAGGAAATACTTCTTTCCGGCTCTGCGAGCATCTCGAGGATTTTTGTGCGGCGGTACTCTTCTTCATGTTTTTTGACGGCAGGAATCAACGATTCGTATATTTCTTTGACTGCCTGATGAAACTCCGGCTGCCCGGGGCTGTGTTCAATCACGGTTGCAATCACTTCGTTTACATATTGCATTCTACTCACTTCCAATCATTTTTATGATACTCATGGTGCCTGTTGCGGGAATCATAACACCGTGGTAATATGATGTAAATTTAATATTAATTGGGTTAGCATAAATAAAATTTATGCCGCAGGCTGTAATCCTTTGATTTTTCAGCATTTTTGAGCTCTTCTCTTATTTGTTGTTTTGGCTACATTTGATTGTATGACTGGAGGTGCCTTGTGACCCTGACACAACTGAATTATTTCTGCGCGGTTTGTCAATACCGGAGCATTACCCGGGCAGCTGAATCAATGTTTGTCTCCCAGCCGGCTATTTCGACCGCTATCAGGAATCTGGAAAACGAATTTCATATCAGTCTGTTTTATCATGAAAGCAATCAGATCAGACTGACGGCAGAGGGAAAAAAATTTTACAGAAAAGCGCAGAATCTGATTAAGCGCTACCAGGATTTTTACAGTGATTTCTCATCACGGGAGGAACAGGCCTTCTCGATCAGACTAGGTGTTCCTGCTGTCCTGTCCACGCTGTTTTTTCCTGATCTTCTGATCACTTTCAATCAGATATCAGATACCGAAGTGACACTGATCGAAGCGCGGACAGCCCGGTCATGCCGTCAGGTCAAATCAGGAGAGATGGATGCTGCGATCGTGAATCTTGACTTTTGTGATGCAGAACTTTACCATTACCACCTTTTACTCAAAGACCGCTTTGTCTTCTGTACATCCAGAAAGAATCCTCTGGCAAAAAAAAGTATTCTGACATTTGAAGATCTTCGTGATGAACCGCTCATCCTGTACAATTCAGATGCGATGCTCAATGACATTGTACTGGGGAGATTTGCCTCTATGAAGTGTGCACCTCATATTATTCTGGAATCAAGTCAGCTGCTGACCGTCCTGCGCTTTATCACAGAGTACCGCGGAGGCGCTTTCCTCTATGATTCGATGCCGATCCAATACCCCGATCTCGTCAAAATACCCCTCTCTCCCGCGATCACAGGGCCGATCGGCCTGATCTGGAAGAAAGGGGTATACAGAGGTCACAGGTTGACTGAGTTTATCGATTTTATGAAATCATATCAACTGCATATCTAGATGTGCTGCCCGTTTTATAATGCACTGCCTGTAAGCAGTTCGTAAGCCTCCTTATACTTGGCGATTGTCTTGTCAATGACATCAGCCGGCAGGTCATAATCGCTGTCCGGGTTGGCCTTCAGCCAATCGCGCACAAACTGCTTGTCAAACGAAGGCTGTCCATGTCCGGGCTCATACCCTTCAAGCGGCCAGAAACGGCTGGAATCCGGAGTGAGCATCTCATCGCCGAGAACGATCTGTCCATCTTGATCGACACCAAATTCAAATTTGGTATCAGCGATAATAATGCCGCGCTCACGCGCATAATCAGCACATTTTTTGTACAGGGCGATCGTGCAGTCGCGCAGTGTTCTGGCATACTCCTCACCCTTTCCGGGAAATTCCTTTTCGATCACGTCAATGCTGCGCTCAAAATCTATGTTCTCATCGTGATCCCCGATCTCCGCCTTCGTTGACGGCGTATAAATCGGCTCCGGCAGCTGATCACACTCAGCGAGTCCTTCCGGCAGTTTAATTCCGCAGACGGTTCCGTTTTTCTGATAGCTTGCCCATCCGCTTCCCGTGATATAGCCGCGCACAATACACTCAACCGGCAGCATCTGAAGCTTTTGACACATCATGCTGCGCCCCTTATATTCATCTGTCCGGAAAAATTCCGGCATATCATCCGTGTCAGTGCTGAGCATATGATTTGGAATGACATCCTGTGTCAAGTCAAACCAGAATTTTGACATCTGTGTCAGCACAACGCCTTTATCTGTAATCTGATTCTTTAAAATGACATCAAACGCTGAAATCCGATCAGTCGCAACCATGATCAGGCTGTCGCCATTATCGTATATCTCTCTGACTTTTCCTTCTTTGACCGGTTTGTATTCTTTCACATTAATCCTCCTCGGCTGCTGCTATCTGCCTCTGTCAGTTGCAATAATATATAATTATCATACATGGACATTAAAAACCTGACAAGCTGTATCTTGCAAACAGACTTCTCTTTGCTATAATAAGAACAGCATTTTGCAATTATTCAATTATTAATACAGCATTCCTGCCGCAGGGCGGGTGTGAAAGGAGTCTACACACATGTCATTTATTGATGAAATTAAAGCACGTGCAAAACAGAGCAAAAAGACAATCGTTCTTCCGGAATCAGAAGATACCCGTACTTATGAAGCGATTGAAAAAGTCTTAAAGGAAGATACAGCCGATGTCATCCTTGTCGGAACTGATGAGCTGGTCAAAGAAAAAGGAGCCGGCTTTGATATCAGCGGCGCCAGGGTAGTCGATCCTGCCAAGTTTGAAAAGATGGACGAGTATATTGACACACTCGTTGAACTGCGCAAGAAAAAAGGGATGACAAGAGAAGAAGCCTCTGCACTGCTTCACGACAACTACACATATTTCGCTGTCATGATGGTCAAGATGGGTGATGCGGACGGTATGGTTTCCGGCGCCTGCCATTCAACAGCTGACACTCTTCGCCCGAGTCTCCAGATCTTAAAGACAAAACCCGGCACGATGCTTGTCTCTGCGTTTTTCGTTATCGTCGTCCCGGATTGCGAATACGGCGAGAAAGGCACTTTCATCTTTGCTGATTCCGGTATGGAACAGAACCCGAATCCGGAGCGGCTGGCTGCTATCGCCGGATGCTCTGCCGAGTCCTTCGAGCTTCTCGTTCAGGCCGAGCCGCGTGTCGCCATGCTCTCTCATTCAACCATGGGCAGCGCCAGCCATCCGGATGTAGACAAAGTTGTCGAGGCGACCAAGATTGCCAAGGAAGCTTATCCGGATCTGATGCTCGACGGCGAACTGCAGCTTGATGCAGCGATTGTTCCCGCTGTCGGCGCAAGCAAGGCTCCGAACAGCCCTGTAGCCGGCAAAGCTAATGTTCTGGTCTTCCCGGATCTGGATGCAGGCAATATCGGGTACAAGCTCGCTCAGCGCCTTGCCAAGGCTGAAGCTTACGGTCCCATCACGCAGGGTATTGCCCGTCCTGTCAATGATTTGTCCCGCGGCTGCTCTGCCGATGACATCGCCGGCGTTGTTGCCATCACAGTCGTTCAGTGCCAGGCTGCTGATTAATCTGTCTGATATTTTTGGGGCGAAGGCCAAAGTATTTGGCCTTCGCCTTTTTTTATTGTATAATTATGCAAAGTAGAAAAACATTATTGAGGAGGTGTCACTATGGTATGTCCTTCCTGTGGAAATGAATTAGAAGAAGGTTTAAACTTCTGCCCGCATTGCGGGGAGAAAGTTGATCCAGTGGAAGCGATGTTAAAAGAGGCAGACAGCACACCGGCTGCCGGCTCTGAAAACAGCAACGTGCCGGCTCCTGCCGCGGCCGCTTCAAAGGATTTATCATCCGGCAATGCGAAGCGGATTGCGATCGCTGTGGGCATCATTGCAGCAGTCATTGTTGCGCTGTTTGCAGGCAGATCAGTCCTTAACCGGATGCACGAACGTTCCTATGCTGCTGCCAACAAAGAGTTGGCTGCAGGCAAATACGAAGATGCGCTCAAGCGCTATTCCAAGCTGGGAGATTATGAGGACGCCAAGAAAAAAGCGACAGTATGCGAACATTGGATTGATTATCAGGCAGCTGAAAAGCTGATGAAAGACGGTTCATATAAGAAAGCACAAAAGGCATTTGAAAAACTGGGCGGATTCGAGGACTCCCAGGAGAAGGCAACTCACTGTGCCAATATGATCCTCTATGAGCAGGCGGAAAAGCTCTTTAAGGATGAGAAGTATGCAGAAGCCAAAGAGATCTATGATCAGCTTCCCATCGATACAGACGAAGGGCTGACGGATGCAGCAGAGCATCTGACCTACTGCAACAACTCCATCAATTACGACGCGGCAGAATCTCTGTTAAAAGAGAAGAAATACTATGATGCATATACCAAGTATTCTGCCTGCGGGGATTTTAAGGATGCAAAAGAAAAGATCAACTCCTGCATTCAGACATTCCCTGATACCGGCGAGACGTACCGCAATGAAAACTACGCCTCTCAGGCTGTCTCTCTCAAGATTGTCCCGCCTTCCAATGACACCTTCAATTACCTGAAAATCTATTCCGGTTCGGATCTCGTCAGCTGTGTGGCGATCGGTAAGAACGCAAATACCACGATCTCTCTTCCGGTCGGGTCCTATCAGATCAAAAATGCTTATGGTTCCGGAGAGTGGTTCGGCGCTGATGATATGTTCGGGAACAACGGAACGTACATCAAGCTGACCAACGGATCCAGTGACACCTTCACATTGGAGGCGAATATGATTTACACGCTGACTCTCCGCTCTTCTACCGCGACAGGCGGCGACTCGGTCGGGTCACAGAGCGAAAACCGGGCTGACTTCTGAGCGGATCCATGACGACATTACAATGAAGCGACAAAAAGCGGTACGGATGATTTTCCGTACCGCTTTTTTCTTACTGTTCGTATTCTATGATATATCCGACATTGCCCTTGAAATAATCCAGCCCGCTGTTGACCACATCATCCCGCTGATCATTCCAAGACCATGCGCCCTGTACATTCCAGAGCATCAGATAAAACTCCGGTGTCCCGTCTTTGTCATTGCGTGAAGGCTCTCCCGCAAACCAGTTCGTATAGTCAAATGCCTCACCTGTTGTCCAGTGACCGAAAGCCTGGTTGTCACGCACTGACGTGTATCCGCCGATCCAGCAATATTTGACGCCATTGTCGGATGCGAGTTTTTCCATCTGCTGCTCTTCATCAGCACTGGTGATCGTCACCAGGTGGCCGCCTTTCGCACGCGCCTTTTCATTGGCCTGGGTCCAGGAGATGTCTTCCCGCACGATCTCGTAACGGGATGCATGCTTTTGCACTTCCTGTTTCTCAACAGCGGCAAACTCCTGATCTTTAAAGATCCCGCCATATGTCCCGTCCTTGAGAATGCAGGATATGATACGTTTCGCATACGCATCGGAATCGGCGTCCGTTTCATACTCGATGCAGTACATATCCTTCTGATTTGCATAGATTTCTTCGTATATTTCTGCGATATCGACAATCGCATTCGCATTCCAGTAACGGCCCCCTGTTTCAAGTGCCAGCTCGCTTAATGTCGTCTGATCTGCCCCTGATGTGCCGATAATGTATACCGGTATTTCATTTTGAAGAGCCAGGTTGACAGCTTCCTTATATGTGTAGGTGCTGACATTGTCCACTCCGTCTGTAAAGGCAATGACACAGTTGGCACCGGGCCGGGCTCCGGCATTTTGAATGCCGGTGACCAGTGCATTATAAAGTGCTGTGTCTCCGTACGCCGTCATATTGGCAATACCATTTTTAAGCCGGGCTTTATCATTGGTATAATCGCACATATACATGACAAATGAATCAAATGAAATGATCTCGACTTTATCTCCGGAGTCATAATCCAGGCTGTCGATAAACTCTGTCATGACACGCTGCATAGTCGGCAGATCAGAGCTCATACTGCCGGATTTATCTGTCAAAAGCTCGACACCCAGACCCTGATTACCCTTCAATTGCTCAATCTTTTTGATCTTGCGCTCAATCTCTTTGCCGCCGGCGACAGTCTCTTTAATTTTTGCAGTCGGCGAGGACAGTGTCAGACTTTGCCCTGAGGCGTCTTCACAGCGCACGTAAAGCTTGACCTTCGGAAATTCTGAGACATCTGCCGAGACAAAACTGAGCTCACTGGCTTCCTGCCCCGACAAGATACCCTCCAGCTCGTCAAAATCCATATCGTTCTCTGCTTTTGCCGCTTTCTGGGTTTTTATTCCGGATGAATCCCGCGCTGCTTTATGATCCCTTCTGGAAAGCAACAGATATGTAACTGAACACGCAGCAAGGGCGACAAGCAAGACGATGAGTGTGATCAGAACAATTCCTTTTTTCAATCCTGTGCCTGCCTGCTCATAGGCTTCCTCCTCAGCCTGCTGCCCGTACTCTTCCTGTTCATATCCATCTTCAACTTTTGCGCCGCAGTGCTCGCAAAAACGGGCATCATCTGCGATCTGTCCTCCGCATTGTCCGCAAAACTTCATGATCGGTTCTCCTTTTTAGATCCTGTTTAACTGTTTTATTTGATAATACTGTGTTGAATTTTCATCTCCAGTATCCTCTGAACACTTTCATCAATCCTGCTCTCAGGTACTGTCCCGTTTTGAACCGCCTCCAAAAGTGCGCTCTCAGCCATCTCAAAGTCTGCAGGCTCCAGCAGCATATCGACACCGGCCTGCACAGCACGCACGGCAAGGGTTCCGGCATCATATTGCTGTGATACTGCGCCCATCTGCAGGCTGTCAGTGATCACCACTCCCTTAAACCCCAGGTCTCCCCGCAGAATCTGCGTGATCAGCTTTTGAGACACAGTCGCCGGCACATCATCCAGCTGCGTGGCTGTCACATGCCCGATCATCACCATATCGGCTCCGGCATCAATACCAGCCCTAAAAACTGTCCATTCCTGCGCTGCCATCTCTTCATAAGTCTTATCAGAATAAGCAGACGAAGTATGTGAATCCTCGTTTGTATCTCCATGTCCGGGAAAATGCTTCAGACAGCAGATCACATCTTCCTGATGAAATCCCTCGACTGCAGCCGGAACCAGTTGTGCTGCCTGTGCAAAATCATCGCTGTATGCCCTGTTCCCGATAACCGTATTGGCGGGATTAGACCATACGTCAGCCACAGGTGCAAAGTCTGTGTTAAAACCGAATTGTTTGATGTCTTCGGCAATAACAGCCGCGTTGGCACGGGCAGTCTCAGCTCCCTGGCTTCGGTAAGAAAACATCGGCGAAAACTGCGTTGTCCCCAGATGATCGGCAACACGTGCAACCTGTCCGCCCTCCTCATCAACGGCAATCAGCAGCCCGTATCGGCTGAAACTCTGCGTCGTCTCTATCATCTGCTGTGTCTGTTCTCTGTTTTGCAGATTGTGCGAAAAATAGATGATTCCCCCGACAGGATGTTCTTCTATTGCCTTTCTTGTGGTCTCTCCTGCCTGGATAACCTCACCGATGCCGGTCAGTGTTTCCGGCGTAATAAGAAACATCTGATCGATCTTCTCCTGAAGAGACATCTGAGCCAGAATCTCATCCGCACGGTCCGCAGTCAGGTCCTGCGGGCTCGGTTTCTCCTTCGTCTCTTTTTCTGCATCCCCTGTCTCTTCTTTTTGTGTTTTGACCGCTTTTTTGCTGTCTGTCTGTGGTCTGCTTTTCCCCGTAAACAGAAGGGCTCCCGCACATATTCCAAGAATCAATGCCGCGATCAGGCAAAGAATGAGGATGCTTTTTTTCTTTTTATCAGCTCTGGTATTTCTAGTCATAATTAATACTATTTTATCATATTTGCTGTCACGTTCAATTTTTCTTGCGTAATCGAACCCGAAAAATTATAATCTAACCATGAGTGTAAAAGAAGAAAAACCATTCTCAAAGCATCGCATTTTTGAGATTATCCAGATTGGCAACCGGACAGATACACCGAGCCGAATCTTTGATTATGTCATTATGGCGCTGATTATCGCCAATATTCTGGCGATGTTTCTGGACACCTTTGAGCCGATGCAGCCATGGCATGGACTCTTCAGGTTTATTGAGACTGTGACTGTCGCCATCTTTATCGTGGAGTACATCCTGCGTCTGTGGACTGCATGTTATCTGTATCCGGAGCGGACAAGTATCCGTGCGGCGCTGCGCTTCATGCGCTCCTTTGACGGTGTTGTCGATCTGCTCACCATTCTTCCGTTTTTCTTCCTGTCCGGCTTTGTCGTCTTCAGGATGATGCGTGTCGTCCGAATCCTGCGGCTGTTTAAAATCAATGCCAATTTTGATTCGTTTAACGTCATCACCTCCGTCCTGTATGAAAAGCGCAAGCAGCTTGCATCGAGCATCTTTATCATTCTGATCTTAATGCTGGCCGCATCGCTGTCCATGTACAGCGCCGAACATGAAGCGCAGCCGGAGCAGTTTAAAAATGCTTTTTCAGGCATCTGGTGGAGTGTCTCCACTCTTCTGACGGTCGGTTACGGAGACATTTACCCGATTACACTGGCCGGAAAAATCATGGCCATTGTCATCACCTTTCTGGGCGTCGGTGTTGTTGCGATTCCAACCGGTATCATCTCAGCCGGCTTTGTCGAACAGTATACTGAACTGAGCAACAACACAAACGAGGCAGACATCCACCTGCAATCTGTCATCATTGATATGGACAGTGCCTGGATTGGAAAAACCATGGAAGAAGTCGATCGGGAATTTGGCTATGCCATTGTGTTATGCAAACGGGGAAACGCGACATTTCTCCCGACTAAAAGTGATACTTATACAGTCCGCATAGGCGACTCGGTTGTGGCATACCGCCACATGGATGAAGCGGTTCCCGGTCCTGTCATGAACGCGTAAACAACTGACAATCAGTTCATCATAAAAAGCAAACAGAAAGAAGGTTGCATATGTACAAAGTTAATCGGAATTTTTTGAAACTGCCCGGAAGCTATCTGTTTTCAAACATCGCCAAAAAGATCAGCGCTTATCAGGAAGCGCACCCTGATCAGGAAGTAATCCGCCTTGGCATCGGCGATGTCACTCAGCCACTGGCTCCGGCTATTGTCAAAGCACTGCACGATGCTGTCGATGAGATGGCCAGTGCCGATACATTCCACGGATATGCGCCGGATCTCGGATATGAATTCCTGCGCAACACGATTGCACGCGAAGATTATCAGGCGCGCGGATGTCAAATCGATCCTGATGAGATTTTCGTCTCTGACGGAGCCAAATGCGACTCTGCAAATATCCAGGAGCTCTTCTCCGAAAACAACCGTATTGCCGTCTGCGATCCGGTCTATCCTGTCTATGTCGACAGCAATGTCATGGCCGGACGCACCGGGACCTATGACCCTGAGACGGGCACATGGAGCGATGTCATCTACATGCCATGTACCGAGGAAAACGGATTTGTCCCTGAGCTTTCTCCCTATGATCCGGACATTATCTATCTGTGCTTCCCGAACAACCCGACAGGCGGTGTGATGTCAAAGGATCAACTTCAGAGATGGGTTGACTATGCACTGAAAAACAGTTCTGTGATTATCTACGATGCGGCGTATGAAGCCTATATCACAGAACAGGATGTCCCGCATTCAATTTATGAGTGTGAAGGTGCCAAGTACTGTGCGATTGAGCTGCGTTCCTTCTCCAAAAATGCCGGCTTTACCGGTGTGCGTCTGGCTTACACCGTTGTTCCAAAGGAACTTGGTTTTGCAGATGCCTCCCTGCATGATATGTGGGCACGCCGTCATGGCACCAAATATAACGGCGCTCCGTATATTATCCAGAAGGCAGGCGAAGCTGTCTATTCTGATGAAGGCAAAGCCCAGCTCAAGGAACAGGTTGCCTACTATATGGAAAATGCCCGCATCATCAAGGAAGGTCTGACAGATGCCGGATATAAGGTAACCGGCGGTGTCAATGCCCCGTACATCTGGCTCAAAACCCCGGATAACATGACGTCCTGGGAATTCTTTGATCATTTGCTTGACACGGCGCATGTCGTCGGTACACCCGGATCGGGATTTGGTCCCGCAGGCGAAGGCTATTTCCGTCTGACTGCCTTTGGGAGCCGGGAAAATACACAGAAAGCAATCGAAAGAATCAAACAGATTTAATTATAAAGGCCGGAGCTCACGGTATACAGAGCTCCGGCCTGTTCTATGTTTTGCAGATAGTATTACCGCGCTTTACGGTAAATCTGAGCCATATCTTCGCGCGTCAGCTTCTTTGCTGATCCGAACGGTTCACCGTACGCGCTGACAAGTGAGTGCGCCATCGCATCAATCTGTCCATCCGTCGGTTCCACGCCCAGCTCGCGCAGGTTTGTCGGCATACCGATACTGCGGAAAAAGTCTTCCAGTGCCTTAATGCCGGCAAGTGCTGTATCCTCATCTCTCTCTTGTGGCCTGATGCCCATGACATTGACCGCAAACTTGACAAACCGGGACAGGCAGTCACGGTATACAAAGCGCGCCCAGCTCCCCCAAATGGCAGCCAATCCTGCACCATGCGTTACATCAAACATGCCACCCACCTCATGCTCCATCCGGTGGCACACCCAATCGCCGCCGTCCGTGCCGCATCCGGTGAGTCCATTATGAGACAGCGAGGATGCCCACATCACTTCTGCACGGGCTTCATAATTATCCGGATCAGTGTGAAGAATCTGTGCATTGTGCATCACTGTTTTCAAAAGCGCTTCCGCAATCCCGTCTGTCAGCTCCATACTCCCGCCATTATTAAAATAGCGCTCCATCGTATGCATCATAATATCTGCACATCCGGATTCCGTCTGATAATCCGGCAGCGTCTTAGTAATTTCCGGATCCATCAGGGCAAAGAGCGGGCGTGCAATATCATCATTGTATGCACGCTTTAAAAGTGTCTTCTCATCTGTGATCACGCAGCTGTTGCTCATCTCACTGCCTGCAGCCGCAATTGTCAGGACAGCCGCCAGCGGGAAAAATGCTTCTGCCTTTCTCTTGTTTTCAAAGAGTTCCCACACATCCTTATCCGGCTCGGCCATTCCATAACAGATCGCCTTGGACGAATCAATAACAGATCCTCCGCCCACAGCCAGCACAAAATCAACCTGTTCTTTCTTACACAGCTCAATCCCCTCATATACCTTATCCAGATGTGGATTAGGAACCACTCCACCGAGCTCGACATATTCCACGCCGGCGCCTTTGAGTGACTGTCTGATGTGCTCAAGCAATCCTGTTCTCTCCGCGCTTTTTCCGCCATAATGAAGCAGCACCTTACTGGCACCATACTCTCTGACCAGTTCGCCGGTCCGGTTTTCCACGTCTTTCCCAAAGATCACTTTTGTCGGTGTATAAAAAGTAAAATTCAGCATATCTTCTCCTTTACAATGTCTCAGCGAGCTGTGCATTTGACA
>CADBOU010000066.1 GCA_902796355.1 uncultured Lachnospiraceae bacterium
AACGAGCACAATATCAGCCGGATTGCAAACACAGTTGAGCCGCTTCTGACAGGCCTTCTGATGATTGCCATCGGCCTGATGCTTATCAGTCTGATGATTCCGCTCATCGGCATCATGAACAGCATAGGATAAGACAAGAGATATGAAAACGATCAAGAACCACAAATTCATCACCGCATGTGTGCTGACGGCCCTGATTATTATCTGCGCTGTGTTGTTTCTGGTCACACGCAGAGATGAGGCAGAGATGCAGGCACAGGCGGACTCCATCAGCGAAGCAATCCGCGAGCGGGCACTGCAGTGCTTTGTCATCGAAAACGCCTACCCGGAGAGCCTCTCTTATCTGGAGGAGCATTATGGGCTCACGGTCAACAAAAGGGATTTTAAGATCATCTACACGCCGTTTGCGGAAAACCTTCCTCCGGATATACGCGTGATCTATAAAGGAGGCGGACAATGAAAAGAAGGGATTTGGGATTAAGTGATATCATCTCCACCCTGACAGTGGCCGTGCTCTTTGTCGTGATTCTGATGCTGGTCGTGTTTTCCGTTTCGTCCTACCAGAATGCGACTGTGCGCCAGAGTGATCACGATAATGCCAGAGCGGTGCTCTCCTATGTTGCGACCGCGGTTCACGGAAACGGACAGGGCGAGGTGAAGCCGCAGGATTTTGAAGGCAACCCGGGCCTGTCCATCGCGGACGGCGATACGGGCTATGAGCAGAGGATCTATCTGCACGAGGGCGAGCTCCTTCAGGAATACGGAAAAGCAGGTGCCGGGATTGATCCGGAGCATGCGATGGTGATCGGGAAGGCACGGGAGTTTGATGTCAGCTATATCAATGATGATGTACTGCAGATCAGGACAGATCTGGGTACATCGTATGTGAATACAGTCAGGTAAGCGTATGAACCGAAAGACGAACAAAGCATTTATCGTAGAATTGCTCGCTCTGTTTGCGCTTCTTATCATGGTGATCACAGTCATCACGGTGATCTCGATCAGAACGCGCAGCGAGAGCATGAAAGCCAAAGAGCTCTCGGAGGCTGTGCTGTGTGCACAGAATACGGCCGAGATAACGGCTCCCGCTGCAGACGGGCAGGAGGCAGCCGGGCTGATCGAGCAGATGGACGGCGCAGAGGATGTCAGTCTGGCCGGCGGATTTGTGAGCTTCCTTCTGGCACCGACGAAAGCGGACCGATACCGCGTGACAGTGGAGGTGGAACTTGACCCGGGGGAGACCGGTATATTTACCACTAAGCGCATCAATGTCTATGCGGGAGAGAAGCAGGAGGGAGAGCCTCTCTATACGATGGAGAGCGGAAACTTTATCAAAGACGGGGAGGAGATGCCATGAGCCATAAAATCAGATTAGGCCCGATTGCCATCTTCCTTGTCATCGTGGCAGTGGTCCTTTCAACCATGGTTGTGCTGACGACAGCGACGACACATGCCGACAGAGTCATGGCGGAGCGCTATGCCGCTGTGACGCAGCAGCGCTACGCGCTCAATGCGCAGGGTGAGAGATTTCTGCAGGCTGTCGATGAGATGGCGGCAGCAGGAGAGCTCAGCGCGGATGCCCTCGGCGCCGAGGAGAGCGAGGCGGGGATTACCAAGGAGTTTAAGGCTGACGGTTATACGCTCGCGATCACAGTCGCTCCGTCAGATCATGCAGAAGGGTATACCATTGAACAGTGGAAGTTGTCCAAAGACTGGAATGCGGAGGATCCGTATCAGAATTTCTGGAAGGGAGATTGACTATGACATTAAGGGAAGTGCTTGAGAGAGCCACGGCCAAAGAGGCGTCAGATATCTTTATCATTGCCGGCCTTCCGGTGACATTCAAAGTCAAAGGAGCACAGGACCGGGATGAAACCGGCATCATGAAGCCGGCGGATATCATGCCGCTCATCGACGAAATCTATGAGATCTCCCATAGAGCGCGGACGAATCTCGACAACGGGATCGACGATGACTTTTCTTTTTCCATTCCTGATCTCGGGAGATTCCGCGTCAATGTGTTCAGACAGAGGGGTTCTGTCTCAGCGGTCATCCGTGTCATCAAGTTTGGTATTCCAAATCCTGAGCAGCTGGGCATTCCCGAAAATGTTCTGTCACTGGCAGACAATATGACCGGCCTTGTTCTCGTGGCAGGCGCGGCGGGCTCCGGCAAGTCGACGACTCTCGCCTGCATGATCGACAGGATTAACCGCTCCCGCGAGTCCCACATCATCACGATGGAGGATCCGATCGAATACCTGCATCAGCACAATAAGAGCATTGTCAGCCAGAGAGAAGTCTTTATCGACACGCCCGGGTACCTCGATTCACTGCGCTCGGCGCTGCGCGAGAGCCCGGATGTCATTCTGCTCGGAGAGATGCGCGATTACGAGACGATCTCCTCGGCCATCACTGCGGCAGAGACAGGTGTCCTGCTGTTTTCCACGCTCCATACGAGCAGTGCCGCCAATACCATTAACCGCATTGTCGATGTCTTTCCGGCCAATCAGCAGGTACAGGTGCGCGGACAGCTCGCCCAGCTCATCCGCGGGGTCGTGTGCCAGCAGCTGGTGATGACCACAGAGGGCGTCCTTGTGCCGGTCTTTGAAGTCTTAAAGAGTACGCCGGCTATTCAGAACATGATCCGCGAGGGCAAGCTTCATCAGCTGGATTCAGCGATGCAGGCAGCCTCGGCGCAGGGCATGATCACCATGGATACAAGTCTTTTAAATCTCTATAACGCGGGAAAGATCACAAAAGAGACGGTGCTCACTGCATGCAATAATTACGAACTGGTTTCCAAGCGGGTATAAGGATGGCGGTTAAAGACCAAAAAGATATCATCTATCTTAAGACATTGGCAGGCTTTTCCATGCGCTATGACGGAAATGAGATTGCTGCCGGCAAGCAGAGCGAATCACAGATCGGGCTGCTGATGCTTCTCCTTATGCACAACAGGCAGACCGGTGTGAGCCGTTCGCTGATCAAGAAGACACTGTTTGAGGATCGGGATATCGAAGATGTTGCCCATGCGATCCGCAATGTTCTCTACAACGCGCGCAAAACGCTGAAGAGCCATGGCCTTCCGGATGTATCGTTTGTCAGACAGAAGAAGGGAATCTACTACTGGACGGATGAAGTGAGCATCGTGGAGGATGCCCATGAATTTGAAACAGCCTACCGTGAAGCGATGGATGAACCGGATGAAAAGAGCAGAGCTGACCGGCTGATCGATGCCGTGTATCTTTATTCCGGCCGGTTTCTTCCCGAAGTGGAGTCCGTTGTCTGGGTGTTCCAGGAGGCAGACCGCTACCGGGAGGTGTTTGCCTCGTGCGTCGGCGATACAGCGGATCTGCTGCGCAAGGCTCATCGGTATAAAGATCTCTATGATATCGGAGTGTATGCAGCCAAAGCTGATCCGTTTGCTTCATGGGAGACGCTGGTGATGGAGGCTCTCTCCGGACTGGGCAAATTTGCGGAGGCGGAGCGGTACTACGATCAGGTTGTAGACAGTTATATCCATGAATACGGCAACCGGTCCAATGACTATGTCAAAGAGATTATCGACAAACTCGGCGATTATCTCTACCACGAAACAGAGTCTATTGAGGAAATACAGGAGAAAATCCGGCTGACGGAAGATGAGGGGAGAAAAGGATATTACTGTACGCTCCCTGTCTTCCAGGAGATTTACCGGACCATCGAGCGGACTATGGCCCGTTCCGCAGATAAAATCTTTCTGATGCTCTGCACGATTATGGACAGCAAGGGTAATCCGATGCAGGAGAGTCCTAAGCTAAACGAGCTCTCAGCCAGACTGAAAGAAGCGCTGATCACGTCGGTGCGTCACACGGATACCATTACCAGATATGGCCAGGGGCAGTATCTGGCACTGCTGATCAACACGACAGAAGAAAACTGTCAGGTTGTGGAAAAGCGTATCAATGGGCATTTTCTTTTGAAACGCCAAAGAACAGGTGTTGAGTTTACGGTCAGGAGTCTTGCGCAGGGACGTGAAGGCTTTCCTGCTTTTTAATGCTGAGGAATGAAAAAGGAATCGCTATGTTAAAGAGTCATGTAAAATTTAACTCGATTGCGGGGAAACGGATGATCCTGATCGTCGACGACGAGCAGATTAACCGTGAAATGCTGGGATTTATTACCAAAGACGACTATGAGGTGCTGTACGCTCAAAATGGGCGGGAGGCACTGGAGCTGATGAGAGAAAATGCTGACTTTCTCTCTCTGGTGCTGCTCGATCTGAATATGCCGGAGGTGACCGGCTTTGAAGTCATGGAGACGGCCAAAAAGGAGAAAACCATCGCGGGCATACCGATCATTGTGCTGACCAGTGAAGATCAGGCTGAGGTGCAGAGTCTTGAGATGGGGGCATCTGATTTTATTACCAAACCGTTTGATATGCCGAAGGTCATCCTGACGCGCATGCA
>CADBOU010000067.1 GCA_902796355.1 uncultured Lachnospiraceae bacterium
CATCTAAAAAAACACCAAATCTGATAGTGCTTTTTTCAATATGCAGGATATTTACACCACAGGGGGCGGCCCTGTTAGGCCGCCCAGCAACAAAGGCGGGCCTGTTAGGCCGCCCTGCCGACCAAAGCAAAGCGGCGTAACTCTATATACCGGTAACCGGCGCGACAAGTAAGCTCTAGCGCCTGATCTGGAAACTGCGGCAGGAACCATCAGACAGCCGTGATATTGTAAATATGGGGAAAATGAAATGTTATTGGCCGAGCTGCAGCGCAGCCAGCTGCCTCAGGTTGCCGCGCAGACAGTCGATCAGGGTTTTGTGGAACTGTGCATTGGAAAGGCCGGCATAGGAGGAGAGGCAGGAGTTATAAGTATCCATCAGCAGACGCTCGAAAGGATCCAGATCCGGATTGATAACCGGAAAGCCGAAATAGGTCAGGATATCATTGATGACTTCCGTAAATTCTTCAGGGTCGAGGAAATCGACATAAAAATCCTCAGAAGAGTCTTCTTCCTCAGAAAGCAGCTTTTTGATGAGGCCGAGCAGAAAGGTTCCTGAAGACACATTGACCGGGCGTTTTCTCTGGACAAGAAGACAGAAATTGTCATAGCTCATAAAGACATTTTCAAAGAGGGAAGCTAACGCCATAATTTCTTCTTCCGAGAGCGCATTATCCCCGGACAGGCCGAACAGAGAGAAATAATAATCCTGAATCGTCTCCTGCTCCAGCGCGCCGTAGTTTGTGTACATGCGGATGAATTCTTCCTGATTGCTGTTGTACAGCACCTCCAGCTGGACATCGTCAAAGAGGGCGAGGTACTGCGTGTTGCATGTCTTGGCAAAGAACGCGGTATTTTCCGGATTGTCCAGGTACGCACAAAGGTCATCCGCGCTGCGCAGCTTTTCATTGATGATTGAGTAATACACTTCAGCGGTCTGCCCTTCGGCAATTTCCCCGGGGGATAAAGACTGATCAGAAATGATTCTGGCATAGTTGTTTCTGATATCTGAGGTTTCCTGCCAGGACAGCTGCAGCTTTAAGGCGGCGATCATGATGAATTCATCCAGAGACCGGGCGGATAGCTCGCTCTGATGCATATAGTTCATCAGCAGATCCTGCGCCTGGATGTCCGATGAGAGACGGAGCACAAAAAAGAGCCGGTACAGATTTTCCTTCTTCACAGAGACGGCGGTGCCTTTTTTCAGAGAAGTCATGGCTTTCCTGAAAGTGTCATATTCTTTTTGAGACAAAATGCCCTGCGCCTGTTTTTTGATTACTTTAAGAAGATCGTCTTCCGAAAACGGACGCGCGAGGATATTCGGATAGATATCCTCATGTTCTGTGACATATCTGAACAGCCCGCTCCAGGAAGAAAGCGGCATGGTGTATCTGGAAAGATCTAACATACAGGCTCCTTATGAAGTAAACGTTTGATTTATTATACCATGAGAGGAACATATCGATGCATGAAATGATCACAGATTTACAGGAGATTATCCGCAGAGATCCATCGAGGAAATACAATGTGCAGCACATGTCCGCCGTGTATGGCTGGCACAACGCATTGCTGCCTCCGGAGTGCAGAAGAGCCGCCCTTAACGGGAAGGATCTGGAGGCTGATTTATACAGCGATGTCTATCTCATGATGGCTGACTGTTATGAGAAAGACAGCGGTCACAAAGCACCCTGTGATTTCGGTGTTTACCAGAACTGGAAAATGATCCTGCGCGCCCAGAGAAAGACAGAGTATTTGATCAGCGCGATCGAGATCGGGACACGACACAGGAGGGAAAAAAGAGATCCATACAAAGTGCTGGAGATACTCAAAAAAGCTGTAGAAAACTGATCTGATCCGGTTTTGGAAACTGACCCCGGATGAGCAAATTCTGCCTGATATCGTTAAATCATCAAACAGATGTCACACACACGAAAGGCAGGATTAAAACTATGAAAAAAACAGTTTTTGTAGCAGCACTTATGATTGCAGTCATCTCCGTCACAGCCCGGGGACAGGGAGAAGCAGAAAAGACAACCAAGCCGGAGACAACAATGTCATTCTTTCATCATGAAGAAAGCAGTGAAAATGATGGTTCCGAAAAAGAAGGTGATCGCATAGAAGAGCTCAGAGACAGCTATCCGGATATCACAGTGGCAAACGGCGGCTACGACAATGACATGATCTTTAACGCCGTCTGTGAAGCCGTTGAAAAGCATGACGCGCAACTGGTCGTTTATCGTGATACAGGCGATATCATTCAAGACTTCTGGAAATTCAAAGCGGCGTCCAACTTCCAGTATTTCTGGCTCGATGGCATCAACGCACAGAATTATACAGATTATACCGTGATGACGTTCAATTATCTGTATGACGAGGCACAGACCGAGAGCATGATCAATGAAATCGATGCCGTCTACCGCAATTATGAATACGACCTGGCAGGCGAGAGAGACGAGTGGAAAGTGGCCGAATACCTGTACAACTCTTTTGCGAATGAAATCACATATAATAACGATGGCAGCAATAATATCAGAAATATCTACGGCGCCCTGGTAGAGAAAAAAGCCGTGTGTGCCGGATACACAGCAGCCTTTGACTACGTAATGTCACGTATGGGATATGATGTCGGCGTCGCGGGAAACAATGACCATATCTGGAACTACATGGCATGGGATTCAGATGACTGCTTCATCGATGCTACATGGGGAGATTTGAATGAATATGATCAATACGGCAGGGAATACATTGACTACAGCTACTTTGGAATGAATTCAGATGAGCTCTCCGTCCTGGAAGATCACGCGATCACTTACGCTTACATCTCCGGCAGAAGCTATAATCAGAGCGATGTCACGGCCAGCGATTACACCGGCAGCACCAATAAAAACTACTGCGATATCAAGAGTTTAAATGCAGGCAGTTATTCATATAACCTGGTGGAAGATATCTTCCGCAGACAGTATCTGTCAGGGGCCAATTCATTTGTCGTCAAATTCAACAGCCAGGCTGAGGTCGAGACAGCAGCGGCCACATTGACCGGCAATGACTTTGCCACATTGAACCAGATGCTCAGTGATCTCGGCATCTACGGCCCTTATACCTACAGAGTCAACACGGCCTGCAAAACATTTGAAATCAATATCATGGCATAGGATGGAGCGTTTACTAAAGGGTGGAAATTTGATATTCTTGACATGTCGACGAACGCACTGAAAAAGGACTTGATATGCGCAGTTATCTCAAAGAAGGAACATTGATTAAGGTCTCCGGCGGCATCATTTACAAAGTGTCGGGGGAGCCGATAGGCGAAGGCGGGGGAAGCATCATCTACCCCGCTCTTCGTATGCTTCCGGATCAGGACGGATACAAGACGAGCCGCATTAAGTATGCGGTCAAGGAGTGTTATCCCCAGTCCGGAAAATTTAATTTTACCAGAGACGGTCAGGGCACTGTCAGACCGGACGCTGACGATCCTGCAGCGGAGGCTTACCTGAAAAAGGCCAAAGAAATGCAGGAGCATGAAGAGACAGCCTCCGGGGAGGTCTATACAAAGGGATTTCGTTTGACGCCAGTTCTGGAGGCCTATCACGAGGAAGAGATTTCATTTGATGACGGCGCAACTTATACTTCTGCAGGGAACCTGCTGTCGGTCATGGAATCCCTTTCCGGCAAAGGCTCCTCGCTCAGGCACTGTCTGGCAGAGAGAAAGCATCTGCAGGTAAGGGAAGCGTTTGATGTCATCAGGCAGGTGCTTCTTGCTGTGTGCGAAGTGCACAAAAACGGCTTTCTGCACCTGGATATCCAGGACGGCAATGTCTTTATCAAAGGCGTGCTCGATGTGAACGACAGCATGATCTCGCTCATTGACTTCGGTTCAGCCAGAGGCATGCTCGATGACGGCAAGTGCGCCGAAATCGCAGACAGAGTTCTCTATTCCACCCAGGGATTTACCGCGCCGGAGATCCTGGAGAAAAATGACGGACACCTGCGCCTCGGCAAAGAGGCTGACATCTACAGTATCGGTGCTCTGGCACTGCTGCTGCTCACGGGACACCGCTATACGACGCGGGAGATGACAGCCAATACGAGCGGGAAATACATTCCCCGCTTTGCAGTCAGAAAAACGGGATGCCCCGCTCATCTGATTGACAAGATGCAGGGCATCATCGCAAGAGCACTGAACCACGACCCGACAGAGCGCTATCACACCTGTGAACAGATGCTGGGCGATGTCGATGAGATGCTGGCACTGCTGGCGCCCCACACAGACCCCCTGTCCGCAACGCAGTACGATGCATTTATCTGTTATAAACACAGCGAGAGAGACAGCGCTGCAGCCCGGGCGCTGCGGGATAGTTTAGAGCGATACAAAGACAGTTTCAGGTCAAAGAGGAAAATCAATAAAGTTTTTCTCGATGAGGGAGAGTTTTCTTCCTGCTCAGACTTCGGCGAGCGGATCAACACCGCGCTTAGAAACTCACAATGGCTGATCGTTCTGTGCTCAAAACAGACAAAAGAGTCAGCCTGGGTCAATGACGAGATCAAAACCTTTTTAAAATATCATGACAAGTCACGGCTGCTGGCGGTTATCACCGAGGGGGAGCCCGACGAGGTTTATCCCGAAGAGCTGGTCAGAAGCGGTTTTACGGCAAAAACACTCTTTGCCGCTGATGCGCGGGAAGAGGATGAAAAAGGAATAATAAAAAAGATCAAAGGAGATGTGCGGCTGCAGATCGCGGCGCCCATCCTTCACACGACCTTTGACGCTTTAAAGCAGCGCGACCGGCTCTATCAGATGCGCAAAGCCTTCGCGGCGACAGCGGCAATCCTTGGCATCCTCGCCGTATTCTTAAGCTATGCGGCGATCAAAGGGCATCAGATCGCACACCAGGAAAGGCAGATCGTCAAAGAGCAGCGCGCGAAGATCGACAGCCAGGCAGCTCTTCTGGCGAGCCAGGCCCAGGAGGCGTATGGAGCACAGGACTATCCGGATGCCATGCGGCTCGCGCTCTCGTCACTCGAATTATCCGATCAGGATGAAGAACAGCGGTCGCGCCTTAAGAGTATCCTGATATCCTGCTTAAATTTGTATGTGCGGCCTGAAGAGGCCGAAGTTCTCGCCATTCCGACAGGTGTGATCAGAGGCGGAGAGCACGGCGCCGTCAAAGAATTTTTGTTAAATAGTGACGGAAGCCGGCTGTTTGTCCTGTCCGATAAAGGAGTGGCCGTTTGGGATCCGGAGACACGCACCAAAGTGTCAGAACATCAAAGCGATACCGTTGTCCTTGAGCCGTGTTTGCTCGACGATACGTACATCTTATGCACAGAAGACGCCCTGATCGCTTATGCCTGTGAGAGCGGAAAAGAGCTGTGGAAAAAGGAAATTGAAAACGGCACCTATATGACAGAGAAACTCCTGTTATCGGAAGATCACAGACACCTGTACAGGGCGGCCTATTCCTATGCCGACAAGGCGGCCGTGATTGAGGACATAGATCCGGCGACAGGTGATGTCCTGGCGGCGCACAGCTTTGCGGGGAATTATCAGAGCGCATTCGGCTATGCGTGTGCAATCTCTCCTGACGGCCGGTATGCGGCCTGCATCGGTACGACAGGAGATGTCAGTCAGATCAATGAGGCTCTTTATGTGTTTGACCTGCAGGAAGATACCGCGGCGGTTAAAACATTTGACGCCGTTGACCCTTGGGGGAGCGATCAGACGACAAACATCCTGATGACTGACGACGGTCATGCCATTTTATCCAGGTACGACGGCCCTGCCAATGTGCGCAGCCATCTGGATGATGAGCACGACGCTGATCTCGTAGGAGTCAAAACCTTCAGCATCAAATGCTGTGATCTAGAGAGCATGGACGTGCTGTGGGAGAAAGATACATCTGAGCAGAGCAAGGATTTAAAAAGCCTGCTGATCCCGCAGGTGCTGGATGCACAGATGGGAGATACAGATGTCCTCGCGGCCGGATTCGGCAACAGCCTGTGGGTGATGGACAAGGAGAGCGGGGATGTGATCAGCACGATGGCCTTTGATGCAGGGATCATCTCGCTCACGCAGGCGCAGGACGGATACCGTATCATCCTGGAAAACGGAAGCCTGATCCTTCTGCCCGAGGGATTTGAGACCGATAATGTCCGACAAATACAGGCCTTTCCGTCCGGGACACAGACGGCCTGCGTCAACGGGCAGGCCTTTTACGTTCAGACCCAGTCCGATCCGGATACGCTGATCAGATATGAGATCAACCAGTACGATGAAAGCTATACAGAAGAATTTGTCAAAGGCGCAACACCCGCTGACTATGTCAAGGGTTTGGGGGATGACAGTATCCCCGAGAAAGATGGGGTGAGCCTGAAGATCAGCGATGACAAGACCGGCTTTGAGATCATTTCACAGGAGAAGACAACAGTCAGCGTCGGTGAGGAGATCCGGATTGTCAGCTTTGTTCCTGATACCGACCGCATCTTTGTCGGCCTTTCAGACCGGGTGCTCCTCTACAGCTGCGACGGGGAAGAACTGGCAGAGGCAGAGCTGCCTGAAAAGCTCTACAGCATCGATATGAGCGCCCGGCTGTTTTTCCTGCCTGATTCATCCTGCTATTACGGCGATATGTCGGCGGGATTTCTGATCGATATCAATAAGGGCGGTCTGAGCCCTGTCAAATACATGAAGTATGTCGCCGGCTATGACCATGAGAGCAATGAGTTTATCATCTGCAATCCGCTGGCTGATGAGAAGGGCGGCGCCACGGCCGGCCGTATCAAATATCACAGCTTAAAAGAAATCAAAAAGCGCGCAGCACAGACGGTGAAATAATTTTTGGAAACTGAGCCCGGTTGGATATTTTCTGACCGTTATCATGAAACCATCAAAGGAACAGTACAGTGTTTACCAGAAAGGTGGTTATCATGACAGAGATGAAATTATCCAACAACAATCTTAAACAGTACATCGCTCTCGTCTGCGAAATGGAGCAGAACAAATACAGACAGGAACAGGCGATTGCGCAGGTTGACTCACAGGTCAGGACACTCTCCAATAACAGCATTTCGGTCAAGCCGGCGGAGCCCCAAAAGCACCGCAAATCTTACTCAGGGATCATTTTCACACCCGCAGGGATCTTCTTTTCTTTCCTGGCCATCACTTCTTTTTTGCAGGCCATTGTCCTCGAAGGCATTTTTTTGGGCGTTATCGGCCTGATCTGCCTGTCTTTTGCCAAA
>CADBOU010000068.1 GCA_902796355.1 uncultured Lachnospiraceae bacterium
ATGGAGCAGGCTAAGAAGTATATTGATATTATCAACACTGACTTCGAGGAAGGACAGCTTCTTGAGGGAACAGTGGTTTCCATCAAAGAATTCGGCGCCTTTATCGAGTTTGCTCCGGGCAAAGAAGGCATGGTGCACATTTCTAAAATTGCGAAACAGAGGATACGCCGCGTGGAGGATGTACTGACTCTCGGTGATCATGTCAAAGTCGTTTGCCTGGGCAAAGACCGCATGGGACGCATGAGTTTTTCAATAAAGGATGTCAAGTAATCAAAAATGAGCAATGTCTTTGAAAAAATCAGTAAACGAAGGACATTTGCGATCATATCCCACCCGGATGCCGGGAAGACTACGCTGACTGAGAAACTCCTCCTCTACGGGGGAGTTCTCAACACGGCGGGATCAGTGAAAGGCAAAGCAACAGCCAGACACGCTGTCTCCGACTGGATGGAAATTGAGAAGGAGAGAGGTATTTCCGTAACATCCTCTGTCCTTCAGTTTTCATATGAGGGATTTCACGTCAATATTCTGGACACGCCGGGGCACCAGGACTTCTCCGAGGATACGTACAGGACATTGATGGCGGCAGACTGTGCTGTCATGGTCATTGACGCATCAAAAGGCGTCGAAGCGCAGACCAAAAAGCTGTTTAAAGTCTGTGTTATGCGCCATATTCCGATCTTTACATTTATCAACAAACTGGATCGCGAAGCGCTCGATACGTTTGATTTGCTGGATGATATTGAAAAGAATCTCGGTATGGCTACCTGCCCGATCAATTGGCCTATTGGTTCCGGAAAACGCTTCAAAGGGGTATATGACCGCAATACGAAAATGGTTGAAATATTCTCGGATACCAGAAAAGGAACATCTATCGGCAAAAGCGAAAAACTGCCGCTTCATGACGAGCGCCTGGGAGCAATGCTGGAGATGGGACAGATGGATCAGCTTCTGGATGAGATCGAACTCCAGGACGGGGCCGGCAGCGAGTTTGATCTGGACGCTGTGCGCGCGGGAGAACTCTCGCCTGTCTTTTTCGGCTCGGCGCTCACTAATTTCGGAGTACAGACATTTCTGGAACATTTTTTGCAGATGACAACAGAACCCTTGCCTCGTATGAGTTCAGGCGGAATGATTGATCCGATGAGGGAAGAGTCGTTCTCTGCTTTTGTGTTTAAGATTCAGGCCAATATGAACAAAGCGCACAGGGATCGCATCGCTTTTATGCGTATTTGCTCCGGTGCGTTCAAAGCCGGGATGGAAGCCTGGCATGTGCAGGGGGAGAGGGAGGTAAGACTATCACAGCCCACACAGATGATGGCTGATAAACGAACTCTGATCGAGGAGGCCTTCGGCGGTGATATCATAGGTATTTTTGACCCCGGGGTTTATGCCATCGGTGATACCATTACTGATTCGCCTGAAAAATTTGCTTACGAAGGGATACCAACCTTTTCACCGGAACACTTTGCCCGCGTGCGTCAGGCTGACACCATGAAGCGGAAACAATTCATGAAAGGCATCAACCAGATTGCACAGGAGGGAGCAGTACAAATCTTCCAGGAATTAAATACCGGAATGGAAGAGATTATCGTGGGTGTCGTTGGTGTTCTGCAGCTGGATGTGCTTGCGTATCGTCTTAAAAATGAGTACAATGTAGATATCATTATGGAGAATCTCCCGTATACGACAATCCGGTGGATTGAGAATGAAAATATTGATCTGGATCATCTTTCCGGGACAGCAGACATGAAGAAGGTAAAGGACCTGAAAGGAAGGCCTCTTCTTTTGTTTTCACATGAGTGGAGTGTGGGGATGACCATAGATCGTAATGAAGGGCTGATTCTGTCAGAATTCGGAAAAGCCTAAGGAGGAGATACTAGATGAGTCAGGATGCAAAACAGACTGTTAAAGAAGACAGAAAACTGATCCGCGTACCGGTTGATTCTAAGATAGGTAAAGTCGGTATCACAGAGGAAGTCCTGAGTGTCATGGCAGGGATTGCTGCGATGGAAGTCGATGGAGTTGCGTCAATCAACCGTAACGCGACAAAGCAGTTGATTGCAAAACTTGGCATGAAGTCATTGGCTGGTGGTGTCAAGACAACAGAACGCGACGGCATGCTCAGCGTCAGCCTCAATCTGAATGTCGATTACGGTGCCAGCGTAGGAGAAGTGTCGACCAAGGTTCAGGAGAGAGTTAAAAGCTCGATAGAAAACATGACTGGCCTGACTGTCGAGACAGTCAATGTTTCGGTGGCAGGCGTCACAGTTTCAGACAAAAAGGCAAAGTAATATAAACAGGCAAATGCCGGAGGGGGAAGGATGCCTTATGAAGGCATCCTTTTTAACAATGATGGAAGAAGAAAAGACATTACAATTATCACGCCGGCAGGTGAGGCAGCATATTTTCAGCCTTATCTACAATCTGGGCTTTTATGAGGATAAAGATTTTGAGAAAATGGCTGATCAGTATCTGTCATCACAGGATCTTACAGCCTGTGAGCAAAGCAGTACAGTGCGGGATAAAGCCATCACAGTCATGCGCATGCGGGATGAGCTGGATGCCATGATTGACTCCAAATCAGACCATTGGAAGACAAAGCGGATTGCCAAAGTTGATCTGGCGATTATCCGTCTGGCATTATACGAGATGCTGGAGGACGAGGACGTTCCGGTCGGTGTCGCCATCAACGAGGCGGTAAGACTGGCCAAAAAGTATTCATCAGACCAGGCGCCTGGTTTTGTCAATGGTGTCCTGGCAGCGTTTGTTCCCGATAAGACGGAGGAATAAGAATGGCTGGGGTGCTCACTGTCGGCCAGGTGAATCAGTATATCAAGGGGCTGTTCGGTAAAGACTTTGTTCTCTCCCATATCACTGTAAAGGGCGAGGTTTCAGAGTGCAAGTATCATCCGAGCGGACATATCTATTTTACGTTAAAAGATGAGTCGGGCATCCTGAAATGCATCATGTTTGCATCGGACAGAGCAGGGCTCGATTTTGAACTGACGGTCGGCAGTGAAGTGTCTGTATCCGGCCGGGTCAGTATATACGAACGGTCCGGAAGTTACCAGCTCTATGCGCATAAAATTGAGCGTTCGGGAGCAGGAGAATTATATGCGCGCTATGAAGCGCTAAAAAAGAAACTGTCCGAACAGGGCATGTTTGATGAAATATACAAGCGGGAAATTCCTCCTTATGTTCAATGTGTTGGGATTGTGACGGCTTCAAGTGGAGCGGCTATCCGTGATATTGTCAACATAGCTGCGCGCCGCAATCCGCATGTTCGTTTAATCCTGGCTCCGGTAACAGTGCAGGGAGAGGATGCACCTGCTTCGATTGTTCGCGGTTTGAAGAGAATTGCATGTCAGCCAGTCGACGTGGTCATCGTCGGCCGAGGAGGCGGATCAATAGAAGACCTATGGGCCTTTAATGATGAGCGGGTTGCACATGCGATTTTTGACTGCCCTGTACCGGTGATTTCAGCAGTGGGACATGAGAGTGATACAACAATTGCTGATTATGTAGCAGATTTAAGGGCGCCGACGCCCTCTGCTGCTGCTGAGCTTGCGGTCTATGATTATGCGGCTTTTTGTGCAGCCTTGCAGACATATGGAAGAAGGCTCTCAAATGCTCTTCAAAATGAAATCAGAACGCAAAAGGATGCACTCCGGACCAGACAGATGAGACTGGCATACCTGCATCCGAAAAATCTGATTGAGGAACATAAGAAAGACCTGCGGCAGAAAGCGCAAAAACTGTATGATAGAATGGTTTATGCTGTGGAAACTGTATCCCACAGGCTGGCTTTGAGCGCTCAGCGTATAGACAGTTTGTCGCCCAGGAACAAAATAAAACAGGGCTATGCATTTGTTGCACTTGATAACGGTGACCCGGTGCTGCATGTTTCACAGGTAAATCCCGGCGATACGATACATGCTTATTTAGCCGACGGATGGATTGATGCACAGGTGACAAAGACAGGAGATGATCATCATGACTGAAAAACATGATATGATTGGTATCGATGTGCTCTCTTTTAGCGAGGAGCCGGAGACACAGGAGATCGAAGAGCCCGTTGTGAAAGAGGAAGAGGAGCCTTCGATCGAAGATATGATTGAACAGATAGATGCGATATCTGCAGAGATGGAAGAAGGGCATTTATCGCTGGAGGATTCATTCCGTAAATATAAACAGGGAATGGATTTAGTTAAACAGTGTTCCAGGCAGATTTCGGTAGTTGAAAAGCAAATGCAGATCATTGATGAGCAGGGGGGACTTCATGATTTCTGACAAAATGAATATTTTTCCTGAAAAGTTTGAAACGTATATGGAGCAGTTGGTACCGCGCTCGGGCCGCGGAACTCCACAGATTGATGAGGCGATGCGCTACAGTCTCTTTGCAGGAGGAAAGCGGCTGAGACCCATGCTGATGGCAGCATCATATGAAGCGTTTTCGGGCAGTTTGTGGGAAGATGACAAAACACTGCTGGCTTTTATGACAGCACTGGAGATGATTCATACATATTCGCTCATTCATGATGATCTGCCCGCTATGGATGATGACGATTTCAGGCGCGGCAAAAAGACCAATCATATTGTTTTCGGAGAGGATATGGCTATCCTGGCAGGTGACGGACTGTTAAACGGTGCTTTTGAAGTGATGGCTCAGGCAGTACAGGATGCGGATGCACGACAGGCACAGGCCCTTCAGGCGATGACATATATTGCCCGTACAGCAGGTGTGCGTGGAATGATCGGCGGACAGGTGATCGATGTGACCGGTACCGGGAATGATGAAAAGTCCCTTCTTGTGATGTACCAGAAGAAGACAGGCGCGCTGCTTGCCGCTGCATTGACAGCTGGAGCGATCCTGGGAGGAGCCGGCAGATCTGATCAGAGAATCATGGGCATTGTGGCTCTGAAGGCCGGTATGGCATACCAGATTCAGGATGATATTCTGGACGTGGCAGGAAATGAGGAGGAGACAGGCAAGCCGGTAGGAAGCGATGAGAAGAGGAATCAGATTACCTATGTCAAGCTGAAAGGGCTTGATCAATCGCGGATGGATGCTGACCGGTATCTGGACGAAGCGATCGGGGCGCTTCAGAGAATTCATGGTCAGCCGGCAGATCTGACTGCCATTTTTAAGTCACTGATTGGACGATCCAAATAAAAACCGGATTGACAGAATGAGGAATGAGTATGCTTCTGGACCAAATCCAAAAAGCAAATGATATCAAACAGCTTTCACCGAAAGATTACCCGCAGCTGGCACAGGAAATCAGAGATTTTCTGGTCAATATCACAAGCCGGAACGGCGGCCATCTGGCATCAAATCTGGGTGTTGTGGAGATGACTATGGCGCTGCACCTCACTTTTGATCTTCCAAAGGATAAAATTATCTGGGATGTCGGGCACCAGTCTTATACACATAAGATTTTAACCGGCCGCAAAGATGATTTCACTCAGCTGCGGACATATGGAGGACTCAGCGGTTTTCCCAAGAGAGAAGAGAGCGATTGTGACGCCTTTGATACAGGGCATTCGTCAACGTCTATCTCAGCGGCTCTGGGATATGTCCATGCACGTGAATTATCGGCTCAGGACTACAAAGTCGTGGCTGTTACAGGAGATGGCGCACTGACAGGAGGGATGGCCTTTGAAGCCCTCAACAACGCGGCACGTCTGGAAAGTAATCTCATTATTGTTTTAAATGATAATGAGATGTCTATCTCGAAGAATGTCGGTGGGATATCATCGTATCTTGACCGGATCAGGACGGCGAAAACATATACCAGATTAAAAAAGACAGTCAAAAAGAATCTGTCCGGCAACAGAGTCGGTCAGAGTATGAGCGAGCGTATTTCGCGTGCAAAGAGCAGCATCAAACAGCTTTTTGTACCGGGGATGTTTTTTGAGGATATGGGGATCACGTATCTCGGCCCGGTTGACGGATACAACATCAAGCAGATGTGCCGTGCATTTGATGAAGCCAGGCGCCTTGATCACGCTGTAATTGTCCACGTTGTGACAAAGAAGGGCAAGGGCTATGCTCCAGCGGAGGAGAACCCGTCCAGATTTCATGGAATCAGTGCCTTTGATATTAAAACCGGAGATCCGATCCTGCATTCAGATAAAGAGACGTGTACGCAGGTGTTTGCCCGTTCGCTGCTTGAAGAGGCACAAAAAGACGAACGTATCGTGGCCATCACAGCTGCGATGGCTGACGGGACAGGCCTCACAGAGTTTTCAAAGAAGTATCCTGAGCGTTTTTTTGATGTGGGAATTGCTGAACAGCATGCGGTAACTTTTTCTGCCGGTCTTGCTGCCGGGGGAAGAATTCCGGTTGTATGTATCTATTCTTCGTTTCTGCAGAGAGCGTTCGATCAGATCATTCATGATGTCTGTCTGCAGAATCTCCATGTTGTTTTCATGGTAGACAGAGCCGGCCTGGTCGGCAATGACGGAGAGACCCACCAAGGGCTTTTCGACCTTTCGTATTTATCGATGATGCCCAATATGACTGTGATGGCGCCAAAAAACAAATGGGAATTATCCGCGATGCTTCATTATGCGATAGCTGAGCACCAGGGTCCGATTGCAATCCGATACCCGCGCGGTACAGCTTTTGACATGTTAAAGCCCATACAGAAGGAAATAAAATACGGGAAGAGTGAGATTATTATACACAGCCGTCAGATAGCCGTTTTTTCCGAAGGGCATATGATGAAGACGGCATTGCGCGTGGTGCGCCGGCTGGAGGAAAACGGTTATCATCCGACGCTTGTCAATGTTCGTTTTATCAAGCCGCTGGACACATCGCTTCTGTCTGCTTTAGCCAAAGATCACGATGTTTTTGTGACTATAGAAGAAAACATGCTCTCAGGCGGATATGGCGAACATGTGGCCGCTTACTGCGAGTACAATAAACTGGGTGTCGACGTCTTGTCTTTTGGGATTGATGATATCTATGTAAAGCAGGGCAGCATTTCAGTTCTCAAAAAAGCCGTCGGATTGGACTGGGAGAGTATCGCTGACAAAATTATCCATTACATGCAGGAATACAATGATCAACAGCAGGAAAAGGTATGAAAGAGCGGCTAGACAAACTGTTGGTGCAGCTTTATCCTGAATTGTCACGGGAAAGGGCGAAGGCGCTGATCATGGCCGGAGAAGTGTTTGTCGACGGTCAAAGAGAAGATAAAGCAGGCGCAGGCATCAAGCCGGATTCAAAGATTGAAGTGCGCGGCAAGGCTCAGCCCTATGTGAGCCGGGGCGGCTTTAAACTGGAAAAGGCCTTTGAAGCATTTCAGTTAAATGTAGAGGGATGTGTCTGTGCTGACGCCGGTGCATCTACCGGCGGGTTCACAGACTGCATGCTGCAGCACGGCGCCCGGAAAGTGTATGCGATTGATGTCGGATACGGACAGCTTGACTGGAAATTGCGTAACGACGAGCGTGTCATTTGTATGGAAAAGACAAATGTCCGCTATGTGACTCCCGAGCAGTTTGATGAGACTGTAGATTTTTCCTCTGCGGATTTATCATTTATCTCATTGACAAAAGTGCTTCCTGCTATTTGCGGGTATCTGTCAGAATCAGGACAGATCACTGCTCTTGTCAAACCGCAGTTCGAGGCGGGCAGAGAGAAGGTAGGCAAGAAGGGAGTCGTGAGAGATCCCGGAGTGCATGAACAGGTTATTTCGGATGTTGTGCAGTATGCTGCTGATATGGGGCTGCTTGTCAAAGGGCTGACCTTTTCGCCCATTAAGGGGCCGGAAGGAAACATAGAATACTTATTATGGATGCAGAAAGCAAATGACCAAAGCAGATCAGCAGCGTATTTACAGAGCTTCACTGAATCAGATAAGATACACAGAACAGTGGAAGAAGCTTTTACTGTACTAAACAGCTAATCGTACTGAGGATGAGACAATGATCAAGAATGTTTATCTGATAGTAAATCCCAAAAAAGATCCGGACGGTGTCTACAGGGAACATATGCATGATCTTTTAGATGAGAGGGGGATTCACTATCTGGAACCGATGACGGGCACAGGCCTGGGAGAAAAAGAGTCTGGAGTTGATCCTGATGCAGCTGCCACATGCGATGTCATTTTTTCTGTTGGCGGTGACGGAACACTGATTCAGGCTGCCCGTGAGCTGTCAGATGTTGACAAGCCTTTCTTTCCCATCAATATCGGGAAGCTTGGATATTTGACTGAGACAACGATGAAAACCGCACCTGAGGCGCTTGACAGGCTTCTCGAAGGGCGCTATCACATACAGGAGCGGATGAGATTATTTGCCCAGTTGCCCGAAGGACTGGAGATGACGGCTCTCAATGATGTCGTCATTGCACGCAGCGGGGAACTGCATGTCTTGGATTTTAATCTGTTTATTAATGACAGAATCGTACATACATACAGTGCTGACGGAATCATACTTTCTACATCAACCGGATCAACGGGATATAATCTGTCTGCCGGAGGAGCCATATTAGAGCCGGAAGCCAGAATGATTGTTGTGACACCGATATGTCCCCATACGATTCGCTCTACATCTTTGGTTGTCTCAGGGGATGACAAGCTGACCATAGAGGTTCTGGATGACCTTGAAGCGGGGACACAAGTGGCGGCAGCAATCGATGGTGGAAGGATGATCCGGCTGAAACCGGGAGATCAGGTGAGAGTCTGCAAATCGGACCGGAAGACCAACCTGATCAGATTTGGAGATGACAGTTTTCTGGATGCTTTATACAAAAAGATGAAAGATAATTAAACAGGAGTGAGCCATGCAAAGCGAACGCCAAATGAAAATACTGGAATTGATCTCTGAGCATGATATCGAAACGCAGGATGTGTTGGCAGCATATCTGAGGGAAGCCGGCTTTAAAACAACGCAGGCGACGATCTCGCGGGATATCCGTACACTTAAACTGACGAAGGTAGTGGATGACCGGGGCCATTTTAAATATGTTGCCGGAAAGCAGAACCAGGAGGCGCAGATAGATAAGTATCGCAGGATCCTGCGCGATGGCCTGATTTCAATGGATCAGGCAGAGAATATTCTGGTGCTGCGCACCGTGCCCGGTATGGCAATGGCTGTCGCCGCTTCCGTGGATGCGATGAACTGGAAGCAGGTTGCCGGCTCCATCGCAGGAGATGACAATGTTTTCTGCGCAGTGCGCAGGAAAGAAGATGTGGCTGATGTGATTGACCTGATCAGAGAGATTATGCGGGGGTGACAGATATAAGTCATGCTGACGAATCTGACTGTAAAAAACCTTGCGTTGTTCAAGGACATATCTGTTGATTTTGACGGCGGTCTGAACATTCTGACAGGCGAGACAGGGGCCGGGAAATCAATATTAATAGGATCTGCACTTCTGGCGCTCGGCGGACGCTATACAAGCGATATGATTCGCACAGGTGAGAAAGCGGGTTATGTTGAGCTTTCATTTTCAGTTGATGATTCACTGAAGGATATGGTTCACCGTATTGATGAAGAGATTGACCTTTCCAACGGTTTGCTGATTATATCAAGGAAGCTGTCGGAGGGGCGCAGCAGCAGCCGGATTAACGGAGAGAGTGTGACCCAGAAAAGACTGCGGGACATTGCGTCACTTTTGCTGGATGTTCATGGTCAGCGCGATTCACAGATTCTGCTTGAGGCTGGCGGTCACAAGAGCTTACTCGATGATTTCGGATCAGAAGGGCTTCATCAGGCTCGGAGAGAGACAGAAAATGCTTACAGAGCGCTGACTGAGACAAAGCGGGCTATTGATCAGATTGGTGAAGATCAGACGCAGCGGCAGAGAGAAATTGACCTGTTGTCGTATGAGGTAGAGGAGATCTCACAGGCGCAGCTTGAAGAAGGAGAAGACGATGCTCTGGAGAGCGCATATGCCCGCCTTTCTCACGCCCAGCAGATATATGAGGGATTAGCCAAATCTCAGGAGGCCTTATCCGGTGACGGGGAAGGCAATGCATCAGATCTGATTGCACGCAGTATGAGAGCTTTGGCGGCCGTACGTCGTTTTGACGAGAAATCAGATGCATTGTATGATCAGCTTTCACAGATAGACAGCTTGTTGAGTGATGTATCCCGCGAGATAGATGATACGATCGAGACTTTTGAGTATTCACCGGAAGAGACGGACCGGATATCACGCAGACTGGATGAAATTAATCGCCTGAAAGGGAAATATGGCGCAACGATAGCCGAAATTAAAGCGGAAGAAGAGCGCAAACAGGAGAGACTGGAGGCACTTGAAAACGCAGAAGAGACGCTCGCAAAACTGACAGAGACAATGGAAAATCAGCGGGCTGCTCTCCTGGATAAATGTGCTGTTTTGTCTGAAGGACGTAAGCGGTACGCCAGTTTGATGGAAAAGGAAATAGCGGCCGGGTTAAGCGAGCTGCAGTTTGCTGATAACAGGTTTGAGATTCGCGTAGAGAGAGCTGATTCAATCGGGCCGGACGGATATGATGAAGTCACGTTTTGGATTGGCCCTAATCCCGGGGAACCAATGAAGGAGCTTTCCAGGATCGCTTCCGGCGGTGAATTGTCCCGTATTATGCTTGCCGTAAAAACTGTTATGGCTGGCAGAGAAAGAGAAAAGACACTGATTTTCGATGAGATTGATGCGGGAATCAGCGGCAGAACTGCTGAAGCAGTTGCACAGCGTCTCTGCGAAATTGCGCAGACACATCAGGTGATCTGTATCACACATCTGGCTCAGATCGCTTCTATGGCTGATGCTCACTAAAGCATTGAAAAAGATGTTGCGGTGGTGCAGGGACAAGAACAGACAACGACGCATATTCACGTCATGACTGAACAGGAGTCAACATACGAAATCGCGCGCATTCTCGGCGGTACCCATATCACGGATGCAGCGCTGGAAAATGCAAAGGAGATGCAGCATTTTGCGGAAATCTACAAGAAAAAAAATACTGTTCGCGGCATCTGAGTGCACGCCTTTTGTCAAGACAGGCGGACTGGCAGATGTCGTCGGATCATTGCCACAGCATTTGGACTCCAGTCGGTATGATGTGAGGGTCATCATGCCCAAATATCTCTGTATTCCTCAGGAGTATGTGCAGCGCATGACATATCTGACCAATTTCCGGATTGATCTGGGGTGGCGCAATCAATATGTCGGTCTGTTTGAAATGAAACTGGGTTCAATTACGTTCTATTTTATTGACAATGAGTTTTATTTTTGCGGTTTTCAGCCATATGGCCAGATTTTTCAGGATATAGAAAAATTTGCTTTCTATTCCAAAGCCGTGATAGAATCCTGTGGATATCTGGACTTTATGCCGGACATTATACATTGTCATGACTGGCAGGCAGCACTGATCCCTGTATTTTTAGATCAGATGTGTCAACAGGGGAGGCCTGAGGGGAAGATTAAAACCATTCTGACTATTCACAATCTCCGTTTTCAGGGACGCTGGGGATTGGATGAGGTCCAGGATATTACAGGACTGGCCGACAGGTATCTTACAGGAGAATATCTGGAAGCATACGGAGATGCCAACTATCTGAAAGGCGGTATCGTTCTGGCAGACCGTGTCACCACTGTCTCCCCCACGTACAGCCGGGAGATTAAAACGCCGTTTTACGGTGAAGGACTTCATACAGTAATCGAGAATAATGCCGGGAAAGTATCTGGAATCCTAAATGGCCTGGATCTGGAAGAGTTTAATCCGATGTCAGATCCGATGATTCCTCACCATTATTCGGTTGATACGTTCAGGAGACAAAAACCGGCTGATAAAGCAGCTTTACAAAAGAAGCTGGGGTTAGAGGTCGACAAAGGTAAAATGGTGTTTGGTATTGTCAGCCGTCTGACAGATCAGAAGGGCTTTGACTTAATTGGCTCTGTCCTGCCGGAGTTTTTGAAGGGAGAAGTACAGCTGGCAGTCATTGGAAGCGGGGAGAGCCGGTATGAGGGAATGTTTGATTATTATGCCCGCACATATCCGGGGAAAGTCGCTTTTTACAGAGGATACAGCGAGGAGACAGCACGCCTGATCTATGCCGGCAGCGACGCGTTTTTAATGCCCTCTATCTTTGAACCTTGCGGGCTGTCGCAGCTTATTGCGATGCGCTATGGTTCAATACCGGTTGTCAGAGAGACGGGAGGCTTAAAGGATACGGTTGAGCCGTACAACGAGTATGAGGATACAGGCTGCGGCTTTTCTTTTGCAGGCATGCGGGCAGATGAGCTTCTGAAGATCCTGTATTATGCTGAAGATGTGTATTATCGCCATAAACGGCGTTGGAATCATATCGTTGACCGGGCAATGACCATGGACTATTCATGGGAGGCATCAGCTAAGTGCTACGGCGATATGTATGACGAGTTAACACTGAAAGGAGATGACTGATGGGAACTTACACAGTCAATGAACTGCGGGAAATGTTTTTAAAGTTTTTTGAGGGGAAAGGTCATTATGTGGCCAAATCTTATTCTCTTGTTCCTCAAAATGATGAGAGCCTTCTGCTGATCAATGCAGGGATGGCTCCGCTTAAACCATATTTTACCGGACTGGAAACACCTCCCTCAAAACGGATGGCGACATGTCAGAAATGTGTTCGTACCGGTGATATTGAGAATGTCGGCGTCACTAACAGGCATGCAACCTTTTTTGAAATGCTCGGCAATTTCTCCTTCGGTGATTATTTTAAAAAAGATGCGATCGCATGGTGTTGGGAGTTTTTGACTGAAACAGTCGGACTGGATCCGGACAGACTCTATCCGTCCATCTATCTGGATGATGACGAGGCCTTTGAGATTTGGAATCAGGATATCGGGATTCCAAAAGAACGGATCTTCCGGTTTGGCAAAGAGGATAACTTCTGGGAGCACGGAAGCGGTCCCTGCGGACCGTGTTCTGAAGTCTATTATGACCGCGGAGAAAAGTATGGGTGCGGGAAACCGGACTGCACAGTGGGGTGTGATTGTGATCGTTACTGTGAAGTGTGGAATAATGTCTTTACCCAGTTTGACGGTGACGGAAAAGGAAACTATGAGCCTCTTGAGAATAAAAACATAGACACCGGAATGGGTCTGGAGCGCCTGGCCATGGTTGTGCAGGATGTTGAGTCGATCTTTGATATTGACAATATAAAAGCACTGCGGGATCATGTGTGTCAGATTGCCGGGAAAGAGTATCTTAAAGATGAAAAAGATGATGTCTCGATCCGCGTCATTACAGACCATATCCGCGCTGTCACATTTATGCTTTCAGACGGCATTACCCCGTCTAACGAAGGAAGAGGGTATGTGCTCAGACGTCTCCTTCGGCGCGCCTGCCGACACGGGAGAATCCTGGGTATAAAAAATGCATTTATGACGGATCTTGCCCAGACAGTGATTGAGGGATCTAAAGATGCATATCCTGAGCTGGCAGAGAAAGAGGCGTTTATTCTGTCTACATTGAAGCAGGAAGAAGCACAGTTTGACAAGACGGTTGACCAGGGACTCTCCATCCTGGAGAAACTTGAGAAAAAACTTGCGGATGAAGACAGCACAGTACTTGCCGGAGAGGACGCTTTCCGCCTGCATGATACATTTGGCTTCCCGCTCGATCTGACTAAGGAAATTCTGGCTGAAAAAGGAATTACAGTGGATGAGAAAGGGTTTGATGCCTGTATGAAAAAGCAGCAGCAGACCGCTCACGATTCACGTAAAAAGACTAATTACATGGGCGCGGATGCGACAGTTTATGAAAAGCTCCCTGCGTCGATGGCTTCACTCTTTATCGGATATGATCAGACAGAGGCGACCTCTGATATCGCAGCCATAACCGGATATGAATTCCCGGTAGATCCGGATGACAATACTGCAGAGGAGCAGATTCTTGACTGCCTGACTGAGGGATGCCGGGGAACAGTCTTTACGGACATTACACCTTTTTATGCCGAGATGGGCGGCCAGGAGGCTGATACCGGCATAATTAAGACAGAGACGGGCACATTCGAGGTGGATGATGTGCAGCAGATTCTCGGAAACAAAATCGGTCACAGCGGGATTGTGACCTCCGGCGTCATCGCGACTAATCAACAGGCTGATCTGAGTGTCAATATTGAAAAGAGACGGTTATCGCAGCGCAATCACAGCGCAACACATTTGCTTCAGAAAGCACTGAAAATGGTGCTCGGAGATCATGTTGAACAGAAGGGCTCCAGCGTCAATGACGCCAGACTGCGTTTCGACTTCTCACATTTTGCGCCTATGACAACACAAGAGATCAAACAGGTTGAAGAACTGGTTAACGAGCAGATACAGCGCAACCTTCCGGTATTTGCCCGCAATATGCCGATTGAGGAAGCGAAAAAGACCGGTGCACAGGCGTTGTTTGGTGAAAAATACGGCGATGTGGTCCGCGTTGTTTCGATGGGTAATTTTTCCAGAGAATTCTGCGGCGGCCTGCATGTGCCGGTAACCGGTGATATCGGTGCCTTTAAGATTATCTCTGAGACAGGTGTGGCTGCCGGAGTACGGCGTATTGAGGCGCTGACTTCAGCGGGTCTGATGGCATATTATGCTGATCTGGAAGAGCGTTTCAATGAAGTGGCAAAAACACTTAAAGGGACACGGGAGAATGTCACTGAGCGTGCACATGCCGTCATGGATGAAAACAAACAGCTCCAGAAGAAAATAGACTCTCTCTCTCAAAAGCTGGCCAAGGCGGCTGCCGGCGAATCAGAGGCACAGATTGAGCAGATCGGTTCCTTTAAGGCGATGTTCTTGTCCGTTGACGATATGGGGACTGACCAGCTGCGCGATCTCGGTGATACCTGCAAGGAAAAGATGGGTGACGGAGTGGCAGTGATTGCATCTGTTGCCGGCGGGAAAGTCACATTGATGGTGACAGCTACAGACGGTGCTGTGAGTGCCGGTGCACATGCCGGTAATCTGATCCGCGAAGCGGCAAAGAAGATCGGCGGCGGCGGTGGCGGACGTCCTACCATGGCGCAGGCAGGCGGAAAGAACCCTGACGGGATTGAAGCTGCTTTCGAGCAGATTCGCACGATGCTCAGTTCTCTGGCATAAATAAAGAAACTTGAGAGCTGTTTTCTTGCAAATGGCGCTCTGGTATTATATGATTATTGTATAAGTGTACGACTAAAAAGAATCATTTCAAGGAGGATTTTTAAATGGTTTCAGCAGGTGATTTTCGCAACGGCATGACGGTTGAGATTGAAGGAACAGTCTATCAGATTATAGAGTTCCAGCACGTTAAGCCAGGTAAAGGCGCTGCTTTTGTGCGCACAAAGCTCAGAGACGTGATGGGAGGAAGCGTTGTGGAAAAAACCTTCCGACCGACTGAAAAGTTCCCTCCAGCCCGTATTGAGCGCAAGGATATGCAGTATCTGTACACAGATGGAGATCTGTATTATTTCATGGATATGGAGACATATGAGCAGATTGAGATCGGGCAGGAGACGATCGGCGATGCACTTGAATTTGTAAAAGAAAATGAGATGGTTAAAGTTGTTTCTTACCAGGGCAACCCGTTTACTGTAGAACCGCCGTTATTCGTCGAGCTTGCTGTTACAGCAACTGAGCCCGGCTTTAAGGGTGATACAGCACAGGGCGCGACAAAACCGGCCACTGTTGAGACGGGTGCAACAGTTCAGGTTCCACTTTTTGTCAATGAAGGAGATGTCCTTAAGATTGATACACGGACAGGAGAGTATCTCTCCCGTGTGTAACCTGATATTTGTTATCGGTTTTATGGGTACCGGAAAAACAGCAGCCGGCAGGGAGGCAGCACGCCTTGCCGGCTGCTTTTGGTCTGATTTGGATCAAGAGATAGAAGAACAGATCAACATGAGCATTTCTGAATACATGAGTGCATATGGTGAAGAAGCTTTCAGAGATCAGGAATCCGAAGTGCTTGCCGGCCTCATTGAACTGTTAAAGAAACAGAACCATCATCATATTATCTCCTGTGGAGGGGGCGTGATACTGCGCTGGATGAACAGAAAGCTGATGCGGGAAAGCGGAATGGTGATCCGGTTGACGGCTGATCCTTCCGTGATCTGTCAGCGTGTGCTGCAAGACAATCCAGTCAGACCTCTTCTGTCTGTGGACGGAGGAGGTGTGAAGGCGGTAAGAGAGCGCATAGAGGCGTTGATGAAAAAGAGGGAGCCTCTGTATGAGGAGACAGCTGACATCACCATCAGGACAGATGCGCTTTCAACCGGTGAGGTCGCCCGGGCGATTGTACGTGCTGCCGGTATCTGATACGATCTGAAGAGGCACATCTTCTCCGCCGTAATAATAAACATGATCAGACAGATATTCTGAAGCCATTTCATCGTGACTGTTGACATCACGGACAATTTCAGTGAGTGTTTCCGGATCGATAAACTCCTTGTCGCGGATCAGAAACAGTTCATGAATACTGCCAGGTAAGATGTAAAAACTGCCGATAAGATTATAAATCTCTTCCAGAAGCCCGGGGTAGAATAATGTGCATGCCCCGTATTTTTTACGCAAATTGGTTAAAACAAAATGCAGAGGAAGACCTTCAGCGCGCGGATACCCATCCTCTGTCATGTCTCCGGTATAGTTTTCAGTGATTCCGCTCATAACATCTTCGAGCGGAGCAAAAAGAGGAGGAAGACACACAGGGGTGTTTTCAAAAGCATCCTCGAACAGGCGTGCTTTTGAAATGTTCCAGATATCCAGGTGCCGTTCACGAATGCGTACGGCCTGTGTCCAGCCTTGACTGGATATGCCCAAATCAATGTAACATATCAAAGCCAGGTCCAGCATATCCATATGCGGCGTGTCTTTGAACAGAGAACGGCTTCGCTCTCTGTTCGCTGCACGGATCACAATGCGTGATTTAACGCTTTCGTAGTTTTCAATTTCCAGAGTTGCAAGATTGATTCTCTCGTCTGTGTTTCGTGTTTCACTCATGACTAAGCCTCCTTTTTTAGTAGCATTGATCAATTGGTTGACGTGCGTGCATGCTGAATTTTAACAGACCGGACATAAGATAAACAGTCGATAAAATCCTGTTTTTATCGCCTTTACTTTTAACGGTGTTTATGGTAAGATAACCGCCGTGGACACCTATAGCTCAGGGGATAGAGCACCGCCCTCCGGAGGCGGGAGCGGCGGTTCGAATCCGCCTAGGTGTGCTCAGTGTGACGGCGGCATTAATGTGCCGCCTCATTGATTTTTTTTGTTAACCATGTTATGATGACTTAAACCTGCAGATGTAGTTCATCGGTAGAACTCCAGCTTCCCAAGCTGGCGAGGCGGGTTCGATTCCCGTCATCTGCTGTTAAGTGAATGCCTCCGAATTCATTCGGAGGCACTTTTTCTGTTATACGGAGCATAGTATGTGTGAACAATATGCGAGAACGCAAAAAGTACTTGGCCCATCTGCCATCAAAGTTTTGGCAGGATGTCGTGTAGCTGTTTTTGGTCTGGGCGGTGTTGGCGGCGCTGTTGTGGAAGCCTTGGCGCGCGGCGGTATCGGTTCTTTAGATCTGATTGACCGGGATCATATAGAAGTGAGTAATATCAACCGGCAATTAGCGGCGACATGGAAGACGGTCGGTCTGCTTAAAACAGAAGTCATGAAAGAGAGAATTCATCAGATTAATCCCATGTGCCTTGTAAAAACCCATGACATCTTTTATCTTCCTGAAAATGCAGATCTGATAGATTTAAGCCAATATGATTATATTGTCGATGCGATTGATACGGTTACAGCAAAGATTGAATTAATCATGAGAGCCAATCAGGCGCATGTTCCTGTCATCAGTTCAATGGGGACCGGAAACCGGTTGGATCCATCGGCGTTTAAGATCATGGATTTGTATGAGACAAAGACAGACCCTCTGGCAAAAGTGATGAGACATGAATTAAAGAAAAGGGGAGTCAGGGAATTAAAGGTAGTGTGTTCAAGTGAGACGCCGGTAAAGCCGATATGTAATCCGGGTGAAGAGAGAACACCCGGTTCTGTTTCATTTGTTCCTCCGGCAGCCGGACTGGTCATAGCAGGTGCAGTCATTCTTGACTTGGCCGGAGAGAAGGATTTATGACGGCCGTTGCAGATGCAGCAGCTCAGCGGGAAGCTGTCTGGCCAGACTGTCTCTGTTCGATAGAGTGACTTCGATCACACGCACATCCTGTCTTTTGGCTATGTTGTTAATAAATGAGATGTTGTTTTCTTTCCTCAAAACACCGAGGACAGGGGTATCCTGATCAAGGATACTGATGACACGGGATTGAAACTGACGGGCATCGGCTTCCATCATACCGATCTCATCCATAATGATCAGATCTGAAAGCCTGCACTCCTCAAGAATGGTACAACCTAATAAGTTGAAACGCTCTGCCGCCATAGAAGCGTTGCGGTTTTTGCAATCGAATAGAATATTGTCAGGTCCCGGGGTATCTTTTTTTGAGGCGGAGAGCATATGCACATAGAGGTGCCCATCATCTGATGCATGTTTGCACGTATAGAATCCCGCGGTCCGCGCGTTTGTTTTCTTCAGCCATTTTTGAAGCAGCGTTGATTTTCCAACCTGCTTTTCTCCAGTGAGAAACAGATGACTCATAAGGTATCTCCGCGTTGTCCGGACAAGTCAACAGTTAAAATTGAGAATACACAATCGCGTCTGTAATAATATGGAAATACAGAATCACCTGTCTCCTCCAGCAGAGATTGTATATAGTCTCTTGTGATCAGATCCCGGTCAGAGCCACGGGCATATAAATGAAAGAATTCTTCCGCATCTGCAAGAGAGCGCAGCGGCTGCCCGTCTTCAATGGTCATGTCTTCTTTGACGAAAGGAAGGCCGAGAGCGGTTAAATCCGAGAGAGCGGCAGCCATCGAATCGCGTTCCCTGACCGCATGGCTGATAGAAAAACGATGGTGATGATCATTCTTTTTAAGAATGAATATACGGTTTTTACACCGCGGGACAGCTATTTGAAGAATTTCCTGGATATTGCCGAAAAAGGAAAAAACCATCGCATCATATGAGCGGGGCTTAACGAAAGGATCGTCCAGTAAATCTTCCCTTAAAATCGTGAGGTTCTCGATCTGACGGGCAGAGGATTCTCTCCTGAGGACATTTAAGGCAATATCGCTGATATCAATAGCAGTCACTTGCTTAAAGTATTTCGATAAGGCTAAGGATAAATATCCCAGACCACAGCCTGCATCACAAAGGCTGATCTGGCTGGCGTCATCAAAACGCTCTGCGATCCACTGAGCGATCGTTGCGTGAAAGGAAGTCTTTACGGCAGAGTCTATACGAAATCGGATCTTGTTTTGGTTCCATTCAAACATGAATCATATGCCGCTTTCTATTTCAATCATATAATCTACGATGCGGTCAACATTTGGGATATAGAAATGGCGGGACCGCACATCAATCAGGTCAAGTTCTTTCAGTTCTTTTATTTTTTTAGCGACAGTGACACGGTTCATGCTGAGATTGTCTGCAAGTGTTTGCTGACTGAGCGTGTGATCGATCCGGATGGATCCGTTTTCGGTAAGGGTTCCGAAATTCTGAGCATAAAAGAGCAGCATACGGCATATTTTCCATGCAGCATTATGTTTCATCTCCAGACGGGAACGGCTGATGGCTGCAGTCAGTTTTTCAGCCAGACCCTCACAAATTTCTGTCACAATCTGAAAATCATGCTGATATGCGTAAATAATGGATTCAGCATCAATTTTAACCAGTTCGGATTCAACCATCGTCTTGTATGTAACCGGACAGACACGGTCAAAGAGCAGATACTCTTCCAGGAACAGAGACCCTGCATCAACATAATCATAGACATGCTGCTCACCGGAAGGGGAGGTCTCACAGCACAGTACACGGCCCTTTTTGAGATAGTAACAGTCAGCAGGTATCTCTCCTGATGTATTCAAAACGGTTCCGGGACGACAGTGGATTTCCTGGCCTAAATCTTCGATATGGATACTGTCATGATTGAGACTGAACAGATGCTGCGTCTGCTCATTTGAATTAGAATGCAGTTTTTTCATAATGGTTCCTCTAAAACGATTGTTATTTTAGTATAACACGTTTTACATGTTTTTATAATAAGATTGTGGTATGATGCTTGTATGGATGAAGTAAGAAGAACAGGTGCTCTTATTACAGCGGCCGGTATGTCAACCAGAATGGGCACATTAAAGCAAACGCTTCCGCTGGGCAAAAAAACTATTATTGAGACAGTTGTCAGTCGTTTTATGCATGTTGGAGTTTCTGAAATTGTTGTGGTAACCGGTTATCGCTCAGAGGAGGTCAGAGATGTGCTGAAAGGCTATCCGGTTACGTTCGCAGAGAATCCTGCCTATGCCACGACACAAATGTTTGATTCGGTCAAGATCGGCCTAAAATGTTTGATGAACCGGTGTGACAGGATTTTCTTTACGCCTGTTGATGTCCCTGCGTTCCGGGAATCGACACTCAGCGTCCTGCTTGGTCAGGCCGGACAGATCATCATTCCGGTATGTCATGGCAAAAAGGGTCATCCGATTATGATTTCTGTCGATCTGATTCCTCAGCTACTTTCTTTTGAAGGAGATGGAGGGCTGCGCGGAGCATTTGAAGCGGCAGGGATCAAACCTGCTTATGTTGATGTGAATGATGAGGGGGCCTTGATCGATGCGGATACACCGGAAGACTATCAAAAGGTCAAGGTGTTGTTTAATCAAATCAATGAGAGAGAATCAAACATATGAAAAGAATCATGATATTTGGCGCCGGACAGGCCGGCCGGATGATCGCACATTGGGTACCCGCAGGAGCAGAGATTACCGGATATATCGATAACAGCCAAAACCTTCAGGGAACGACAGTGAATGGGCTGAGCGTGTTTTCCCTGCAGGAAGCCCTCCATGACCGGTGCCCTGATATGATTTGGCTCGCGGTGTTAAACAAAGAGGCCTGCGCTGACATCAAGCAGCAGATTTTGCGCTCCGGCTTTACAGGGGAAGTCATTTCTGTTCAGGATCTGAGAGAGCTGCTGGATATACGGCTTGCTGCACTCAGGCTGTTAAGCAGTCAGATACGGGAGCGCAGTGTGGAGGGGGCAGTAGCGGAACTCGGTGTCTATCAGGGGGCATTTGCTGCAGAAATCAACCGGCTTTTTCATGACAGAGTGCTGTTGCTTTTTGACACGTTTGAGGGGTTTGATGCACTTGATTTAAAAGAGGAAAAGCATTTTGGCGGACGTAATGCGTTCGCTGCCGCAGGTGATTTTTCAGATACTTCTGTCGAATGTGTGCTTGACAGACTGGTTTCTCTGGATCGTGTTTTTATCTGCAAAGGAAGATTTCCTGAGAGTGTTCAGAAAGGGGCATGGAATGCTTCTACAAAAGAACAGGTGACAGAAGATTTTATCAGAAACCAGATGTACGCTCTGGTCAGTCTTGACACTGATTTATATGAACCGACATTAAGAGGGCTGCGTTTCTTTTATCCCCGCCTGGCGCACGGAGGCTGCATTCTCCTTCACGATTATAACTCGTCACAGTATCCCGGGGTTCACCGTGCAGCTCTTGAGTTTGCTGAAGAATGCGGGGCATATCCCGTACCGCTGATGGATTTGCACGGGACAGCAGTTTTTATAAAAGGCTAAAAAGAAAGATGGGAAAAAACCGAAAAACATTTTACCTGATCAGGCATGGAGAAATACAATCCGACGGCAAGCGGTGTATCGGCACAACTGAAGTGCCGCTGTCTTCAAACGGTGTTATACAGGCGCAGCGGCTGGGGATCTGGATGACACGCCTGTTGTTGAGAGAGAATTCAATAGACCATATTTATGTCAGCCCGTTAATGCGTTGCCGGGATACGGCAAAACATATGCTTTCCAGAATGCCGGCCGATCATCATTCGGTATCTGTCCGGGAAGAGCTTCATGAGATAAAAATGGGCGAGTGGGAGAACATGCGCTTTAGCGATATTAAGATGCGCTACCCGAAATCATACACTCAGAGAGGGGAAAACTTCTGGAGCTTCAAAGCTCCCGGAGGTGAATCATTTGAAGAAGCAGGAAAACGCATGGTCACCGTGCTGAAGGAACTGGCGTCCATTCATCCGGCTCATGGCAGAGAAGACTCTTATTTTATCATCAGCCACGCCGGTGTGATCAGAGGTGCTTTGGCTTATCTGGGCGAAATTGACCCTGACAGACTCATGCAGGTATCCATTCCTTATGCCAGTGTGACTAAGGTGGTATCGGAAGAGAACGGAGGAAAAATCCATTTCAATGTAGAATACATTGGCAGTACACCTGCGGCCGTTCCAAATGATGATGAGATCACAGGACTTCTGGACCGTTATCATGTTCCGGCACATATCCGGCGTCATATGAAAGGCGTTGCCAATGTTCTGATGGATATTCTGGATATGCTGGATCCTGATTGTGTTGTCTATGACCGCGCCCTGTTTTACGCTGCGGCCATGCTCCATGATTTTGCCAGACTGGATAAGAATCATTCATCGATTGGTGCACTGAAGCTTCGCCTGGAAGGGTATGAGCTGATCGCTGATATCATCAGTGAGCACGATGATCCGGAACTGCACCGGGAGCTGTCTTTTTTGCATGAAGGTCATCAGTTTGTTTCAGATGAAGACCTTCTGTACTATGCAGATAAACGTGTGTTGGAAGATACGGTTGTATCGCTTAAAGAGAGGTTTCAGGCGAGCCTGTCAAAATGCCGTACACCAGAAGCACGGATGAATCACACCCGGCGATGGAACAAAGCAATCGCCATAGAAAATGACATTTTTCGGTATTTTAACAAATCTTTCCCGGAA
>CADBOU010000069.1 GCA_902796355.1 uncultured Lachnospiraceae bacterium
ATTCTGGTCGCGCTCTTCGGAGGATGGATCTGGAAGACGCTCGGGATTGAGACCCTGTTCATCCTTTCGGCCGTGCTCGGACTGTGCAACAGCGCGTACGCAGCGACGATCAAGACAAAGCGTCAGATTTAATGATCTGACGCTCTGTCTGGAGTATAAAGGAAAATAAAAGACTACGATCTGAGAGCCAGTGCGCGCAGAGTCTGATAGATGTCCTCCTCATCGGGAGGGCATCCTTGTATACAGATGTCAAAGCCGCTGGTGCATTCTCCTACACCGAGAGCGCCGGTCTTGCCCCTGTGGCCCTGGCCAATGGCGATCGGAGCCGGGAGCCTGTCTAAAAGGCCTTCCTCTTTCAGCCGTTCGAGCGCGGGGATCAGTACACCATAACAGGCACTGCAGGAGTCGGCATCATCAACGGCATAGCTGACATCGAGGGTGCCCTCCGGCAAGTCCTCGTAGGGCTCTCCCTCGCAGGTGATCAGGCGCAGAGAGGACAGATCACAGCTGCCACAGCCGTACTCTGACGCCAACCCTATATAGGGAACGTCTGCTGTCTCATAGTGAAGAAGTGAACAGACATAGGCGTCTACCAGCACCGGATCGACGGCGGCCATAATGCAGTTGCGCGTGACAGGGTTGCCGCCCTCCTCAAAGGACAGGTCGCCGCAGATGTGGTCAATCACAATAAAATCCGGCCTGATGACAGTGTTTAAAAGAGCGATAGGTCTGTGCAGACCCATTCTGTGATAGCGGCGTTTTTCGGTGTTCGGGATGAGTCCCTTCATATTTTTAAGGGCACAGGTGATATGCGTCTGGCAGTGGCCTTTGAGAACGGGGACATTGATCAGATAGTCCCAGTCCTCCACGCAGGCGCAGACAGACAGCGTCTCTCCATGCGCATCTGCTTCTATGCCTGACTCTTTCTGCGTGTCAAGCAGCCTGACGCCGTACTGTGCGGCAAGAGAGTTGTATCCGCAGTATTCAAAGGCTTCCGAAGTGGGGTCGCCGACCCAGGAGCCTTCTGCAATCACGATATTTTCGAATCCATGTTCCTTCAGAAACTCGATGATGCCGGCTACGATTTCCGGATGCGTGGTGGCGCCGAAAACAGCGGGAGAGGGAGTCACGAGATTAGGCTTAATCGCAATGCGGGCAGAGACAGAGGGAAGAAGCTCATCCATCCCGGCGCGCGCAAGGAGCCGTTTGGTCATATCTTTATAATCCGTTCCGTAGGAACGCCAGATTTCATTTCTCTTCATTATTATATTCTCCAATGATCATAGTTTTTGCCAGCTCGACGGCCTTTTCCACAAAGACCGTGCAGGCGCGGTACATTCCAGGGGATTTAAGCTTGTGATCTTTCACATAGGTTTTCTGGAGTTCCCGGCAGTAGATGGTCCCGAATTCATCTTCAAACGCTTTTAAGAAGGCTTTAACAGCTTCGGCTGACGGCTTGCGGGACTGGCCGGGCTCGGTCCGCCCTGTCTGAGAACCAATGGCAGAGACGGCTCCGACAACAGCGCCGCAGATCGAACCGCGCTGCATGCCGCCGCCAAATCCGCTCATCATCCTGACGGATTCTTCCGGTATATCAATGACGTGATCTTCAATCAGGCATTTTAATGTTGTTTCCGCGCAGTTCAGACCGCCTTTATAGAAATACTGCTTTACATCGCTCATCTTGCAGGCCTCCTGTTATGTACAAAGCTTATCAGGTTCGCGCTCTAAAGGCAACGGAGAAAACGAGAACCATGAAGCCCGGGTTGAATTGTCAAAAAAAATATGCTGTAATGAAAACACAAAGACGAAAGAAACAATCGGAGGAACCAGATATGAGTCATCTGACAAAGAAAACTGAAAACCTGGCTTCTTTAGCGGCTCTCGGTGCCGGCGTTGCCTGGGGTACGAGCTGTCTGTTCGTGCGGGGCATGTCAGGATTCGGGATGACTTCGAGCATGCAGACGGCATTTAAGATGGTCCTCACCTGCATTTTTTACTGGATACTGATCCTGCTGACAGATAAAAATAAGCTGAAGATCAATATCAAAGATATCTGGATGTTTGCGGCAGCAGGCTTTATCAGCATGTCCTGCTTCACATGGCTGCACTACTATGTACTCATTCACGGGCAGGCATCTGTCACGACAGCCCTGATCTATACCTCGCCGATTTTTGTCATGCTGTTGTCGGCCGTGATTTTTAAGGAAAAGATCACTCCGGTTAAGGTGGCGGCAGTCATTCTGGCGGTGCTGGGCTGCGCGCTGACAGCCGGCGTCTTTTCAGAGAGTTACCGGACACCGCTTCTGATTGCGATCGGCAGTCTTTTGGCCGGGCTTGCCTACAGCACTTACAGCATCTTCGCGAAGTTTGCGACCAGAAAATATGATTCTCTGACAATGACAGCGTACGCGTTCCTCTTTGCCGCGATCTTCACGGTTCCCTTCGGACATATGCCGCAGGCATTCGGGTTGATGGGAAAGCACCCGCAGCTGATCGCACTGGTTTTAGGGAAGGCGGCGCTCACATCGGCACTCCCCTATTTTCTCTATACCTGGGGCATCAGCCGGATCGAAGCAGGCAGGGCGGCCATCTTTGCGGTGATGGAACCTTTTGTCACCTGTGTACTTGGAATTCTTGTTTTTCACGAGGCTGCCAATGCAGCCAAACTGGCGGGGATTTTTCTCATCCTTCTGGCGGTCATTCTGGTGAACATACGCCGCACAGAAAAAAAGCAGTAAAAAAGCGTATAATCGATTATAAAGCAAAACCTGTCACATCCAGCTATTTTACAAAAACTGGCCGCGACAGGTTATTTTGTTATATAAATGCAGGTTTTGGGGCAAAAACCACAAGAAATCGATTACGAGCAGAAGGAGATTTCTGAGAGATATATGTAGCAAACCTAGGTTGAGAAGCTAGGATTACTAATTACATTATGCAATAAAAAGGGCAAAAAATCCCGGAAAACGCAGAAATCATTCAATGGTAAAAGCGGGTGCTCCTGTTGACACATATATAAAACAGGAGTATACTTGCCGTACAAGCAATAATCGATTATGGCTTGTGTTAAAAAAATATCTGAGTCGCATCTTAAAGCGAATCATTTCATGGGGAAGGGTTCGCACCAGGAGGTGAATGAAAGCATGAGCGAACAGGTAAACTTTGAGGAGCTGAAACGCTTCAGTGCAGAGATCCGTAAAGAGACAGTCCGGGCTATCGGTTATGCCGGATTTGGTCATATTGGCGGATCTGTTTCTATCTCTGATGTTCTTGCTGTTCTCTACGGTGGCATGATGAACATCGATCCGTCTAATCCCAAATGGGAGGACCGTGACAGACTCGTCCTTTCCAAAGGACACTGCGGCCCCGGCCTCTATGCCGCTCTGGCATTAAAGGGCTTTTTCCCGATGGACTGGCTTAAAACTGTGAATAAGCCGGGAACCAATCTCCCGAGCCATGCTGATGGACAGAAGACACCCGGTGTCGACATGTCTACCGGCTCTCTTGGCAACGGCGCATCTTCAGCCGTAGGTATCGCCCTCGGCAGCCGTGTGCAGGGAAGAGACAATTACACATACTGCATCGTCGGTGACGGCGAGACGAACGAAGGTGAAGTCTGGGAGGCAGCTGAGACAGCCGCCGCTCTGAAGCTTGACCATTTTGTTTTGTTCGTTGACTGGAACAAGAAACAGCTTGACGGACGTCTTGAGGACATTCTTGATCCCGGCGATCTGGAAGAGAAATTCCGCGCTTTCGGATTTGATGCCAGAACTGTAAAAGGTTATGACACAGAGGAAATCTGGAAGGGCATTGAGGAAGCTAAGAAAGTGGAAGGCAAGCCGCATGTCATTATTCTTGATACCATCAAGGGCCTTGGCATTGATTTTGCAGAAGCGGAAGAGTTCAACCACTATATGACATTTGATATTGAGAAGGCAGAGGAAGCCTGCGCTGAGATTGACAGGCGTCTTGCCGAAGGCACATATCCGGGAGGTGATTTTAAATGGTAAAGGTCTGTGACGAAATCAAAGTATCCCCGGAGGAAATGCGGGCGGCATACTGTAATGCATTAATAGAAGAAGCAAAGAAAAACCCGAAGATCGTAACGATCGACTGCGACCTGATGAACTCATGCGGCACCAAGAACTTCATGAAGGAGTTCCCGGACAGAGCCTTTAACATCGGTATCCAGGAGCAGAACGCAGCCGGTATGGCCGGCGGCATGGCTTCCACAGGACTGATCCCGTTTGTTCATACATTTGCAGTTTTTGCAACACGCCGTATCTATGATCAGATCTTCATGAGCTGCGCTTATGCAGGCCAGAACGTCAAGATCTGCGGATGTGACGCAGGCGTGAGCGCTGCCTATAACGGCGGAACACATATGGCGTTTGAGGATATGGGCCTGATGCGTACGATGGCAAACATCACTGTACTGGAGCCCTCTGATCCGGTTATGATGCGCTGCCTCGTTCCGCAGGTTGTGGCTAAAGAAGGCGTCGTTTACCTGCGCATGCCGCGTAAGAAGGTCTATCAGATTTACGAAGAGGGATCTGAATTTACGCTGGGTAAGGCAGAGATCATCCGTGACGGCTCTGACATTACACTGATCGCCATCGGCATGGAAGTGCGTCAGGCGATGGAGGCAGCCAAGCTCCTTGAGGCGGACGGCATCTCCGCAAGAGTGGTTGACATGTTCACACTCAAACCGATCGATGCTGAGTGCATTAATAAGTGTGCGAAGGAGACCGGCGCGATCGTCACATGCGAGAACCAGAGTATCGTCAATGGTCTCGGCAGCGCAGTTGCAGAAGTCCTGGTTGAGAATGATCCGGTTCCGATGGGACGCATCGGCGTGCAGGATGAGTTCGGCGAAGTCGGACCGCAGGATTATCTGGAAGAGCGCTTCGGCCTGAAGGCAGAGCACATCGCTGCCAAGGCGAAGGAAGTTTTAAAGAGAAAATAACATACATCTGACTGTTCGTATCATTCTTGGAGGCTATATATAAAATGAGCATTGAAAGAAAAAAATATTGCGTAAACGGCGAGTGGAAAGAGTCCAAGACAGATAAGTGGATGCCCGTAACCGATTCTTCAACAGGCGAAGTGATCGCAGAAGTTCCCTGCTGTACAGTGGATGAA
>CADBOU010000070.1 GCA_902796355.1 uncultured Lachnospiraceae bacterium
TTTTCAACCGTCTCTGTCACTTCCTCCGTCAGGACTTTCTTCAGAAGCGGAGCGTTCGGATATTTCAAGCCGACATTAAGAGGCTGTGCTTCAAGATAAATACTGGGACTGTTTTCTTCGCTCCCTTTTCTGATCGTCGGCACCTGATACTTATATCCGAAACTGTTCCATGCGATCTGACCTGGCTGGGCATCCTTGTCGTTAATCCTGGCATTAAAAGAGATATGCAGGCGTGCTTCCTTATATAACAGATACTGGCTGGAATCATTTTGCCATGCGCTCGGATCTTTAACGACGACTCTGATCGATTTTGCTTTTTTGAGAGCATCTTTAAGCTCATCTCCCTGCAGCCCGTCGATTTTAGTCCATCCTTCACCCTCTCCAATCCAGTCCGTCGCTCGGTCAAACTCTGTTTTCGTAGAGACGAATGTTTCATACATAGACGGATCAAGAACAGCATCCGGTCCATACTGGTTGACGCCTGCATTATCCCCTGTTTTCTGGGCCAGTGAGACGGTAAGCCCCAGATTATCTTCCAAAAAGCCGACAGAAAACTCACTGTCCCGTTTATCGTCTTCAACAAAAGCACTGTGATCCCCCGGATGCGGAAGATCGTCGATGACAACCATCTTAGCGATTGATGTTGTCGGACCTACCACATAGAGATCATATTTAACATTTTTAGTTTTTTCGCTTAAGGCAATAAAATTGGTGGAGTCATCGCTTTTGGCTTTATTCGAAGGACTGTCAATCTCCGTGATATTCTTCCAGGCGGAAGAAGTAAATCCCTGATTGAGCATCATCGATGCACCGGACTCGATACCGTCGTTTTTGGTGACAATACTGCCGTCATCTTCTGTCACCTGCTTGGTTCTGGCTTTGCCCTGTACCACACTGGCTGCATCGTAATCCTGCTCAGGATAAAGCAATGCTTTATTATACTTAGGCTCACTGGTAATGACTTCATCTAAGGTATACATTGTATGAACGCACAAATCGAGCCAGTGCCCCGCCGGTATCGAATACCCGGGGCCTGTCATCTTGATCGTCATAATCTCTTTGCCTGAAGCATTTCTCTCGATTTTGACCTTGCCTGATTTAGCGCCAGTGCCAAAGGAGAACCAGTCATCATCACTGTCATCTTCAGCACTGCCTATCCTGACATCCCGATATCCGCTTGCGGTCAGTGTGTTGCCCGAAGAGATTCTGATTTTTGTATCTCGTTCAGCCTCGCTGGCTGCAATCTTCCTGCTGCCGATCGTAAAGAGATACTGCGGGCTTTTTGTCATCTTGGTACCGTTTGCAGAAGTGGCCCGGAATAAATCATAATAGACTCGTCCGGTAAAACTGAACGGCGCATCTACCGTATCCGTAATCGTATAATCGGTCATCATACCGCCGGCTTCATCGTTCCGGCCGGGTGCCTCATTGTACAGTCTGAGCTTCCAGTTAACGACATCACTGGTCTTGGCTCCGCCTTTGTATGGCATATCATACCCGGAACTGGGCCCTTCGATTGTGGTTGCTGTCGGATTATGAGCTTTTTCAGTGATGCCTCCCACTGTCTTTTGTAAGCCTGGCGTGATGCCGGCACGATGAACCGTGACAGATGAAACCATGAAATTGCCTTTATCAATGGAGTTGTAGGCATCATCTGCATATTTGGAGATATCCATGCCGAAAGCAGACTGCACCTGTTCAGCACTCATCTGCCCGCATGTGCCGTCATTGGGTGTAATACCGCTGACGTCTCTGGCTTTCTGTACCGCGCCGCCGTTTCCTTCTGCATCCGGTGCATCCAGAATAAAACCGGTATTGTAATAGTCATAGTATGGCATGGTAATCGTGTTGGTCGCTTCATCATCTGTCTTGGCATACTGATCGATCAGCACGTTATAACCAAATCGTACTGCTTCTCCGGGGTTCAGATAATACTTTCCGACCTCACTGTCATACCCGATATAATTGGAAGAAGAACTGCCTCCATTGGTCAATGTGAATGTAATATGCTGCCTTCCGTCACTGCCGTTTCTTGTCTTCGCAGTCACTGTCGCATATTTATAACGCACGGTATTGTTATCATATGGATCAGCGCTTTTATCGATGCTGACGAGCGGATAACTGTAATTTTCTGTTGTGATGCTTCCCGTGCCTGTGCGATAGCCTAAGTACCCTGCGTAAGACAGGTAATTATTGGTAACAGCGCCGCCGCACATGCTGTTATACGTGAATCCCTTTGGAAGCTGGTCTTCCAGATCACTGAGATACAGCCTGTCGTAACTGCCGTTATACAAAACGGTATAATACGTAATCGTTGACGCTTTCAGATCCGAATCCCCTGCATTAACGGTTCCCGTTCCGTTTTGATACATCAGGCGTGTATTATTGCTGTAATAGCTTCCGTAAGATGTGCTGCTGTAACTGGGGTTTCTCGTTGTCAGTCCATTATCATAGACTCCCTTGTATAACACAGCCTTCCCTTCGCTTTCGAGCAAATGCTTGACTGACGACGGTATCCCGTGCAGATAAAACGTATTGATCAGCTCTTTTCCTGCATTCGCCGCTACATACTGATCCCATACAGACGCACCCTCTGATCTTTCAGGGAACTTAAGATCTACCAGAATCTTGACGGATCCCTGGAGCGGGAAATGTATATTGAATTGATTATCCCATCTGATCTGCTGCTGACCGGCTGTTGAGGTGTTTTCAATCCTCCAGTGTCCCGCAGCGCTGCTGTCAGTCTGTCCGTCAGTCGGAATGTTCACAGCCCCGTCTCCGGATCCGTATGTAATCTCAACGCCGTCGGAGGCATAGTATCTGAGATTTGTCACTGTGACATCCTTCTCCCAGTTGAACTTACCGTAGTTCTGAGGGAGATTGTCATAAATATTTCTCCCGTTCAGGACAGTGGGGGTTGTACTGGTGTTGCTGATATCAATCTGATAAGTGACTGTATCGGCCTGTCTGATTCTCGAAAAGCCTGTCAGTGTTCCGCCGGCAACGGTATCTGTTCCATCCTTTTTTCCATCTTCTGTAACAATGTGTTTGCTGAAATTGTAAACCTGTCCGTAGATGCCCCATGTGTCATACAGACGATGTCCCTGATGATCACCGAGCCATGCTTTGTTGTCAAGCTTGTAGCTCTGGACTTCCCCCGGGCTCTCTGACCCGGCCAGACCGGAGAGGCTGGCGCTGACAAGTGTCTTATAATAGATATAGGAGTATGCAGACGTTCCACCCCAGTTCTCGACAGGTTTCCATTTAATCAACGTGTTCAGGCTCGTGCGCCTGCCGCCGCTTACTGTCTCTGATACCGTTATGTCGGCCTTCCATGTCTGGAGGCCGTTTCTGTCCATAATCCCAAAGGCAGAACTGCTTGTATTCGTCGCATATCTGCCAAATGTCACATTTTCGTATGTCCCGGGTTTGTTCAGCACATAGTAAGTGACGCCATTTGACTGATAAGTCTCCAGAGCAGTCCCGTCCGGCGCCTTCAGATCCGGATTCTGAAGGACAGGCGCTAAAGCAACCTGCGCTCCGGTCATATAATCAGATGTGCCCATGTGATCATAAGCCTTGCCGCTTAAATTCTGATAGCGCAAAACCGAATCGATTACTGATCCGTCTTTAATATTTGTGTCATTGGAAAGACTTGACGAGCTTCCTTCCAGATACCCGTATTTATAGAAGTAAAGATCATAATACCAGTCGTGATCATACTTGGTTCAGACTGATCTTGTCCTGTCTTCTTCTCCCACTCTCAATCTGACAGTTGCAGAATTGTTCAGCGCCATGTAGTAATTGTAATATCGGCTTTCCGCATCTCTTTCCAGGAGCATGGGCGTGGTTTTGATGGTTGTCAAAATCGGAACCACCATTTTTTGTCCCGGTTTTAATGTAAACTGTTCATCGGGACGCAGATTATAATCTGCCTTATAGATCGTATTACGTGTCGGCATAAAGCCAATTGCATCAAAAAGAGCTTTGACACTGGGATAATCCCCGCCTGCGCCTATCACGTAGGTCCGGTTATTTGCTGCAATGGGGTCCCCGCTGAGAACAACTGTAATAGCGCCGCTCTCATTCTTCTTGAACACCATCTGTGCACTCTCAACTGCCCTGGCGCCGCCATCATTTCTGTAATCGATGTTAGAACTGCTGTCTGTTGTATACTTATTGTTCTGCTCCGTTCCGTCAGCATACGGGAAGCCGGCCGGGTTCTGGTCATCGTCATTGAATAATGATGCTTTAGAAATCGTGACGGTCAGCCAATCCCCGATATTGGCCGTCCCCTCGTTGCTGCCTGTGCCAAGTGCAGCGGTTGCCTTCAGCATCTTTTCAATATTCTGCGGCTCTATAAACATAAATTGATTGATCGTATCTTCAATCAGATGCCCGTCATATTTCTTTGTCCCGTCTTCTGTATATGCTTTTCCCCAGTCGCTGAGATTCAGTATGCCTGTATTGTCAATGGTAATGTTGAAAAACTCATCTGTACCGGCTGTTCTGTTCGGACGGTTAGAGTCATCACCGTTCTGGAATTTTTTGTTGATGTTGACGTCATAGTTTGCATCAACCGGATTATCCGCACTGCTTGCCGCCGTCTGATTGGCAGAATAAGAATAGTGTCTGATCTCGTTTGTTTCATTGTGCACCTTAAGGAGAGCCGGCAGTTTCTGTCCCGGATGTGCGTCAATCAATTCATTAACCTTATCCAGATCAGCCAGCACGACACCATCGCCAAACCTCAGATAAAATGCCTGAGCAGCATATTCATTGTTGGCACTTGCGCCACTCAGCGACGTATTTGACACTTTCCAGGTAAGTTTCAGTTTTCGCTTATTGACCTCATCTACCTTGATTTTCAGATTGTCAATACTTGCTGCCCCGTATCCTCCGGGTCCGGCCAGATAGGCCACATAGTACTTCTTCCCCCCCACTGTCACCGTGATGGCTTTGCAGGGAATCGTACTCGAGCCGCTGTCATAGTACTGTGAAGAGACATCTTCAACTGTATACGCCCCGCGCTCCAGCGCCAACATGATTTCCGGCCGTAAATACAGTTCCTCGGGAAGCGTCAGTTCATCTGAGTAGTTAACCCATCTGATAAAATCCAGACCTTCTGTTTTCGAGGAACTTCCGCTTTTATTCGTTTCAGTAATTCTGTATGCCAGAGCAGAAACATATGCATGACCTGACGGATCAGTCATAATAACCGGACTACGTCCTCTTGAAATCGTTGAGTCATAATAGGTTGTATTTGTCTTTTTGTAGTCAAACTCAACCGGAGATGTGATCCAGTCAAGCTCCATATAATCTTTTGGATTAATGACCTGTCCTTCTGTCTCCTCTGCCTTTTCCTGAGAAATTGTATGTGTCCAGATCTTAACTGTTCCCCCGCCTGTCTCTTTGACAGGATAGTGGATGTCATTTGTGAATGCCAGCGTCTCACCCGGCAGAATCCCTGTAATCTCGTAATAATACACATTTGGATTGTCAGTCTGCACGACTTTCATAGGATAGACTGTACCGGTGGCAGAATTCTTGATATTGTACTCTCCCTCATAGAAAGAACCCATTTTATATCCGTCTTCACTGTATGAGAAATAGACCCTGACAATCTTATCCAGGGCGACATTATCATCATTAGAGATGGCAATGGTATAATTAGCCATCTGTCCGGTAAGATAATCGTAAGTCTTATCTTCCGAAGGCTGTTTATCGTTGACAGCGACAATCACTTTCAGAACATCTTTTCCATCACTGTTTTTATAAGGATCTTCGATGGCCTCAACAAGCTCCCCTTCTGTCTCTCCAATCGGGAAATCACACATCGTCGACACTTTAGCCCAGTCATCGGTATCAATCGACTCTTTGTTCTGGACTGTCTTGCCCCTGTTGTCCGTTGACGTGCTCCAACCGGTAAATGCAGATGATTTCAAATACACGTTTTCAGGAGCCGCAAATTCAATCGCTGTCAGATCGCGGGCATGACTGACTGCATGGGCTTCCATCGCTGTCACGGTGTATTGCGTTCCAGCCTCTCCGGGTGTTGTGAATGTCTCGGGAACTGTATAGGATGTGATCCCCGGCGGAACATAGGCAAGTGATGCTTTGCCGTCACTGCCAAGCTTATACAACACGCCTTTCTCATCAACATAGTAAGTACCGTTTAAATCTTTGATCGGTTTACTGCCGCCCTTTTTCGTCGCCTTCGTGATTTCAATGACATTTTTCCCTTCAAAAAATGTATCCGCATCCGCCGGAATCGCTGCCAGCACATTGCCGTTTATCTTTTTTGTTTTGTCTGAAATCGTGACAGACTTCAGGTTGTCATCCCCGTGGAACAGATTCGATTCAGAAACAGAAGTGAGCTGTTTTGCCTCAATCCTCACAGACTCCAGATTGTCGCAGTTTTTGAATGCGGCCGATCCGATCGTCGTGACATTTTCAGGAATGACAAGATCTGTCATGTTCTCGCAATTCTTGAACGCTTCCATGCCGATACTCGTCAGCCTTGTCATATCGGACATGTCGCCTGAGGTCAGACGTGTTCCGTAAAACGCTCTGTCACCGATCGATGTGATATATTCATGATTCTCAAGCTGATCCCATGAATGGATGCCGTTCTTGTTTTGAAATGCATTGCCGCCAATGGTGGTGTTCTTCTTTGGCAGTATGATTTTATTGATGTTAGAGATGTTTGTGTTCTGGAAGTCATAGCTTCGCACAGTAAACGTATTGGCATTTGTTGCCGCCTCCCATGCAGACAAATCCACATTTTTCAGATTGGTATCACTGTGAAACACATAGTCCGGAAGCTGATAGTTATCTCTTCCCTTAGGTGCAGCCCCATCAACCTTTCTGAATGAGACATCTTCCAGCTTGGGACAGTATGCAAAGAGATATGATTTATTGTGCGGCTGCATATAGAACAGTGCCGGCATGTCAACAGATTGTAAGCTGTTGTTTCTGGCAAAGGCATACTGGCCGATATAATAATTGCTGTTGTCAGGACCTTTGGCAATAGAATCAGGTATAGTGAAATGCTCAACGGCTACATTCATAAACGCGCCGTATCCGATGTATCGGAGATTTGTTTTTTCCAGGTTGGAGACAGTTTTGAGCGCTTTACAGCCATTAAAAGCTCTTGCTCCCACATACTCAAGCTCACTCTTGCCACTCTCATTTGTCTTGATGACAACTTCTTTTAAGCTGCCGCATCCGAGCGGCGCATCCGTGTCATTGTTGTTATCTCCAAAAGCAACATTGCCGATCGTCTTCACAGTGGAGGCGATCTCAACAGTTTGAATGCCATCCATGTCCTGGAAAGCATATCCGCCGATACTCGTACATCTCTCAGGAATCACGATCTTCGTAATATCATTTTTAGTAAGAGAGCCAAGGGAGGACGCTATATTGGAGATGAACCGATCCGGCACTGCAAATGCAGGGGCAGGACTTGCCGTCCCTGTGTACTCGAAGGTCAGCGTATAATTCCCCGCTTCCCCGGTCACCTTCCAGATCCATCCGCTGGCGCCGGATACCGGACCGGTTGCCACAGGTTCTCCGGCATCTTCCTCGGGCTCCTCTTCTTCAGCTTCAGCTGTATCATTTGATGGGGCTTCAGCGGGCTGCTCTTCGGGCTGCTGCTCTTCCGGTGCAGGCTCTGTCTGTTCCGGCATCTTTTCGTCAGTCTGATCACCGGAAGGATCGGCAGGCTGTTCCTGCTGGGAAGCATCCGGCTCCTGCCCGCCAATCTGCTCAGTGCCTTCACTCTGCTGCTCGCCTTCAGCGATAACACCAACTCCGCTGGATAATGGAAACAATGTCACGACCAGTGCCAATGACAATACCAGCGCAGCTACACCCTTGAATCTTCTCATTCTCATTCCCCTTTTTATAACCGAATTAAAAGCGCCTGATAAAACCTTCTTTGGCGCATCATGATACATTTTTCCTTATTAATCGTATCACAATGTAAATAGTGCAGACAATTACCGCTATAAATAAAGCTTTTACAGATTTTTAGATCGGTAAAAGCGTGTTTTACAAATTTTTTTAATAGTAAAAAACCGGCCGCTTGCGGCCGGTTCCATATCTCTTTGCATCCGGCTTAACTACAGCCGGAACTTATGAATGAATGTATTGTCAATCTGCCATCCGGATCACACTGATAATCTCAGGACAAGCCTTGACGCAGGCAGCCATTGTCTCCTCGGCAAGCTCCCCTGTCACGATGCCGAACTCACCGGCAATGCCAGGAGCACGAAGGACCTGCAGAGAGCCGAGCTGGGCCCCCAACGTATCTGCCAGGCTCTCATCGCCTGAGACACGGGCAAAGAAGCGTCTGTTCTCAGAGCCGAACTCTGCGACCGGCATCTCTTCGTCTGTCCACACACTGCGCTTAACCGCCTCCGGCGAGCTGACTGCCTCGATCACATCTGAGGCAACCGCGCTGGCTGTCGGAAGCTTTCCGGCGCCCTGTCCATAAAACATGGTATCTCCAAGCATATCGCTTGTCAGGAAGATAGCGTTAAACTCCATGTTGACACCGGCAAGCGCGTGCTCTTTGTCAAACATCATCGGTGCCACCATCGCGTGCACCTGATCATCTTCAACGACACTCTCTCCGACCAGGCGGATCATGCGTCCCATCGCCTTGGCGTATGCCATATCAACAGGCGTGATCTTCGTAATGCCTTCTGTATGAATCTTCTGAAAATCGACAAATCTGCCGGATACAATCGACGAGAGAATTGCGATCTTACGGCAGGCGTCCCATCCTTCGACATCCGCGCTCGGATCCGCCTCGGCAAATCCCTTTTTCTGTGCTTCTTTGAGCACTGCGTCATAATCTGCTCCCTCGTCGTACATCTTAGTGAGCATATAGTTGGTTGTGCCGTTTAAGATACCGAAGATTTTCTGAATATGATCCGCCGTCAGGCAGGTACGCAGATTCCGGATAATCGGAATCCCGCCGCCGACACTCGCCTCAAAGAGGAAGCGCACATTGTTTTTTTGGGCCAGCTTAAGAAGAGCCGATCCGTTCGCTGCCACCATCGCCTTATTGGATGTCACCACGCTTTTTCCCGCTTCCAGACACTGGGTCACAAACTTAGTTGCAATATCAACTCCGCCCATCGTCTCACAGACTACACTGATCTCATCATCGCCCACGATCTCGGCAATATCATGCACGATCAGCTCCTGCGCCGGATCGCCCGGAAAATCGCGCAGATCGAGCACCTTCTTGACTTCGATCTTCTGTCCGCAGCGCTCAGCAACCAGATCACCGTTCTCGCGGAGTATCTCAACAACTCCCGAGCCGACTGTACCATATCCCATTACCGCTATCTTCGCCATGGCTCTCTCCTCCTACTTCTTATTAATCATAATCAGATACGCATCAATAAACCCGTCAATATCACCGTCCAGAACAGCGTCCGCATTTGTCTTCTCATACTGGGTGCGTAAGTCTTTAATCAGTGTGTAAGGCTGCAGGAAATATGAGCGGATCTGACTTCCGAAATCTATGTCCTTGACATCTCCGCGGATGCCGGCCGCCTTGGCCTTCTGCTCCTCAACCTGGCGCATATACAGCTTGGTCTTGAGCATCTGCATGGCCTTGTCCTTGTTCATGTGCTGCGAGCGCTCATTCTGGCACTGCACCACAATTCCGGTCGGGAAGTGTGTGATACGGATCGCCGAAGATGTCTTGTTGATATGCTGTCCGCCGGCACCGCTGGAGCGGTAGGTATCGATCCGGATATCCTCGTCGTTGATTTCAACCTGAATATCGGTATCCAGTTCCGGCATCACCTCACAGGATGAGAATGATGTCTGACGCTTTCCGTTGGCATTAAACGGTGAAATGCGTACCAGTCTGTGCACGCCGTGCTCAGACTTCAGATACCCGTAAGCATTCTCTCCGCGCACCTCAAAGGTGACAGCTTTGATCCCGGCTACATCACCTTCCAGATAATCAACTTCTTCAACCGTGAATCCTTTATTGGCAGCCCATTTGGTGTACATCCTGTAAAGCATGGATGTCCAGTCACAGGCCTCGGTACCGCCTGCACCGGCATGCAGTGTCACGATGGCATTGCGGTTGTCATACTCACCGGAGAGCAGCGTTTCCATGCGCAGTGCAGAAAACTGCTCCTCAAAAAGGCTCAGCTGTTCGCCGATCTCCTCCACCATGCCCTCATCGTCCTCTTCCTCCGCCATCTCGATAAATGTCTCGATGTCTTCGTAGGACTGATCCAGCGCATCGATGCGCTCTACCTGCTGTTTTAAACTCCCGGCCTCTTTTGTGATCGCCGTCGCGTGATCCGGGTCATCCCAGAACCCGGGCTCGGCCATCACCAGATCCAGCTCAGCTATACGGTCTTTCTTAGCTGCAGTGTCAAAGTGAATCCCTCAGATCTTTTAAGGGTTCTTCATAAGCGAGCAAAGTCGCTTTGTATTCATCGATTGCAACCACTCAAATCACCTCTTTCCTTTTCCACAGCAATTTTTGTATTTCTTTCCGCTGCCGCACGGGCAGGGATCATTGGGGTAAACTTTTTTGTTTGCTCTCTGTTTAGGCTTGCGCACCTCTGGCTCACCGCGATTGGTCGCCATCGGTTTGGCTACTTCCTCACGCTCAACCTTCTGTTCCACCTTGATATGGAACATCAGACGGATTGTATCTTCAATAATGCCCTGCTGCATCTCATTGAACATATCAAATCCAAGCATTCTATACTCGACCAGCGGATCTCTCTGCCCGTAAGCCTGCAGTCCGATTCCCTGACGGAGCTGATCCATATCATCGATATGAGCCATCCACTTGTTATCAACCGCACGCAGCAGCACCACCCGCTCGATCTCGCGCATTGCCTCTGGATCCGGGAACTCCGTCTCCTTCTCCTCATACGCTTTGTGAGCCTGTTCTTTTAAGCTCTCTGCAATTGCATCCGCACCCTGTTTGACGTCCTCTTCTGTCACAGCTTTAAGTGCAGGAATAACATTTTGCAGACGCACATCCAGGCTGACAAGATCCCAGTCTTCTTTATCCATATGCGGATTGAGCACTGCGGTCACCGTGTCGTCAATGAAGGAGTCCATCATACCCAGAATCGAGTCTTTCATATTCTCGCCATCCAGGACTTTTCGTCTCTCTTCGTAAATCAGTTCGCGCTGCTCATTCATCACCTGATCGTATTCGAGCAGCTGCTTGCGGATACCGAAGTTGTTGCCCTCAATCTTCTTCTGGGCCGATTCAATCGCCTTGGAGAGCATCTTGTGCTCGATCTGCTCGCCGTCCTGTACACCGAGCGTCTCAAAGACACTCATCATCCGCTCAGAGCCAAACAGACGCATCAGATCATCTTCAAGGGAAATATAGAACCGGGATTCGCCGGGATCACCCTGACGGCCGGATCGGCCGCGCAGCTGATTGTCAATACGTCTGGATTCATGGCGCTCGGTACCGATGATCTTAAGACCCCCCGCCGCCTTCGCCTCATCATCCAGCTTGATATCCGTACCACGGCCGGCCATGTTCGTCGCAATGGTCACCGCCCCGTGTATTCCGGCATCGGCGATGATCTGCGCTTCCATCTCATGGAACTTGGCGTTTAACACATTGTGCTGAATGCCTTCCTTTTTCAGGAGCTTTGACAACAGCTCTGACACTTCAATCGTAATCGTACCGACCAGTACAGGCTGTCCTTTGGCGTGGGCCTCTTTGACTGCATCCACAACCGCTTTGTATTTCTCGCGCTTTGTCTTGTAGACTGCGTCTTCATTGTCTACACGGATCACGGGAACGTTCGTCGGAATCTCGACAACATCCATACCGTAAATCTCGCGGAACTCTTTTTCCTCTGTATAGGCTGTACCGGTCATGCCGGCCTTTTTGTCATATTTGTTAAACAGGTTCTGGAATGTGATCGTCGCCAGCGTTTTAGACTCGCGTCTGATCTTGACATGCTCCTTCGCTTCTATCGCCTGATGCAGGCCGTCCGAATAACGCCGCCCCGGCATAATACGGCCGGTAAATTCATCGACAATCATCACCTCATCTTCCGGAGTCACGACATAATCCTGATCACGGTGCATCAGATTATGCGCGCGCAGCGCCAGAATGATATTGTGCTGAATCTCCAGGTTTTCCGGGTCAGCCAGGTTGGCGATATGGAAGAACTGCTCCACCTTGCGGACACCGTCCTCTGTCAGGTTGACCTGCTTTTCTTTTTCATTGACAATAAAATCACCTGTTTCCTCGATGTCCTCGCCCATGATCGCGTTCATCTTGGTGAACTCACCGCTCGCCTCACCGCGCTTCAACTGTCTGGCCAGAATATCACAGGCATCATAAAGCTTGGTTGACTTATCGCTCTGACCGGAAATAATCAACGGTGTTCTGGCCTCATCTATAAGAACAGAGTCAACCTCGTCGATGATACAGTAATGCATTCCGCGCTGAACCAGTCTTTCTTTGTAGATGACCATGTTGTCACGCAGATAATCAAAGCCGAGCTCATTGTTTGTGATATAAGTGATATCACAGTTGTATGCCTCGCGGCGCTCATCCGGCTCCATGGAGTTGAGAACCACACCGACAGTCAGACCCAGAAAGCGGTGAATCTCTCCCATCCACTCCGCGTCACGCTGTGCCAGGTAATCATTGACCGTGACAATCTGAACGCCCTTGCCCTCCAGTGCATTGAGGTATGCAGGCATGGTCGATACGAGCGTCTTGCCTTCACCTGTCTTCATCTCGGCGATGCGCCCCTGGTGAAGGATGATGCCGCCGATCAGCTGCACTTCAAACGGGCGCAGACCGATCGCACGGTCTGATGCCTCGCGTACCACGGCAAACGCCTCCGGAAGAATATCATCCAGCGTCTCACCTGCCGCGAGCCGCTCTTTAAACTCATCGGTCTTGGCGCGAAGCTCATCGTCGGATTTGGCGCGCATTTCCTCTTCCATCCCCTCGATCTGTCTGACGATCGGCATGATGCGTTTGATCTCACGCTCGCTGTGGCTGCCCATGATTGAACTAATTAATCCCATAAGTATCGCTGTCTCCTTTTTATACTCCCTGATGCTTTCCAGAGATCCCCTGATCAGATCACATCTTGCATATCATACATTCCGGGCTGTTTCCCCGCCAAAAACTTGGCTGCCTCCAATGCACCCTTGGCAAATAGCTTACGGGAGTATGCCATATGCTCCAGTGTGATCACCTCGTCTTCTCCGGCGAAAATCACCTCGTGTGTGCCGACGATCGTACCGCCGCGCACCGCACTGATGCCAAGCTCTTTTTTATCTCTCTTTTGTCTGACCTGACTGCGGTCATAGACATACGTCAGATCACCTCTCTCATTGGCGGCATCTGCCAGCGCGATCGCTGTACCGCTGGGAGCATCAAGCTTCTGATTATGATGTCTTTCGACGATCTCAATGTCATATCCCGCATCAGACAGATACGGTGCAATCTGTTTGAGCAGCTTAATCAGCACATTGATTCCCACTGACATGTTCGCCGAGCGCAGAATGGCGATCTTCTTTGAGGCCGCCTCTATGTCTTTCAGCTGCTGATCGGACAATCCGGTGGTGCAGATGATCAATGGCATTTTATGATCGACACAATATGCCAGCAGCTCATCAAAAACTGCCGGATTTGAAAAATCAACTGCAACATCAGCTGATTCCATGCAATCCTCGAGCTTCTCATATACCGGATAAGCCCCTGCCGCCTCGCCGATCACATCCACTCCGCACGTGATCTGGACCTGATCATCAGCCGCCGCCATATCCGAGACCACAGCTCCCATCCGGCCGCTGCAGCCACACAGTAAAATATCAGTCATCGTTTTCCCCCTGTATACAATGTGTGCATGATTAGTGTAAGCGCTGATCTCAAAAGGTTTCTGTTAAACTCCCATCAAACCAGTTTCAGGCCGTAGTCCTTCATCGCCTTGGCCAGAACTGCCTCATGCTCCGGCTCCATCGGTGTGAGGGGCTTGCGCATGCCGCCGACTTCCATTCCCATCAGGTTCATCGCTGCCTTCACCGGAATCGGATTGACCTCACAGAAAAGCGCGTCAACAAGCGGCAGCATATCAAGCTGCATCTGGGCAGCCTCTTTTGTCTTTCCGCTTAAGAAAAGCTCGCACATCTTGTGCACATTGGCCGGAGCGATATTAGAGACAACCGAAATAACCCCGATACCGCCGACAGACATAAGCGGAACCGCCTGATCATCATTGCCGGAATACATATCCAGCTCACCGTGAGTCAGATGCGCAATCTTGGCTATCTGTGAGATATCGCCGCTCGCTTCTTTGATACCGACGATATTATCGACATGGTTAATCAGATAAGCCGCCGTTTCCGCTTCAATATTGACTCCGGTACGGGATTTGACATTGTACATGATCAACGGAATATCCACACTTGCTGCCACATCTGAATAATGCTCAATCAGACCTTTCTGAGTCGCTTTATTGTAATATGGCGTCACAACCAGAATACCGTCGGCACCGTCTTTCTCGGCCTTTTTCGACAAATCTATAGCGGTCTCTGTACAGTTTGAACCAGTTCCGGCAATGACCGGAATCCGCTTATTGACATATTCGCATGTGAAGCGGACTACATCTGAGTGCTCTTCCTCGCTGAGCGTTGAAGATTCACCGGTTGTACCGCAAATGACGATCGCATCCGTTCCCTGTTCAATCTGGTCATCCAGAAGCTCCTCCAGCTTCTTATAGTTGACAGATCCATCTTGATGAAATGGTGTAACCAGTGCTACTCCTGCTCCTGTAAATAAAGCCATAAGGCGCCTCCTGTCCTAGTAATAAAAATACATAGTTGCTGAATTTATATTTTATCATTTGGAGCCGTGAATGACAACTGCCGAAAAA
>CADBOU010000071.1 GCA_902796355.1 uncultured Lachnospiraceae bacterium
GCTCGAACCTGCGACCTTTCACACGTCAAGCGAATGCTCTCCCAGCTGAGCTAACCTTCCATGCCCAAGTATCATATCATATATTTTCAAAAATGCAAAGGGTAAATTTTAAACAAGACTGTCAAGATGAATCGGTAAGTCTATTCAAAAGGCCATCATTGATTTAAAATACTCTTAACAAAGCAGTTTTTGTGAAAGGCTTTTGATATGCAGCAGACAGATGCAGGCAAAGTGAATAAGTATGCAGTCATCCGGATCTGTGTCCTGATACTGGCGGCGGTTTTTATCGCTGTCGGGGTGTGGCATGGTGAGGTGACTGCTGTCTTTGAAAAGGGAATTCATATCTGTCTGGAGTGCCTGGGGATCGGGTGAACAGATGAACAAGGAATCCGCATCAAAAGTACATACTCAAACCCGCCGTCACAGACACATCCGGCTGATCATCCAGCTGGCTGCAGCCGCGCTCCTAAACGGCTATGCGGCCGGGTTTGCAAAAGGCAGGATCTTTACCGGCAAGACCAAGATGCTCTGCGTCCCGGTCCTCAACTGCTACTCCTGCCCGGGCGCCCTTGGGAGCTGCCCCATCGGCGCACTGCAGACCATGATCGGCAGACGCCACGGACGCTTTCCGTTTTACGTGCTCGGAACACTGATGCTTTTTGGCCTCGTCTTCGGGCGGCTCCTGTGCGGCTTTATCTGTCCTTTCGGGCTCCTGCAGGATCTGTTTTATAAGATCCCAGTGCGTAAAGTCAGGGTTGCACCACGCATCGACAGACCGGCGCGGTATATCAAGTATGGGTCCCTTTTGATCCTGTGTATCCTGCTGCCGCTCTTTGTCCGCGGAGACCTGGGCGTATCAGCTCCTTTCTTCTGTCAATATGTCTGTCCGGCAGGGACGCTTGAAGGCGGCATCCCTATGCTGCTTAAAAACCCCTCTCTGCGGGCCCTGACCGGGGAGCTCTTTACCTGGAAGACGGCTCTGCTTCTTTTCTTTGTCATCGGATCGGTCGTGATCAGCCGCTTTTTCTGCCGCTACTTCTGTCCGCTCGGCGCTTTTTATGCGCTCTTTAACCGCTTCAGCCTCTATCAGATGAATGTCAGTCCCTCTAAGTGCACCGGCTGCGGAACCTGTGACAAAGTCTGCCCGATGGGCATCCATGTCTGTGCAGCCAAAACAAACTATACAAATACGCTCACAAATGCGGAATGCATCCGCTGCGGCAAATGCAAGGCCGCCTGCCCCGCGCAGGCCATCACGTCAGGCTTTCACCTCAAGGCTTAATCAAACTCCTCCGCCAGCCGGCGCAGTTCATCCAGATCAATCAGCGGCTCCCCGCCGAAAATACCGATCCCTTGCTTCCCTTTGAGAGGCAGGATCTTTGTATCCGGCTTCACACAGTCATAGATGATGAGCATCTTATTGTCCGGATCGATAATCCAATACTCACGCACGCCGGAATCCAGGTACTTCCCGGTCTTGATCAGCTTGTCCTTTCTGACAGAAGAGGGCGAGAGCACCTCCAGAATGAAATCAGGCGCTCCGTTCACTCCTTTTTTGGACAGCTTATCCCGGTCACAGACAATAAATAAATCCGGAATCACACTGGTTCTGTCATCGCAGTCTAGAAAAACATCAACGGGGGCGAGGCTTACATGACACTTACCGCCTTTCTTTTGGACATAAAAGAAAACTGATAAAAACATACTTTGTGCAATATTCTGATGCGGCAAAGTCGGGCTGGCCATGTCATAGATCACACCATCGATCAGCTCTACGAGCCTTCCTTCCGGCAAGCACTCAAGATCCGACAGGGTATACTCGCCCTGTTCCTTTACCGGCACACCGTAAGCAAGCGCCTTCTCCGCAACCATCAGCGTTTCACTTGGCTTGAGTTCATAGCGGTGCGGATCAAGATCTCCCGGGACATCTTCGTGCAACAATACGTCTTCGATCGCTTTCATCGTATCCACGCGCGGGTTTTTTGTCTCTCCCGACAAAATCTTGGTCAGCGTCCCGAGAGGGACCCCTGACAGATCTGAAAGCTGGGCTGCGCTGTACTTTTTCTCTTTCTTGAGCCTGAGTATATCTTCCCGGTTCATACTCACTCCTTTCTCCATAAGAATGATCATCATGGGCTGCTGACATCTTATCCATATACATATTTTACCGTTTACGGGTATATATGTCAACATATATATCCGTTTACGGTGATAATTTGTCCCCTTTACATTTACCGTTTCTCTGTAATCTCCTTTTATTTTGAAATGCCGTGCATCTGCGCCCGTTTCGTGCTAAAGTAAACCTATGCTGCAAATCAAAGACATCCGAAAAGAATATGTCACCGGGGAGCTCCGCCAGAAAGCGCTGGACGGGGTCTCCCTCAATTTACGTGACAATGAGTTTGTCGCCATCCTCGGCCCTTCCGGCTCAGGCAAGACGACTCTGCTCAACATCATCGGCGGTCTGGACCGGTATGACTCAGGCGACCTGGTGATCGGGGATATTTCCACCAAAAAATACACCGACCGCGACTGGGACTCCTACCGCAACCACACGATCGGATTTGTCTTTCAGAGCTATAACCTGATCCCGCACCAGACCATTCTCTCCAATGTCGAGCTGGCACTGACGATCAGCGGCATCTCCGGCGCACAGCGCAAAGAGCGCGCCGCCAAAGCACTCGAGGATGTCGGCCTGGGCGATCAGATTCACAAAAAGCCCAATCAGCTCTCCGGCGGACAGATGCAGCGCGTCGCCATTGCCCGTGCCCTGGTCAACGACCCGGATATTCTGCTGGCCGATGAACCGACCGGTGCACTCGATACCGAAACAAGCGTTCAGATCATGGACCTCTTAAAAGATGTCGCCAAAGACCGGCTGGTTGTCATGGTCACTCACAATCCTGAACTGGCCGAAACCTACGCGACCCGCATCGTCAAGCTCAAAGACGGGCGCATCATTGACGATTCGGATCCGTTTGAGCCCTTTTCCGATGAAGCACAGGATGAGGCGGTTCACCGCAACCTGGGCCGGGCCTCAATGTCCTTTGGCACTTCACTGGCGCTGAGCTTTAACAACCTGCTCACAAAGAAAATCCGCACGCTTCTGACCGCCTTTGCAGGATCAATCGGGATCATTGGCATTGCCCTGATTCTCTCGCTCTCCAACGGCGTCAACAAATATATCGATGACATTCAGGAGGAAACCCTCTCTGAATATCCTCTCACGATCTCCCGCTCTGAGATCGATTTTACTTCAATGATGGAAAATGCAGCTGATAATCAGGCATCCCGGAACTCCAATAAGAAGGGCGAAAAAAAGGAGAAAAAGCCTGAGGTCCGGGAAGCACAGACTGTCAGCGCACTCTTCTCTGAAAAAAAAACCAATGACCTGAAATCCTTTAAAGAGTTTCTGGACAGTAAAGACAGCCATGTCAATGATCATGCCAACGCTGTCGAGTATCTGTACAATCTTACCCCGCAGATCTTCCGGATGAGCGATGATACCCACTTCCGTCAGATCAATCCGAACAGTTCCCTCAGTAAAGCGATTGGCGCCGCTTCATCAGGAACCTATGCGAGCACCTTTTCGAGCATGGGGATGATGTCGATGGGCTCGATCTTCAACATGATGCCTGAAAACCGCTCGCTCTATGAAAAACAGTATAAGGTGATGGCCGGACACTGGCCTGAAAATGAATACGAATGTGTGATGGTCCTGACCGGCAGCGGCAGGGTTACCGATCTGTGCCTGTATGCGCTGGGATTAAAGGATCCCGCCGAGTTTGACAAGATGATTGACCTCTATGTCAAGGGCGAGACCGTCACCATCGATGAAGAGCCGGCACAGTTTAAATACAAAGACTTTATCGGCATCGAGCTGAAGCTCGTGAATGCCTGTGACTTTTATCAGTATGACTCCCAGTACAGTCTGTGGGTCAACAAGAGTGACAATCAGGAGTTTATGCTGGATAAAGTTAAAAACGGAAAGTCTCTGAC
>CADBOU010000072.1 GCA_902796355.1 uncultured Lachnospiraceae bacterium
GCAGAAAACGCAGCAATGTCTTGTTGACGGGAACTTCCTTTTTGTATAATTCTCCGTTCACGGTCACTTCGATATTCACTGTCCGCATTTGCTCACACCTCCTCTTTCGGTCTCGGTTTCAGGCCGTCCTGTCCCGGATAAAGCCTCTCCGGAATCGGCTCGCACTTTTGATCAAAGGGCTTGCCTGCCCGCTCGATGGCTTCGTGTAACACCTGAATGGTCACATCGTGCAGCAAACGCACACGGAACTCGGCGCTGGAGCGCCAGCTGGAGCGGGGTTTTCCCTCAGAAGCTACGGCTTCTGCCGCTTTTACAATGATATCATCTGACACGGGCTGTCCCTCGAGCACCTCTTCTGCAGCGTGGCTGCGCATCGGTGTCGGTGCAGCGGTTGTCAGAGCGATACGCACGTTGCGCATCACATCGCCATCGAGCTCTACATAGGCGCTCACACCCATCAGTGCCAGATCCATGGCGCCTCTGCGGGTGTATTTGTAATAAGCGCTGCCGGCATTTTCCGGTGTATCCGGAATACGGATGCGTGTCAGCAGCTCGTCCGGCTTGATATCATGTTTCTTAAATCCTGTATAGAACTTCTCAAGCGGAATACTGCGCTCTCCGTTCGGTCCGGCCACAACAGCGACGGCATCATGCACAAGCATCGGGCCGATGGAATCAGCAGACGGCGCACCGTTCATGATATTGCCGCCCAGTGTCCCGCGGTAGCGGATCTGTACTGATCCAACCTGTGAGCAGCCCTGGAAAAACGCGTAATAGTGCTGCTTGATTACATCCCATCTCTCGATGATGCGGTGTGCGGTCAATGCTCCGAGATCCAGTCCCTTCCCTTCTGTGTAGGAATGACCCTGCAGCTCTTTGAGCTGCTTGATATCCAACACTTCCGGCACACGATCTTTGCCGCCGTGCATATTGACATAGACGTCAGTTCCTCCTGCGACCGGCAGTGCCCCATTTGCCTTTAAGGCGCAGGCCTCCTGAAAATCAGTCGGCATGTATAATTCAAATTTTCCGAGCATCAGTCAGCCACCTCCTTTCGGAACAGGATGTGCTCCGGCTTGATCGGGAGCGAATCAAAGTCTGTATTGCAGGCATGGCTGATCGCGCTGGCAATCGCCGCAGCCGTGGGCACAAGACCCGGTTCGCCGATACCCTTCACTCCGTACGGTCCCTCCGGATGTCCTTTTTCGACCATCGTAATCTTAATATCGACATCTGAATCCATAAAGGTCGGAACCTTGTAATCAACCATGTTGCCGTTGCGCAGGTTTCCGTCCTCATAAATCATCTCTTCCATGATAGTATGACCCAGGCCCATGATGACAGAGCCTTCCACCTGCTGCAGTACACCGGTCGGATTGATTGCCTTGCCGATATCATTGCTCGCGCCCATTTTGACCAGCTTCACGCGGCCGGTCACCGGATTAACCTTGACAACGGCTGCCTGTGCTCCGATCATCCACATAACAGTCGGGCGTTTAGACTGACGGCCCTCTACGGGCGGCGGATCAAAAATATCTGATGTTCCGTAGCGTCCGATCGCAATCACCGGCGGCTGCTCATGCATGATGCCGGACTGGCCGACCTCACTGATATGAATGTGCTGCTCGGGATCAGAAAGACGCTGAATGTATCCTTCATCTGTATAGGTGACATCCTCTGCGTCACACTTCCACTTGATTGCGGCCAGATCGCAGAGCTGCCGCTTAATGTCTTCACACGCCTCCAGAATCGCATTGCCCGAATGGAATGTCGAGCGGGAGGATGTCGTTGTCTTGTCATACGGCGTCATGGATGTGTCCACAGGAGAGACGCTGATGCGCTCAAGGTCCATATGGAGGGACTCCGCAGCAAACTGCGGCATCGTTGTGGTCACGCCCTGGCCCATCTCGCGGCTCGCAGACCAGATATAGAGCGATCCGTTTTCGTTCATCTTAAGGATGCAGGATGTCGTAGACGGAGTACCTGTCAGCTTGTTAAAGCAGGCGATACCCTTACCCCAGAGATACCCTTCCTCGTCAACCCAGCGGTCCGGAATCTTATCCCACTCGATATTGTCCGCCGCTGCGCGCAGGCACTCCTCAACCGCACAGGTAGAAATAATCTCGCCGGTGATTCCGACATCGCCGTCGTGCAGGCAATTGTGCAGACGCAGATCAAGCGGATCCATGCCGAGTTTTCTGGCAATGATATCCATCTGGTGCTCGTGAAGCGTCGCCGCCTCCGTCACGCCGAATCCCCTGTAAGCTGTGCCGAGTGTGCGGTTTGTCATATACACATATGTATCAACCTTTGTGTTGGGAATCTTATATGGGCCATTGGCAGCAAATCCTGCATTGTAATCGACACGGGGGTTTGTCGTCACATAAGCGCCGGCATCCCAGTAACCTGTCACCTGCTGTGCGGTAATCGTACCGTCGTTTTTGACACCGGTCTTAATATAGTACTGCACAGTAGAGCGGCAGACTGTCGCCGCAAACTCCTCGTGTCTGTCGTATGTCACTTTGACAGGACGTCCGCCTGCCTTCAACGATAAGGCGATGGCAAGCGGCTCGCATTTAGCTTCGTATTTTCCGCCGAAGCCGCCGCCGATATCTGTCAGTGTCAGTCTGACTTTCTCTGCGGGAACGCCAAAGATCTTGCCCATCAGACTGCGGATTCCGAACGGTGACTGGTTGGGCGTCCAGACTTGAATCTCCTGTGTCAGCGGATTGGCGATGGCAGTCGACGTATGGGTCTCAATCAGTGTGTGCTGAAGCTGTCCGCAGCGGAACTTTGACTCCACAACGAGATCAGCTTCTGCAAACCCCTTCTCTACATCACCTTTTTCGAGGTGGAATTCATCGCCGATATTGGTCCCCTGCTTCGGGAAGCAGGCGCTGGAGCACTCATAGCTGTCCCAGTCCTCGTGGATCAGCGTTTCATTTTTCATCGACTCTTCCAGATCGTTGACAACCGGAAGAAGCTCATACTCTACTTCAATCAAAGACGCCGCCTCGCGCGCCGCTTCTTCTGTCTCCGCGGCCACAGCAGCTACCGGCTCGCCCTGATAGCGAACCTTATCTAACGCAATAATCGGCTGATCAGCAATAAACTGCCCGTAAGGCTCCGGATAATCCTTGCCTGTGAGCACGACTTTAACGCCCGGAACCTCCCAGGCTTTTTCTGTGTGTACTGCCAGAATCTTTGCATGGGGATGCGGGCTTCTGGCCGCTACACCATACAGCTGGCCGGGGAAGTTGATGTCCGCACCGTACTGTGTCGCACCAATTACCTTGCTGACACCGTCTTTGCGGATCTGGCTCTGGCCGATCACTTTCTCCGTACCGTCCGTGTCCTTTCTCTTGACCACCAGGCGGTCCCACTCCTGACCTTCCCGGTGATACGCCTCATAAGGATGTAAATCAATTTTCTTTGCCATAAGGCGTTTCTCCTTTTTTGGTAAAACCAATCATCTTTTGAGATAAAACAGGACCAAACCTTTTCTAATGCATCATTGAGAAAAAGGCCGGTCCTGTGTGTTGACGCGGCTGTTTGATACAGCCAGAATTATTCTTTCGGGAGCTCCCAGTTGAAGAAACTCCAGTACGGCTCGTAAATTCTCTCCTGGAAATCCTTCATGTCGACATTTGACCAGTCGTAAACGCCCTTACCGGTCTTGACGCCGTAATCGCCCTTATCATAGAGCTCTTTGATCATCGGCATCACACCAGCCGTATTGCACAGATGCTTGTACAGATACTCTTCGATGTTGTAGTTGAGGTCTACACCGGAATTGTCGACGTGCTCGAAGATACCGATCTTCGTGTAACGCGGCATAAAGCTGTACATCGCAGCCTTATCCACATCGCGCGGATCTGCAATACCCTGCTCGACAATGTACATTGCCTCGCGGAAGATTGCGTGCTGCAGACGGTTTGCAAGGAATCCCGGTACGTTCTTCTTGAGGATAACGACCTCGCGGCCGGCAGACTCAAGAATCTCTTTAGCCTTCTCAGCAACGCCCGGAGCTGTCTTCGCACTTCTGACAACCTCAACGAACGGAATGATGTGCGGCGGGAAGAAGGGATGTGCCACGATCATGCGGTCGGCAAACTTTGTGAGTCCCGTTGCAAGATCATCCGGAGACATCGCTGATGATGTGGAGATAATGGCAAGCGGGTTGTCGATATACTTCTCGACTTCCTTGTAGATCGCATGCTTGACTTCAAGCTTCTCGAACGCACATTCGCAGACGAAATCAGCGTCTTTGATGTCGTTGTAGTCCAGTGTGTAGTTCAGGTATTTCTTGCAGACAGCCGCTTCCTCTTCTGTCAGGCAGTCATGCTCGATCAGATCTTTGTAAAAAGAATCGTACTGCTCTTCACTCTTCTTGGCGAGCTCTTCGTTCATCGCGTAGAGCGTCGTCTTATAACCATGGCCCGTGAACATGACGGCAAAGCTTGTGCCGATCATGCCTGTGCCGATAATAGCAATATGCTTGCAATCCTGCACTTTCATTATGACACCTCCGCGCTTATTATTTATCTGCCTTTTTCAGGATATAGTCATAGCAAACTCTGACGTTGTTGGTCTGGATGTATTCCATGCACTCAGGCTGTCCGATATCAACCGGGCAGCGGTCAGCAAAGCTGATTCTCTCTACGCACTCTTCCTTGGACCATCCTTTGTTGATTCCCTCGGAAACAGCAGCCAGCCAGTCATACAGGAACTGCTTGTTCTCTGCGATGGACTCTTTGCCTTTGACAGGACCGTGACCCGGAACGATGAAGTCGACATCGAGACCCTGCAGCCAGTTGAGGCTCTCGAAGAGCTGATCGATATTGGCTGAGTGCAGCCAGATCTGGCAGTCGTTAAAGATGTTGTCGCCGACAAAGACTGTTCTCTCTTCCGGAACATATACGCTGACCTGCTCGGGAGAATGTCCCGGCTTATGGAAGCAATCAAATGTATGATCACCCAGCTTGAGTGTCAGTCTGTCTGAGAAAGTGATGTCCGGTGTCGCGATAATGTAGTCTTCCTCTGAAGGCATACGATCCAGCGCATCCGGATCCTGTCTTTTGATAATGTCCACGTTGTAGTCATGTGTGGTCATGTTGAATGCGGGCGGAATCTTGAAGAAGCTGTCAAGAATTTTCTCGTGTCCGATAATGGTTGCGCCGGCCTTCTTCAGCCAGTGATTGCCGAAGATATGATCGATATGCGACTCTGTGTTGATCAGATACTTAACGCATCCCACTTTCTCCTCTGCAAATGCAATCATCTGCTCCAGATTGGTGATCCACTGCGCGGTATCGATAAAGACCGCACCTTCCTTTGTGAGAACCATGCTGGGATCGCATCCTCTGATTTCTGTTTCCGTATAGACATTAGGTGTTAACTGCTGCATAAGAACTCCTTTCGATATAGATGTGCGACACTCCTCGCGTTAGCTTATAATCGATTATAAATTTATTATCGTTCAATGTCCCGAGTTTGTCAATAGGTTTATGAAAATATAAGAATTCCTTTGTATTATGGGATTTATCGACTTTATAACAATCTTTTTCCGGATGATCAGTTTTGTTAATAACACTATCAAATAATCGATTTTAATTGGCTAAATCGATGATTTCAAAATCATCAGGCACATAGATGTTGCCGTCAAAGAACTGCTTCGCCTCATCCGTATACACCTTTTTCCTGAAGCCGTATGTCGATTCGTCCTCTGTATGCCAGATCACAAGGTTTTTTGCATGAAACCGTGCAGCGCATTCACAGGCCTCTTTGACGGTGGAATGGAACAGCTCATATGGATTGTATCTGTCAGCCTCCGAATACAGACAGAAAGACTCCGTAAGCAGCCAGTCGCAGGGCTCCATATACTGAATCGTCTCCTCCGAAAACGGTTCATCACCGAGAAAGACCAGATGATATCCCTCTTTGGCATCCATGCGGAATCCAAACTGAGGTGCCTTTCCTGAATGAATATCAAAAAATGTAAAATCATCGCCCAGCACATTCACCTTCTGACCATCTTCAATGATTTCAAAATGAATGCGCTTGCCGATCAGATCGCGCTGCGCTTTCTTAAGCAGCAGACGGCATACCGTCAGCAGCTTATCGGCTGTCGCCGCATTGACATAGACGATAAAATCCTGGTCATCATAGCGGCCCCAGTTGATGAGTTCTGCCACATAGCGGACGACCCAGACCATCCCCATCAGATGGTCAGTATGCTCATGGCTCAGGTAGGCATGATGCATTTTTGTCCAGGGAATCTCCATCTTTGTAATGCAGCGGATAATATCGCTTCCGCCGCCGCCGTCGATCAGGAAATAATCCTCACCGTCTGTGAGA
>CADBOU010000073.1 GCA_902796355.1 uncultured Lachnospiraceae bacterium
CAAGAAGGAAGAGACTGAAGAGGCACCGACAACCAAGGTTTGCCCGTTCTGCAAGAGCGAGATCGCGATCGATGCAACACGCTGCCCGCACTGCACATCCGAGTTGAACGAGTAATTTTACAGACTAATCTTACATCAGACATATTCAAGGCAGTATACCGCAAAGGTGTACTGCCTTTTCACTTTTAAAAGGAACTGAAAACCGCTGATTATTGCATCACAATCCGGTTGTGTGGTAATGTAAACTTAATAAAATGTTGTCCAAAGAACATAAAGGAGCCGAAGTGCAGGACAAAACCACAAAGGCAAAAGCGGTAACCGTCAATATGGTTCTCTTATTTGCGCTGATCGCATTAGCGATAGCGTGTCTTTGTGTGGGTAAATACAGTGTCTCAGTTCCTGATTGTTTTAAAATCCTTGCAGGCGGTCACGGTCAGGCGGCTATGGATGAAAAAATCGTCCTTGGGCTGAGACTTCCCCGTGTGTTGTCTACGATCGTTGTCGGATCATCGCTGGCGTTATCCGGCGCTGTCTATCAGGGCATTTTCAAGAACCCACTGGTCAGTCCTGATTTTCTGGGTGTTTCATCAGGAGCCTGCATCGGTGCAGCGGTTGGCATTTTAGCCTCTTTTGGAGGAACCTGGATTCAGGTCTGTGCTTTTGCCGGCGGCCTTGCAGCTGTTACGCTCACGCTGATGATTCCGAAGGCTGTGCGCAGTACTTCCAATATCATGCTGGTTCTTTCCGGTATCATTGTTTCCGGAGCAATGAGTTCCATTTTAGGATTTATCAAATATATTGCTGACCCCGAGACACAGCTTGCAGCGATTACATACTGGCAGCTCGGCAGCTTTGCCGACGCCAGATTGAAAGATGTTCTGTACGTGCTGCCGTTGTCTGTTATTGCAGCTGTCATCTTAATTGGTATGAGTTTCTGGATCGATATTATGTCTCTCGGCGAAAGAGAGGCGGCAGCGCTTGGCGCTAATGTCCCTGTGCTGCGCGGCGTCTGTATCGTTTGCGCGACGATCCTGACCGCGGGAGCTGTATGCATATCGGGTACAATCGGCTGGATCGGCCTGGTCATTCCGCATTTCGGGCGGATGGTTGTCGGATCGGGGAACAGACGTCTTCTTCCTGCAGCATGTTTGCTGGGAGCTGTCTTTATGCTGCTGGTTGATACTGTGACCAGGATCATCGGTCCGGCAGAAATGCCTGTCAGTATTCTTACCGGTATCATCGGCGCTCCGTTTTATGCCTGGCTGTTGTACAAACAGAGGGGGAGATTGGGATGAGCGCTGTGATAAAGACAAACGAGACCCCGGTTTACCATTTGCGCGGAGTGGATTTCACTTATCCCGGCACTTCCCGGCAGATTCTTCATGATATTACTTTTGATATCAAAGCGGGAGAGATTATGGAGATTCTCGGTCCGAACGGAGCGGGGAAGTCTACATTGTTATCTCTGATGATGGGATTTATGAAGCCGGATGCCGGACGGATTGAGATTGAAGGACAGGATATCACTTCCCTGAGCGCAAAACAGATTGCCGGTAAAGTCGGCTATGTCCCGCAGATGCATGAAGCGACATTCGATTATACAGTGAAAGACTTTATCATGATGGGAGTGGCACCCGAAAAAGGTGTGTTTGGAAAGCCTTCGCCGGAAGATGAGGATCGGTGTCACTATGCTATGGAGGAACTTTCGATTGCACATCTTGCAGAACGCTCTTACCTACAGATCAGCGGAGGGGAGCGGCAGCAGGCACTGATTGCGCGCGCTGTTATGCAGGATCCGAAAATCATCCTTTTTGACGAGCCGACGGCACACCTTGATTACGGGAACACTTATCGCACGCTTCAGATGGTCAAGGCGATGGCTGCGCGCGGTTTTGCAGTGATCATTACCACACATGACCCCAACCAGGCATTATTGCTGGAAGGAAAAGCAGGCCTGATCGACGGCGGAGGCCATATGATCAGCGGGCCGGTTGATGAAATCGTGACAGAAGAACATTTATCAGAGATCTATCACTGTGATTTGAAACTGATACAGGTCGATGAAATGGACAGAACAGCATGCGTGACACCGAAATTGTGAAAGAAAAACCTGTAACGGAAGCGGGTCAGAAATCTAAGAAGAGGGTTGTTCTCAGCCGGATTCTTGCGGTTTTGATTGTCACCGCGATTTTTGTGCTGCTTCGTATCATGAGTGGCTGCGGAAGTGCTGAAAGAAACGATGACAGTTCGAAGAACAGTGCTGTTTCAGGACAGATCCAGGATGCCGGAAAGATAGTCAGTCAAGATGATGAGAGCATCACTGTGATTGACCAGGCTGGACGTGAAGTTGAAGTTCCTAAAGGCGTTCAGAGTATCGCCATCAGTTATCGTGTCGTGGCGCGTTTTGTGATCACGCTGGGTGATGGTGATAAAATCAAGGGCATTGGAAAGACAGAGGAGTTTCTTTATGAGCTGGCGCCTTCTTTGAAGGACGCTGTAGATGTCGGTAAAGGAGTTCCGGATCTGGAGGCGCTCGCTGAGCTTGCCCCGGACATCTTTTTTCACAAGGCGACCGATATAGATGGTCTTGATCGTGTTAAGGATCTGGGTATTCCGGCGGTCGGATTGTCTTTTGAAAACCCTGAAGAGATGAAGACAGCTCTCACGATCATGGGTGCCGTTCTGGGCAAGCAGGATCGTGCACAGGATTTAATTGCATATTACGATGAGCGCATCGATGCCGATAAGGAAGAAGCTGAAAAGATTAACGACAAGAAGAGTGCGATCGTGATGGGCTCTTCACTCGGGAAGGTTGCTGACGGCAGTATGCTGCAAAGCGCGATGATCGAGTACGCCGGCGGGATCAGCCCGGCAGCTGACATGGAAGCGACAGAGCTGTGGCCGACAGCCGGAACAGAGCAGATTTTCAAATGGGATCCGGATTATATCTTTATAACCGGCAGTGAGGGGACCAATTACGGACCGGAAGACATTTTTAAGGATAAGGCCTGGGCGGAGCTTAAGGCTGTGAAAAACAAACATGTCTATGTCATGCCGGCGCAGAAAGACTCCTGGGAATTTCCCGGAGTTGTGAGCGTGTTGGGAATAGATTTTATGAAAAGTAAAATGTATCCGGAACTGCTTCCAGAGGAACAGCTGCAGGAGAACATTGATGCGTTTTATGAAATGTCCTACGGCAGGACATTTACTGCAGAGGAGATCGGATATTGAGCAGGAAAAGCGATAAACAGAAAAAGAAAGTCAGACGTCTGCGGATCCTGGCGGCACTTCTGTGTGCGTGGATCGCGGTGTG
>CADBOU010000074.1 GCA_902796355.1 uncultured Lachnospiraceae bacterium
GAGCACTTTGAACTCTGTGTGGACAAACCTTTTGACTATCTTGATCACATCAAACATGCCGGCTCTGTCTTTCTGGGAAAGAACAGCCCGGAGGCACTCGGCGACTATTTTGCGGGGCCGAACCACACCCTGCCGACCAGCGGCACGGCCCGTTTTTCAAGCCCGCTGTCAGTTGATGATTTTGTCAAAAAAATGCAGTATTCTTACTACTCTGACGAAGCGATCAAACGTGACGCCGATGACATCGCGCGCATCGGGCGTACTGAGGGGCTTGAAGCACACTCTCTGAGTGCCGAGTCACGGAAATAAGGATTTACTATGAGCAGATTTATCAAAACCGCCTACCAGGGCTTTGCCTCCTACACACCCGGAGAGCAGAGAAATGACGGCACCTATATCAAATTAAACACAAATGAATCACCCTATCCTCCGGCGCCGTCTGTCCTTGAGGCGCTTAAGGAGAACGATCTTGAGGCACTGCGCCTCTACCCGGATCCGACAGGCCGCATTCTCAAAGAAAAGCTGGCATCTCTCTATGACGTAAAGCCGGAAAATGTTTTTCTGTCAAACGGATCGGATGACATTTTGAACTTCGCGATGATGGCCTTTGTCGATGACGATGAAAAGATCGCCTTTCCCGAGATCACTTACAGTTTTTACGAGGTGATCGCCGCTCTGCACGGCGTACAGGTAAACCGCGTGCCCATGTGTGCATCCGACAATCTGCCGGCTCTGTTCATCAATCCCGATGACTATTGCAGCCTTCACCAAAATATCATCATTCCGAACCCGAACGCACCGACCGGCGCTGCACTCACAGTCGATCAGATCGAAAAAATCGTGCGCACCAACCCGGATCATGTGGTTTTGATTGATGAGGCCTATGTTGACTTTGGTGCTGAGAGCGCCATCTTTCTGACAAAAAAATATGACAATCTCCTTGTCTCCCATACGTTTTCCAAGTATGCTTCTTTTGCAGGCGGGCGGCTCGGCTTTGCCATCGGATCGGCAGAGCTGATTAATGATCTGATGACAATTCAGTACTCAACCAACCCGTACAACATCAACCGTCTGACAATGAAACTGGCTGAAGCCACTGTCGATGCCGACACCTATTACCGGGCCAATGCAGAAAAGATCAAGGCGACCCGCATGCGCACGACAGCTGCGCTGGAGGCGATGGATTTTACCGTCATCCCCTCGCTCGCCAACTTTGTCTTTGCCCGGCATCAACGCATCGCCGGCAAGACAATCTATGAAGAAATGCTGCGCCGCTTTGTGCTGATCAGGCATTTTGACAGCCCGGTGATTACAGATTTTAACCGCATTTCTATCGGAAGTGATGAACAGATGAATCAATTCCTGGAGCGAATGCAGGAGGTAATTAATGAGAAGAGCTGAAATAAAAAGAGATACAAAAGAAACAAAAATAAACCTTTCTTTGAATTTGGATGGAACCGGCCAAAATGAAATCAATACCGGCGTCGGATTCCTTGATCACATGCTGACGCTCTTTTCCGCACACAGTCGCTGTGATTTGTTCATTACCTGCGATGGAGATACAGATGTCGATGATCACCACACCGTCGAGGATGTTGCCATCTGTCTGGGACAGGCGATCGATCAGGCTCTCGGCGACAAACGAGGTATCTCCCGCTACTCAAGCACCATCATCCCGATGGATGAGGCACTGGTTTTAACAGCGCTCGATATCTCCGGGCGCGGATATCTGGGCTGGGCTCTCAAGATCCCGACACAAAAATGCGGAAATTTTGATACGGAACTGATTGAAGAGTTTTTCATGGCTCTCACACGGGAAGCGCGGATCACACTGCACATCCATTATCTGACCGGAAAGAATTCGCATCACATCATCGAATGCACGTTTAAATCTTTCGCCCGGACCTTCCGGGAGGCGATTGCCATAGATCCGGCACTGAACGGCGAACTTCCCTCTACCAAGGGATCACTGTAAAAGGAGAACGACACGTGATAGCAATCATTAATTATGGATTAGGAAATCTGTTTTCGCTTCAGTCCTCGTTTGAAGCAATCGGTGAAGAGGTCATTGTCACCGGTGATCCAGAGGAGATCGCCCGCGCTGACCGTCTTCTTCTTCCGGGTGTCGGCGCTTTCAGAGACGCCGCCCTCCTGCTCGCGCAGACAGGCCTTGGCGAAGTGGTGCACGAAGAGGCCGTCCGCGGAAAGCCCATCCTCGGCATCTGTCTCGGGATGCAGCTGCTGCTCGATCACAGCTATGAATACGGTGACTGGGACGGACTTGGTCTGATTCCCGGAGCGATCTGTCCCATCAAAGATTCACTTGAAAAAGCGGGCGCTCCGGATCTTCTGATCCCGCAGATCGGCTGGAATGCGCTCACACTTCACCACGATCATCCTCTCTTTGCGGATACACACGATGGTGACCACGTTTACTTTGTTCATTCCTACCATGCCGTTACCGACCCACAGTATGTGATCGCAACGACAGAATACGGCGCCACGCTGACAGCTGCTGTCGCCAAAGACAATGTCATGGGCTGTCAATTCCACCCGGAAAAGAGCGGCTCTGTGGGACTTTCTATATTAAGGAGATTTTGTGCATTATGATCATTCTCCCTGCCATCGATTTATATGACCAAAAAGCTGTAAGACTCTATAAAGGCGATTACAGACAAATGACAGTCTATGACGAGCATCCGATTCATACGGCCCGCCTGTTTGAGGAGGCCGGGGCAACCTGGATTCACATGGTTGATCTGGAGGGTGCCAAGGACGGTACCACTCCCAACATGGATGTTGTGGAGCAGATCGCTCATGAGACATCCCTCCATGTTGAAATCGGGGGCGGGATCCGCTCAATGGGCATCATAAAACGCTACCTGGATGCAGGCGTTGCGCGTGTCATTATCGGAACAGCGGCCGTCACTGACCCGGATTTTGTTGATCAGGCCGTAGCCGCTTACGGAGGCCATATCGCTGTCGGCGCCGATGCAAGAGACGGCTTTATCGCCACGCATGGCTGGATGGAGACATCCGGGAAGCCTTTGATGGATTTCTGCCATGAGATGGAGAACAAAGGCGTTTCCACCATCATCTGCACCGACATCTCCAAAGACGGCGCCATGCAGGGCACCAACCGAGCACTCTACCGGCAGATGCTGAAAGAACTGTCACTTAACATTGTCGCTTCCGGGGGTGTCTCATCAATGGAAGATGTCAGGGCCCTGAATGACACCGGCATCTACGGCGCGATCATTGGAAAAGCATATTATACAGGCGCGATTGACCTGGCTGAGGCAGTCAGACTCGCGCAGGAGGATACAAAATGATTACAAAACGCATCATTCCCTGCCTGGACGTGCGCGATGGACGCGTTGTCAAAGGAGTCAACTTTGAAGGCATCCGGGATGTTTCCTCTCCCGTCGATCTGGCCCGCTATTACAGTGAGGCCGGCGCGGATGAGCTGGTCTTTTATGACATTACCGCCTCCGCTGAGGGACGCAGGCTCTTTACCGACATCCTGACCCGGGTAGCTCATGAAATCTTTATCCCGCTGTCGGTCGGCGGCGGCATCAACACGGTCGATGACTTTGACCGTGTACTCAAATGCGGTGCCGACAAGGTGAGCGTCAACTCGGGCGCCATCAAAAATCCGGCGCTTGTCACCGAAGCCGCACTCAAATACGGCGATCAATGTGTCGTACTCTCTGCCGACATCAAACGCGTCGACGGGATGTTCATGGTCTTCGCCAAAGGCGGGCGTGAGAACACCGGCATGGAGGCTATCTCCTGGATCAAGCGATGTGTTGAAAACGGTGCCGGAGAGGTGGTCGTCAATTCGATTGATACTGACGGTGTCAAAGAGGGTTTCGACCTGGAAATGCTGCAGGCCGTATGTGACGCAGTTGACGTGCCCGTCATCGCCTCAGGCGGCGCGGGATGCATCGGGGACTTTACAACTCTCTTTAAGCGCATCCCGAAAGTATCTGCCGGCCTTGCTGCCTCAATCTTTCATTTCGGGGAGGTAGCCATCAGCGATTTGAAAAAAGAATTAGCCGCAGAGGGAATTCCGATGCGCGTATTGTAAAAATCTGCTCTGCAGCAGAAATGATTCATTGAAACCGGAAAGGAGGAGGCCTGCCTTCAGTCAGACCACACATTCAGGCAGGCACCATACATATGAATACTGTATTTGACATCAATGAGCTCAAGTTTGACGAGAAGGGACTGATCCCGGCCGTCGTGATCGAGGCAGGCACCCACAAACTCCTGATGGTCGCCTGGATGAACCGGGAAAGCCTTGAAAAATCTATCGAAACCGGCCTGACCTGTTTCTGGAGCCGCTCGCGGGGCCAGCTCTGGACAAAGGGTGAGACCAGCGGCAATCTCCAGCACATCGTCAGCATCACAGCCGACTGTGACAAGGACACCCTGCAGGTGATCGTCAAAAAAGACGGGCCCGCCTGTCACACAGGAAATGAATCATGCTTTTTTAATCCTCTCTGTGAGAGCGATGAACTCGCTGACTTTTCGCTCGAAGATCTGATGGAAATCATTAAAGACCGGAAAGTTAATCCAAAGGAAGGCTCCTACACCACTTATCTGTTTGAAAAAGGTGCCGATAAGATCTGCAAAAAGATCGGCGAGGAGAGCACAGAAGTGATCATTGCCGCCACGCAGCAGGATAAAAAGGAAACCATCTATGAGATCGGCGATTTGGCATACCACGTCATGGTCCTGATGCTCGAGATGGGTATTTCACTCGAAGAAGTACGAAACGAACTGGCCTCCCGCCACGTCATCGACAAAAAAGTGAAGCAGGAGCATATGACATCATGAAACAAAATCTCCACACCCATACCTGTTACTGCGACGGAAAAGACACGCCCGAGGCGATCGTGCAGGCTGCCATCGCCCAGGGATTTGACTCAATCGGATTTTCCGGCCACGCCCATACTGTCCACGATGAAAGTTACTGCATGAGCCGAGAAGACACAAATAAGTATTATAAAGATATTATTTCGTTGCGCAATCAATATGCTGATCAGATTCGCATTTATGCCGGTATCGAGCAGGATTACTTTTCTGATCCGATCTCCCATCCCTGGGATTATGTGATCGGCAGTGTCCACTATCTGCTCGCTGACGGGGTGTTCATCCCTGTCGATGAAGACCGTGAAACGCTCGAGAGGGCAGCTGCTGAGCATTTCGAAGGGGACATCTACTCTCTGATTGCCAACTATTTTAAGATGGTCACGAAGGTCGTCCAGATCACCGGCTGTGATATTATCGGCCATTTTGACCTGATCAGCAAGTTTAATGAAGACGGCACCCTCTTTGACCCCAACCATCCGGACTATATGGTCATCTGGTCCCGCACACTGGACACCCTCTTTGCAGGTGCTGATGTCGGGCCGTTCTGGACCGGACTGCAGCGCACAGGCGCATCGGCAAACGGAACGCCGATCTTTGAGATTAACACCGGCGCAATGGCCAGAGGATACCGCAGTGCGCCTTATCCTTCAATCGATATGCTGCGTTCCATCTGTGCACGGGAGGGCCGGATCATGCTTACCTCAGATGCCCACGATAAGGAACAGCTTGACTATGGCTTTGATCTGGCGCGCGACATGGCTAAAGAAGCCGGATTCACTGAAGAAACAGTCCTGACAGAACACGGCTTTGAGCAGATCCCCCTCTATGAAGGAGCACCTGTTTCCACACATGCGGGTCAAAGCCACCACCATCACCATCATCACTGATTAAAGGAGTATATGTACGATGTCATTTGAAAAAGCAAAAGCATATCTGACAGAAAAGGGATACGGGGATCGCGTGATCGAAACAGAGACATCCAGCGCGACTGTGCAGGAGGCGGCTGATGCTCTCGGCGTCGAGCCGGCACGCATCGCCAAGACGCTCTCCTTTGTCACACCCGCCGGACCGATTCTGATTCTGGCAGAGGGCACCGCCCGCGTGGACAACCGCAAATACAAGGATACCTTCCATACCAAAGCCAAGATGATCCCCTTTGAAGACGTAGAACCTCTGACCGGACACGCCCCTGGCGGCGTCTGTCCCTTCGGCATCAATGCCGGGATTCTCGTCTTCCTCGATGAAAGCCTGAAAAAGTTTGATATCGTTTACCCGGCGGCCGGAAACGGACAAAGTGCAGTCAGACTGACTGTCGATGAGCTGTATGATGTGGCCCATGCCGAAGGCTGGGTTGACGTCTGCAAAGAATAAACGAAGGAGCCCTCAGGCCCCTCCTGACAGAAAATGCATGTGAAAGCCGTGGTGGACAGTGTCCGCCCCGGCTCCTTTCATCTGCACTCTGGTCTGCGGCAGGGAAAGCGTATTCCCGACAGGGCGCTGTGAAAGCGCTTCAATCTTAATGCAGCACTCCCCGATCATATAGGTGTTTTCCTTTTTTACAGCTCCGCGTTCCATCAGATAGGCATCTATCTGATCAAACGGGAAACTCCAGATTTCATCATAATTCATGTCTTTTTACATGCTCTTCGATCAGCGCTGCCACCTGATGTGCCAGACAGTCCGCCCTTCAGCTTTTCCTGTGCTTCGGCAGGGAAAAAGACATCTTCTGTCCCCCAGATGATCTGAACCGGGCTTGTGATATCAGCCAGAATATCAGAGTTATCTATCACAGTCAGCCCGTCAAATGCATACCCCCACACTTCATAGGGCAATTCTTTTGCACTCTCGTAAAACGCCTTTTTAAAACACTCGTCTTCATTGGTCGTGGCAACCCACTCCTGCAAAAAAGCATCCGGAAACTCTTTAGTCTGATCATATCCGTGGACACCCCGAAACGACTCACTGTCTCCATGAAGAAAATACTGCAGCCCCTGACTGTCTTTGCAGCCAGGACCGGATCCGATCAGCGTCAGAGATCGAACCCTCTCCGGCAGCACTGCCGCGATTCTCTGGGCGACGAGCGACCCAAGAGAATGCCCTGCCAGATGGAAAGACTGCAGTCCCAGCGTATCAACAAAAGAAACCATATCTTCGCTGTACACCTCGATCGTATATCCTCTGTCATCCGCCACAGGCTTATCTGATTTCCCGTGCCCGCGCAGCTCAGGCACATAGACCCGCATCCCTGCCCGTGCCAGGTCAGGCGTAATCTGTGACCATGATACCCGGTTGTCCGTCACCCCGTGAATTAATACCACTGGCTCACCGTCCTCTGGTCCCATAGTCATATAAGCAAGTGAAATACCGGACTTTAACTGAGTGCGGTTTTCCTGCCAGCCGATATCGACATATTCAGTCCAGTCTTTCAATGATTCAGTACGCACAGCAGCTCCTTTCCAGCCTTGATCCGGATGATTTAGTTGTATATAATCTGCTCCTCTTTGATTTTACCACAAACACAATCTGTAAAGAATGACTTGCATTAAATGACTTGAGGTGATTTCTCGATTGACAAATTGGGGTTTGGCAACATGTCATTTTATATCAATCGGTCAATGCAGACTATTGATCTCATAAATACCATGATGGCCAAATAAGATCAAAATGGACAATACTCATCCTGGTTGAGCGGACAGCCCACGCACGCTGAC
>CADBOU010000075.1 GCA_902796355.1 uncultured Lachnospiraceae bacterium
CCTTCCTTAATTTCCACAATCGCTGTGGCAATCTCTCCGAGTCTTGGTTCCGGAAGGCCGATAACCGCCACGTCCTTCACTGCCTCATGCTTGTGAATGAAATCTTCTATCTGCACAGGATACAGGTTTTCTCCGCCTGTGATGATGACATCTTTTTTGCGGTCCACCAGATAATACATGCCGTACTCATCCTGCTTGGCCATATCCCCCGTGTAAAGCCAGCCGTCTTTTGAGAGAGACTCTTCGGTTGCTTCCGGATTTTTGTAGTATTCTTCCATCACACCCGGTCCGCGCACAGCCAGTTCTCCGACTTCACCTTGTGCTACGTCCTGATGATTCTCATCGAGGATGCGGCATTCCCATCCGTATCCCGGAATCCCGATCGCGCCGACATGTTCTGTGTTTTCCACGCCCAGATGAACGCAGCCCGGTCCAATCGCCTCTGACAGGCCGTAGTTCGTATCATACTGATGATGCGGGAAGATCTTGAGCCACCGGTGGACAAGTGATTTCGGAACCGGCTGGGCACCGATATGCATCATTCTCCACTGATCCAGATGATAGTCTTCCAGCTTGATCTGCCCGCGGTCAATGGCATCCAGTATATCCTGTGCCCACGGAACGAGGAGCCACACGATTGTGCATCTTTCCTGTGAAACTGCCGTCAAAATGGTTTCCGGTCTGATACCGGTCAGCAGCACGGCTTTACTGCCTGACAAAAGGCTTCCGAACCAGTGCATCTTGGCACCTGTGTGATACAGCGGCGGGATACACAGAAAGACATCATCTTTCTGCTGACCGTGATGATGCTGCTCAACCTGTGCTGAATGGGACAGGGAACGGTGCTTGTGCAGGATGGCCTTCGGGAATCCCGTCGTACCTGATGAGAAATAGATGGCCCCCAGATCGTCATCTGTGATCGCCACATCCGGCTCATTGCTCGGACAGTCAGACACTTCACGGTAATAGTCCTCCGCATAATCAGGAGAACCGTCACCGATAAAGAACAGAAGCCTGTTTTGCATCAGCGTATCTTTGATCTCGTCAAGGCGCTCAACGAACTCAACGCCAAAAAACAACACAGAAATATCCGCGAGATCAACACAATACATAATCTCCTCTGAGTCATAGCGGAAGTTAAGCGGTACAGCGATCGCGCCGCTCTTGAGAATGCCAAAATAGATGGGCAGCCATTCCAAGCAGTTCATCATCAGGATTCCGACCTTATCACCCTTTTTGACATTGCGCAAAAGCAGTAAATGTGCCACGCGGTTGGCCTTTTCATTAAAGGTCCGCCATGTCAGCTCGCGCCGGTAAGGCTGAGCCTGCGGTCTCTGAATCAAATCATATTCTTTCCATGAAAGCCTGCGCGGATCATCGATCTCTGGGTTTAAGGCCACAAGAGCTATATCATCCGGATACTCAATCGCGTTTTTCTCTAGTAAATGTGTAATCGGCATCTTTGCCATACCTCCTGTCACTGTCTGTAAATAATCAGTCTGTATATGTCATATCTCTCCACGCCGCTCTGGCCGCGGAAAGATCACGCTGCATCTGCTCTTTGAGCGTCTGATAACTGTCAAACTTTTTCTCCGGCCTCAGAAACTCATAAAACGAGACGACAACCTGCTCGCCGTAAATCTCCTGATCAAAATCAATCAGATGCACTTCCACATCAGGTGTTTTTTGTCCGCCGACTGTCGGCTTAATCCCGAGATTGGCTACCCCCGGGATCATCCGGCCTGCTGCGCCCTCCTGCATCCGGCTTATATCATACGGATCCTTTATCTCTACGCCGACAACATACACTCCGTAGGGCGGAAGCGCTTTAACCGGATCCGGAGTGATATTGATGGTCGCCATCCCGAACGTGTTTTTGCCCAGCGCCCTTCCATGGTTGACTCTTCCGAAAATCTGCCAGGGATGGCCGAGCTGGCTGTTAACTTCCTGAAACCGTCCAGCCACCAGATCATCTTTGACCAGATGACTGCTGATTTTCTCGTAGCCGCGATAGACATCCGGAACGATATGCAGTTCATACCCGTATGACTCCTGATAATGCTCGAGCATCTGCACATCGCCGCGTCTGTCTTTGCCAAATCTGAAATCGGCGCCGACAACAACATGGCGCACGCGAAGCTTTTCTGCCAGTTCATCGCGGATAAAGCTTTCTGCCTGCATCTCGGAGACAGAAGCATCAAACGGACAGTCAACAAAATAATCCACTTTGTCCTGCAGATACACACGCTTCTCAGACCGCTCCATGAGAACCCCGGTGAGCAGCCCCTTCTCTTTCAGCAGCGGCACCATATCAAAAGCAATCACGATGCTGGCAATGCCTTCGCTTTGTGCCAGTGTCTGAAGTTTTCGAAGAAGCCTTTGATGGCCGAGATGAAAACCGTCAAATTTACCGATCATCACTGCCGATGGACGGTTCATTTTAAAATTCTTTAATCCGTGAATGTATTCCATCTTTTCCCCTGATCCGAAGTGTATTTACTTAATTTATTATTTTAACAAAAAACACGCCGGAGAGCAATCAGCTCAACCGGCGTGCAGCCGTCAGAAAAACATTTTTACAGGGTGGGCCATTTTCCCGCTTTCATCTATGCAGTAGATACCGACAAAAGCTCCCTGTGCATCATACAGCCTGAACTTTCCGGTGGGAGCCATCGCTGTATCATAAAGCGACAGTCCCTCCGCGGGAATCTTGTTGCCGTTATGTGCCAGCTTTTCAAAAGAACCCTCAACAGCGACCGCCGGAAGCTTCTCAAATACGCAGTCTATCGGAATCACAATCTTAGTGATATCAGGCGTTTCCTCAACCTGGTTGATGCGCAGAGCCTCTCTGATATCAAACGGACCCACGCGTGTGCGCACCAGATGCGTCATCACCGCTCCACAGCCAAGCTTTTCTCCGATATCAGCACACAGAGAGCGGATATACGTCCCTCTTCCGCAGGTAACAGACAGCTCGATTAATGGGTAAGACGAAAATGCGCCGCACTCAGCGAAACCTCCCTCCAGCACTATCTGCTCAACAGTGATATTATCAATCCGTACATGAACCGGTTGGCGATTGACCGTCTTTCCTTCACGCGCCAATTCATACAAACGCTTGCCCTGCACATGTCTGGCCGAATACATAGGCGGGATTTGATCATATCCGCCGGCAAAACTGTTGATCACTGAACGTATTTTGTCTTCGCTCAGATCCTGCATCGCAGAAGACTCTGTTCTGTGAATGACACGTCCTGTCTGATCCAGCGTATCTGTTACAACCCCGAGTCTCATCTTTGCACGGTAGGTTTTGGTCTCTCCTGAGAGCATATCAGCAATACGCGTCGCTTTTCCAATGCAAACAGGCAGTACCCCCTCTGCCGCGGGATCGAGCGTACCGGCATGACCGATCTTTTTGATATGAAGAATCCCGCGCATTTTTGCCACAACATCAAAGGAGGTCCATTGGGCCTCCTTATAAATGTTTATCATTCCGTTGATTTTTTCAGGCAAAACTCTTCTCCTGTCTGTCGATCTGCTCACTGATAAGTGAAACAACCTGGCTCATGGCGTCCTCAGGTTTGTCTGTATTAAATGTCACGCCGGCAGCTTTCCTGTGTCCGCCGCCGCCAAACGCCTGTGCAATCTGCCTCACGTCGACATAAGATCGTGAGCGCAGCGACACTTTCCACTCATCCTTCCCCCTCTCGTACATGAAGAGAGCACATTCCACACCTTTTGTATCGCGCATCTGTGCTACAATACCGTCCAGATGTTCGGGAAGAACATCATACTGCTGCATTTCAGCAGCTGTGATCATGGATGTAATCACTGCTCCGCCGGCAGCCAGACGGGCATTTAACATAGCCTGAGCCGCTATCTTCTGCTGCTGCATCGTCTTTTCATAAAAAGTCTTCGTGATCAACTCAGGTGCATTGAAATCATACTTGAGCAGATCTGCGACGATCCGGTGCGTCCCCGGAGACGTGCAGGGATACTGGAAAACCCCCGTATCATGGACAATTCCCAAAAAAAGGCTCCTTGCCACATCCGTGTCCACATACTGCGCATCCATTTCCTCGGCCAGCATCTCACTCGTCGAACTGGCATGGGGGCAGATGCGGTTGATATCGGCAAACCCCGGATTGCTGATATGATGATCAATACAGATCGTTTTAAGCGCCTTATTAAAAACAGGCTGAGCAAATCCAAGCCTTTCTATGACGCCGCAGTCAAGGCAGATAAACAGATCATACGGTGCACGTTCCTCATCAATATGATCACGGATCTCAATTCCATCTCCGAGAAATGCATATGCATCCGGAATCTTTTCCAGATAGAGATCTATTTGAGTCTGTGGACACATATTGTTGATATAGCGGACCAAACCGGTCGTCGATCCCGCACAATCCCCGTCCGGGTGTTCGTGTCCTCCGACCGCAATCGATCCGGCTTGTCTGATGTATTGATCCAGATGAATCAGATCTGTGTAGTCAGTCAATGATATCCTCTTCTTCCCCGCGCATGCGGATATGTTCAGCATCCTCCTGCGCGATAGTCTCTATCTTGTGAATCATATCCACTCCGTAACCGATCGACTGATCCGGAATGAATGTAATCTCCGGCGTGTTGCGCAGATTCAGAGAAGAAGCGAGCTCACGACGAATGAATCCGAGCGCGCTGCCCAGTCCTTCCATCGTCTTCTGCTGCTCTTTCTCCGACCCGAGCACACTGATATATGCCTTGCAGGTCTTCAGATCAGGAGCTACCTGCACAGAGACAACTGTCGTCATCGGTGAAATGCGCGGATCATGAATCCTGCCTCTGATAATCTCCGCCAACACCTGCTGGACCCGGGCATTGACACGGGAATTCTTTTGACTGTTTTTCCTCATCTTATCTCTCTTTTTCGATCATTTTGAAGGCTTCAATCTGATCGCCTTCCTTAATATCATTAAAGCTTTCCATCACAATACCGCACTCAAAGCCGGTCTTGACTTCCTTGACATCATCCTTGAAGCGCTTGAGAGAAGCCATCTCTCCCTCATACACAACGATTCCGTCACGCACAACACGTGCCTGACAGGAACGTTCAATCGTGCCGTCTGTCACATAACAGCCGGCAATCGTTCCGACACCAGAGGCTTTGAAGATCTGGCGTACCTGCGCATGTCCAAAGACTTTCTCTTCGAACTCCGGTGCCAGCATGCCCTTCATGGCCGCTTCAATATCATCAATGGCATCATAGATGACGCGGTACAGCCGCATATCAACACCTTCGCGGCCTGCTGTCTCTTTCGCCATCGCATCCGGCCGTACATTAAAGCCGATAATGATCGCATTGGAGGCAGAAGCCAAAATGACATCTGACTCGTTGATCGCGCCGACACCGCCGTGAATGACTTTGACCGTCACTTCATCGTTTGAAAGCTTCACCAGACTCTGGCTGAGAGCCTCAACAGATCCCTGCACATCGGCTTTGACCACGATAGGCAGTTCCTGAAGATCTCCTTCTTTAATCTGATTGAACAGATCATCAAGCGACATCCTTGTCTTTGTCTCATCGAGCATTTCGACCTTATGCTGTGCTATAAATGTCTCGGAAAAGCTCCGTGCTTCTCTCTCGTTTTCACAGCAGACAAAAACCTCACCTGCTTCGGGAACATCGTTTAAGCCGATGATGGAAACCGGTGTGGACGGACCCGCCGTCTTGATGGAACGGCCAAAAGAGTCCTCCATCGCACGGACACGTCCGTGAGCCGAACCGGCTGCAATCACATCGCCGGTATGCAGTGTTCCCTTCTGCACCAGCATATTGGCTACAGCGCCCTTGCCCTTATCAAGACGGGCCTCCAGGATCAGGCCGCGGGCGCGGCGGTCCGGATTGGCTTTGAGCTCAAGCATCTCGGCTGTCAGGAGAATCATATCCATCAAATCTGAGATTCCCTCTCCGGTCTTAGCGGAAACCGGGACAAAAATCGTACTGCCGCCCCAATCTTCAGGGATCAGTTCATGCTCTGCCAGCTCCTGCTTGACACGGTCTATGTTTGCCTCTTCCTTATCAATTTTGTTGACAGCGACAATGACCTCAACCTCAGCCGCTTTCGCGTGGTTGATAGCCTCCACAGTCTGCGGCATCACGCCGTCATCAGCAGCGACAACCAGAACTGCGATATCTGTTGAGCTCGCACCGCGCATACGCATCGCCGTAAAGGCTTCATGGCCCGGTGTGTCGAGGAATGTGATCGTCTCTTTCCCGACCTTGACAACGGAGGCGCCGATATGCTGTGTGATACCGCCGGCTTCCTGGCCTGTGACATTCGTCTTTCTGACAGCGTCAAGAATCGATGTTTTACCGTGATCGACATGTCCCATAACGCAGACAACAGGCGGTCTCTTGACCATTGTATCCGGATCTTCCTGCTCTTCTTTGAGCAGTTCTTCGATTTCGTCAACCACAATCTCATGCTCGCAGAGAATTTCGTATTCAAGAGCGATCTCCTCCGCTTTTTCATAGGAGAGTTCTGTGTTGACTGTCATGATCTCGCCCTGCATAAAGTATTTTTTGATGATCACTGAAGGCTGAATCTTCATCTTCTCAGCCAGCTCACGCAGGGTCAGCTTCTCCGGAATCTGGATCAGCTTGATCACTTCTTCAGGCTTTTCTTCTTTTTTAGGTTTCTGAACAACTGGCTTCTGGAACTTACCTTTCTTGTTCCTCTGTTCTTCTCTCTCTGTCCGCTCTTCATCGCGGCGGTCTTTCTTCTTCTTATCCCCTCTGCGGCCTCTTGCAGGCTTTCCTGACTGTCCCGCATCCACGGGTGTTCCGGCTCCGGCTTCCGGTTTAGATGCAGATCTTCTGCGGCCTTCTTTCGGAGCCTTGGTCTCTGTCTTCTCCGACTGCGGGGCCTTCTCGACAGGCATTTGTTCACTTACCGGTGTCTGCACTGCCTCTTCTTTGACAGGCTCTGTGCTCACAGGCGCTTGAACCGGTGTCTGAACAGCTTCTTCCGGCACTGGAACCTGAGCTTTTTTCTCTTCAGGTTTTACTTCGGGTTCCGGCTTGGGAGCAGGCTGCGGAGGAATGTATTCAGTCACATGACGCCGGCCTGACGGGCCTACAGGGCGTCCGGCAATCGGTCTTCTCCTGTCAACGTCCACACTGCCCGGACGGCGGTTTTCTGCCGGACCCCGCCTTCCGCGCTGAACCTGTCCTCCCTGAGAGGGTCTTCCTGTCCGCCGCACTGTTGCGTTATCTGAATTCTGCGGTCTGAAGACCTGAATCAGTTTCTTTTTTTTCACAGGAGGATTGGCCTTCTGTTCGGAGGCGTCCTGAGTCTGCTCTGTCTTTGCGGGCGCTGCCGCTTTTGCAGGCGCAGGTTTCCTGGCAGGAGCCTTTTCTTTAGCCGGCTCTGCTGCCTTCTCTCCTTTTGCATAATGACGGCGTGCCTGATCAGCGGGAGCATCATCAACTGAACTCATGTGATTAGACACTTCCACATGGTTCTTTTTCAGGAACTCAACCAGTTCCTTGCTCCCGACTCCGATCTCTTTCGCCAATTCAAAAACTCTCATTTTCGCCATTGACCTTCTTCCTCCCTGTTTGCTCTCATAACCGCCCCGGCCAGAGACTCATTTGTCACAGCCAGAATACTTCTCTCATCTTTTCCTATACAGTGCCCCAGCTGTTCTTTTTTGCCAAACTCAATAAACGGCACTTGATAATACTCGCAACTGTTAATAAACTTTTTCTTCGTGTTTCCGGATGCATCTTCTGCAATCACAGCCAGAAAAGCCTTCCCGCTTCCGATTGCCTGCCCGGCCGCAAAAGCACCGGATGCCACCGAACCTGCCTTCATCGCAACAGATAACAAACCGTATACCTTGTCAGAACTCTGCCTCATGTTTTTCTTCTTTCAGTGCGCGCTCCAGCTCGCAGAAAATATCAGACGGAACACAGCAGTGCAGTGAGCGGGAAAGCGCCTTGCGCTTTTTTGCCTCAGACAGACACGGCATACTGCGGCAGATATAAGCTCCGCGCCCGCGCTTTTTCCCGGTAAAATCACAGACAGCTCCTTCTTCAGACGTATATGA
>CADBOU010000076.1 GCA_902796355.1 uncultured Lachnospiraceae bacterium
ACCGCGGGAGACAGGAAGAACAAAATGAGCTGATACTCGGCATTAGACGGAGAGTCGCCTGATGGGTTGGTTATTGTCTGGCTTTTCTGTCTCCCGCGTTATCTATTCTGTTGCTTATAAGAGCTTGCAGGTGCCGAAATCCTGCCTTTACAAATGAAAGAGGGAGTTATAAGCAGCAGTATAGAACTTTAAAAAACTATTTAATAAAGTTGTTGTGATATTTAACTAACCGGCACCATTCCAGCGGCTTTGCCACCAGATAAAGCTGACTTAATGCGTGCAGTTCGTTTTCTGCTTCGGGCACCTGGTTTACGGATGCGGTGTAAGCGTTGATGATGATCCATCGCTCTTTAAATGTGTGCCGTTTGATGACAGAGCCCTTGTAGAAATTCGAGATGACCTCTGCTCGTTCTCTGTCTTTGTAGATGCCGATGAGTTCATCTACCGGCAGATCTTTTTCTTCATCTTTTTTGTTTTGACCATAGACATAGTATGCTTTTTTCAGAGGGCGCCCTTCCTCTTCAATATAGCCCGGTCTATAATATCCGCGGTAATGTCTTTTAGCTTCTTTTATTGCCTCTGCTTTTGAGAACACAACCCGCCTGAACTGGAAAGAGTGACCTTTGTATCCGACAACCCAGAATTCATCGTTTGCAGATTTTTCATAGCTTAAATAGTAACCGGCGTTATTGTACTTTGAAGACAGGATCTCCAGCATTTCAAAAGCAGCATTGCTTAAGTGTTTGAAAGCTTCCTCATTATCCGGGTATATCTTGTTGCTCAAAGCAGCCAGCTTTTCAAGGTCTAACTGCCGTACAGTCTCATTTCCGTCGTCATTTGAGAATATGCACTCATAAACGGGTCGTATATCGGCAGAAAGCTCAAAAACAGTTTCTGGATTGTTCGTTTTTTCAGTCGATATTATTTCTGTTATGTTAAGCATGTCCGCCCCTTTTTATTTGCAGAACTCTTTTGCCCACAGCTCTTGTAACGGAGGAATCTGCTCCAGCATCCCGGGGGATAACATGGTCCAGATGATCCCCTTATCAGGCTTATCTTTATCAGGTGAAACCTTGATAACGGATGATGGGGTTACAATGTAATCAACAACGGTATCATACGGCTGGGATTCCACCTCTCCGATGATGACCTGGCAGTCATGGCCGACTGCGATGACAGGGGTGCGGTTTTCCACCACCCCAATGGTGTAGAACATCGCCCATTCAAGATCGAAATATCCGTGGCCTTTTCCAAAACGCACACCGCCTGTCGTGATAGCGGAAGCGCCTGTCACCAGAATATCGATATGCCCTATCTTTTTTCTCACTTCAGCCAGGGTTAAATGTTTCCAAAAACTCTGGACACCATCAAGAGTGGAGGCCAGCTCTTCTTTTCCTTCTGGAACAGATCCCGGTTTAATCAAAAACACACCCCGGGTGATCCCGTAATTTGTCATCAGGATCACTTTTTTGTCCTCGATCGCTCTCTTGCGAAATTCTGCGAGATTATTGTCAGGGGTGATAAAAATGACTTTTGCTTCTTTGTAGAGCTTCATCTCGCATAAGTGCTCAGCACATTTATCGCTCCCCACGTAGTCTGTTATAAATTCTGAAAAATTCCAGCTGAAACGGGAATCGGGTTTTGCCACTTTTCGCAGTTGTTCCCATACCAGAATCCGTGCAGCATCTGCGTCAATTTTTTTACCTTTCACAGACATCATTTCTCCTTTCTTTTTTGTTCAGATGTTATTTTCTGGATGATTTGTCAGAAACAAACACCCATACTTGAAAAACAAAGACTGCGACAAGCGCCATAATTGAGGCAACCACCAATATGTTAAAGAAGCTTTCACTGTAGATCATATCTGACTCCTTTCTGCACAGCTGTTCGGACCTGTGTATCGTAGGTTTGGAAGATTGTCAGTAAAACTTCTTGATATCAGTTTTAAGCAATCCATAATTGAATTCCTTCTCTCCAAAATAGTTGGCCGTGACAGTGATCAGCCCTGATATGACAACGGCAGTGAGAAAGCTGTAAATGCTTTGCCCTGCAACAAACATTGGAAATCCTGCTGCGATGCCCGCGATTGTCGCAATAGCCGCCATCGTTCCGGACACACGGCTCAAATACAATCCGCCAATCACAGGAATGACTGTCGCAGATGCGAACAGATCCGCAAGAAGAAGCAGGAACAGAACTGATGGCTGGAAATATGCCACCGTCATTCCGGCAGCAGCAAGAATAACAGCTCCGATTCGCGCAAAAGTGACAGCCCTCTGGGCGCTGATGTTCGGTGACGCCAGTCTGATAATATCGATTGAAAACAAAGAGGAAAATCCGCTCAGCGCATCGCCTCCTGTAGAGGTCGCTGCGAGCATGATGACAAGGATAAATAGTGTGTTAGCCCAGCGCGGAACGGTCTCGTTGACAACCATGGCGGCCACAACAGATGTGTGGGGAGCGTGCATTTTCATGGCAACCGCGGCCAGTCCCAAAAACGAGGCCGTAATTGTCATAGGAAATACCATGACGGCAGATGCGAGAAGAGAGCGTTTGACAATCTTATCGCTTCGGGCAGAATAGATTCTCTGCCACAGCGTTTGATTGAGCAATTCCGCCGCGCAGACAGCGATGATAATCATGATAGCAAAGCGCATTCCGTCAGGATTTCCCACCCTCAGGAATTCGAGATTATTCTCAGCGATGCCCTGATATACCGGCGCCGCTCCGCCGAAATGATGGATGACAAAGACGGCCGGAACGATTAAAAAGGGAGTGATCAGTATAGACTGAAGACCGCTGCTGAAGATCGCTGCGACAACGCCCCCGCGCATGGCAAAATACAAGGTAGGAAGTCCTATGATCAGGACGCTGATTGTTTTCGGTAATCCTCCGACATAGTTAAACGCCAGTGTGGCGCCTGTCATATTTGTAGCAAATAATAAAAACATGTATATCGTAGTAGTAAATAAAGTCACAATATACATGCCTGTTCCATATCTGACCCGTACATATTCGCCGATCGTATGTCCCTGTGGAATTAAGCTTCTGATCTTACCTGATACAGGAATGAATATAATGTAAGCCAACGATATCGCAAGGGCATATCCGATCATTGCCGTGACACCGGAAGTGTAGGCTGACTCTCCGGGAGAGAAGAGGAGGCCGGTCCCGACCGCGTATGCTATGAAGGAGGCAATCATCAGTGCCGGGCCGGTATTTCTTCCGGCAGTAAAAAAGTCTTCACTGCTTTTTTCTATCTGCTTTCTGGAGTGTCTGGTGGATATCACAGCAATCGCTATGCCAAAGACAGCATTGATCACAAGTAAAAAAATCCCATAGTCTGACATAGATGCTCCTCCTTTTTAAGCCAATGCGGAAACTGGTTAAAAGGTAATACCATACTACCTATATGGGAAGCATAACATATCCAGAAAGAATGTCAATATCATTATCCATTTTTATTTGTTATAGCGAAAAGAAAGCCTTGCACAACAGATTTGTCAGCATGTGTGCAGGGCTGTTCAGACAAGATATAAAAGAGAAAAGGGAGACTAGTAAACGTCCAGTGAGCGCAGCAGGTGGAACTGCAGATAATTGGTGTCTATGAATTGTTTGCTCAAATATACCGGTTCATTTTGATCGGAATAGGCTGTCGTATCCAGCTCCAGAACGGCCAGACTGTTCAGGACTGTCTCTCCGTTGGTATAAGCTTTTGTATCTGATGTTGGAATGGAGCTGATGGTGGTCTCTTCTCTCTTGCAGATGATCCCGGCATGTTTTTGGAGAAGAAGGTAAGCCGGAAGATTTGCCTTTTTGGTCGTTATTTCAGACGTGAAGAGTTTCTGCGGGAAGGATGTGATGGATATCGCAGCCGGCGACTTGTCTGCCAGATATACTTTGCTGATTGTGATGATTTCGTCATCTTCAGATAAATGGAGCTGCGACTGCTGCATGATCGACGGTGCACTCTTGATAAACCCGAACATTTTTTGAGATGCCTTATAACCGCAAGATTCAATTAATGAGATGAAGGGCTGGCTTGAAGCAAAGTTTAATCGCAGCCGGTTTTCGTTTGGATTGATAAATGTTCCCTTCCCGTGCAGACGTAAGACAATGCCTCTGTTTTCCATATCAGATAAAGTGCGCCTGATAGTCGTCCTGCTGACCCCTAAGGCTCTTGCCAGCTCGATTTCCGGCGGCAGCTTCATTTTCCCCGCTTTTTTCATGTCATCGATGTAAGAGAGGAGTGCCTCGGCAGCAATATCGCTTAAGTGTTTTTTTGGTAGTGGTAGTAAGGTAGCATCTTTCTCCATTATTTCTTCCTCGCTTGATTATAATCTTTCAAAAAAAATATACTGCAATTAATGCATAATTGCAATATTTCCTATGAATTTATTGACAATTCAAAGGAATGACCTTATGCTTAAGTTGAAGGTAATACCTTTATACTTTTTGCGCGCTGGACGTTAACAGTCTCAGTGCGCATATTTGAATAGGCCAGCTTGACCATGCAGGCATCGATGAAAGGGGGGGATCGCTATGGGAATGAGTGCAAAAGAAGCCAGAATAAAAGTATGGGAAGAGCTGAAACATTACGCTAAGCCTGATTCCAGATTCAACTGGAAGTTTTCAGAATTTATTGCTGATTATGAGGGCAGTGAACTGTCTGCCAAAATGCTTTGTGCTCAGGATTTATACCAGAGGGCAGAAACTGTCTTCATAGCTCCCGACAACAATTTGTCAGAAGTGAGGAAGCGTGCGATGGCAGACAAAAAAACGATTCTGATGGCTAATTACGGAATCACCCGAGGGTTTTTTATCGTTCGCCCGGACACGGTTCCTAAAAGACAGATCGATCTGGCAGCCACACTTGACGGTGTTCAAAAGTTTTGGAAGCATATAACAATCACTCGACTAAAAAAGGAGGTTAAATATATAGACTTACTGGTAACCGGTGGTTCAGTTGTGTCATTAAGCGGGGCAAGACTTGGAAAAGGAAGCGGATACTTTGATCTGGAATGGGGCATGTTGTATGAGGCGGGCCTTGTGGATAAGTATTCTGCTGTAGTGATGGCGTGCCATGATTGTCAGGTTGTAGGAGAGGATCTTGAAACTGAAAGGCATGATGTAGGAGTTGATTACATTGCGACGCCGACAGGCATCATTCCAACGAGAATTGAACAGGAAAAGCCTGAATGCGGCATATTGTGGGATCAATTAAAGCCGGGAATGCTGGAGCAAATTCCGCCTTTACAGGAATTGTGGTGCGATCAATACTGCACCTAGCAGGACCGTTTACACAAAAAAGGAGGACACGATGATGTTTGAGAAAAAGACTTGGAAAGAAAAAGCGTTAAAAGGTGTCCCGGAAGATATCGCCTCAGCTGAAAAAGACATCAGCCTCATTTACACATGCGTGGTCAACGAAGGTACTGGCGAAGGCAAGGGGCGGACACTCGACCTTGACAACTTGGAGGCGCTCAGTTCGCAGTTATTCAGCGACAAGCGTGAAGGTTACTATTATATCCGCAATGCGGCAGATGAAATGCTTGATATCGTCTCGAACGACAGGAATCATTCTGGATATCATCTGGAACATGAAGAAGGATGCGATGACGAATGCTGGATCGTCGGGCGCAATCAGACTCTCTATAATTTTTACGGGATGTTTTTTTCTGAAGATGCTGCCGTTAAAGAAGCCAGAAAGCATAGAAAAGGGTATTACAAAACCGGTGTTTCTCCGCTTAGAAAAGGCAGTTTAAGAAAAGTATATTATGTCTATGGCGCAAGCGGATCGGACGAAGAAGGAGGCTTGCCGGTGGATGAACTCATAGGGATATACAAGAGTAAAGAAAGAGCTGAGTTAACATCCCGGTTTTACAGAGGGTCTGTTATAGCCAAACACATCTTTAAAGAAAGATGGACTGTCGTCAACAACTACACTGAGAACAAAGCTTTTTCGGATAATTCAGCAACAGAGCTTCAGGCGCTGTGTCATTTGTATTTAGGAATCAAGCCTGAAGCCTGGATGAAAATGATTGATTTTTATTGGGTGGAAAAGGAGGGGGA
>CADBOU010000077.1 GCA_902796355.1 uncultured Lachnospiraceae bacterium
GTAGAATATGAGTAACACATCAGCAAACACTCCGGCCGGCCGGAGGATCGACGCTCTTTTAGATCCCGGCAGCTTTGTTGAACTGGCTGGCGGCGTTACCAGCCGCAGCACAGATTTCAACGATGGTGCCGCAAAAGAACCGTCGGACGGAGTGATCACGGGGTATGGTCTGATGGATGGACGTCTGGTCTATATCTATAGCCAGAATACTGCCGTGATGAATGGGACCGTTGGAGAGATGCATGCCAAAAAGATCATTCATCTTTACAACATGGCGATGAAGATGGGAGCGCCTGTCATCGGACTCCTTGACTCTGCCGGTTTCAGACTTACGGAGGCAACTGATGTTCTGGAAGCTCTTTCACGTCTGTATTTCAAAAAGACAATGGCTTCCGGCGTCATTCCACAGATCAGCGCGATATTTGGAACGTGCGGCGGCGGTATGGCTGTAGCAGCCTCACTTTCGGATTTTGTATTGATGGATAAAGATAACGGACGGTTCTTCCTGAATGCGCCAAATGCGATTCCCGGCAAGAATGAGTCTGACTGTGATCTTTCCAAAGCTGATTTCCAGAGTGCAAAGAGCGGCAATGTTGATTTTGTCGGTGATGAGAGTGAAGTGCTCGGAGCCATTAAACAACTTGTCGGAATGCTTCCCTGCAATAATGAAGAAAATGATGCTTTTGAAGAGTGTACGGATGATCTCAACCGTCTTGTAGATGTTGCATCGGCAGCCGACGATCCGGCGATTATCGCCTATCATCTGGCGGACAATAATCTTTTCTTTGAGACCAAGAAAGATTACGCAAAAGATATGATGACAGGCTTTATGCGCCTGGCAGGATCTACGGTCGGTGTGGTAGCCAACCGCAAGAAAGTCTATGGAGCTGACGGCGAAGTAACTGAGTGTCTGGACGGACTTACTCCGTTTGGCTGCTACAAGGCGGCTACGTTTGTCTCATTCTGTGATGCTTTTGAGATTCCGGTTCTCACACTCTCTAATGTCAGCGGCTTTTATGCCTGTGACTGGGCTGAGCAGGGACTGGCCAGAACGGCAGCCCGTTTCGTATCGGCTCTTGCTAACGCCAGTGTACCGAAAGTCAATGTCATTACAGGTAAGCTGATCGGCAGCGCCTACAGTATCATGAACAGCAAGGCGCTTGGTGCAGATATGGTCTATGCATGGGATGGCGCCAAAGTCGGTATGATGGAAGCTGATATGGCAGCCAAGATTCTCAATCCTGATGCTTCTGCTGATGAACTCAAAGCGAAGGAAGCCGAGTATGCTGATAAGCTCTCCAGTGCCGATGCTGCTTACGCACGCGGCTATGTGGATGCTTTAATTGATCCGGCGCAGACCAGAAAATATATCATCGGTGCATTTGACATGCTGATGACCAAACATGAGGAGCGTCCTTTTAAGAAGCACGGAACCAAGTAGGAGAGGAGAAGCAAGTGAAAAAGAGATTATTACTTGTCATCGGACTGATTCTTTCTCTCTTCTTAGTGACCGGATGCGGGAAGAAGGAAGTCAAGGCAGATACAAAGCTTATCGAGAGTAAGGCTGCAATGATGATGAACCTGCTCGAGAATGCTGATGTTGAATCTCTTGAAGATTTTCAGGAGGCCTCTGATTTCCTGAAAGAGAGTCAGGTAGCTCAGCTTTCCTCCATGGATGCGAGCGGTAATTATGTCAGTCTGAATGACACAAAAACAGAAGATTTCGAAGGTATTATCGATGCTTGGGTAGCAGCCAATAAGGAGCTCGGCGCATTTGAGAGCTCTGATAATCAGTTCGAGATCGAGCAGAAAGGATCTGACACGACAGCGACGATCAAAGCTCAGTTTAAAGATCGCGGTGCCGATGTTATTCTGTCATTTAATTCAGAAAATGCAAGACTTGAGAACATGACAGTCAACGGTGATTATTCACGCGGAGAGGTTCTTAAAAAAGCCGCTCTGAATACACTTCTCGGTATGGGAACCGTGTTTATCGTGCTGATTATCATCGCTCTAGTCATATCCCTGTTCAATTTCCTTCCGGGTGTCAAAGAGAGCAAACCGGGCAAGGAAGTCAAAGAAGCTGCAGCACCGGTTCCGGAAAAGGCGGCAGAGCCTGCCCTAGCGGCGGCATCAGATGACACTGAGATCCAGGCAGTCATCGCGGCAGCTATTGCAGCTTATTCAGAGGAGACCGGACAGGACAGCAGTGGATATTTTGTCAGAAAGATTGTGCGCAGACGCCGCGCATAATGGCAGCACCATGGAAGGAGAATTCATACAATGAAACAATATACAATTACAGTTAACGGAACAGCTTACGATGTGACAGTTGATGAAAAGGGCGGCGCTCCCGCAGCGGCACCTGTGGCAGCGGCACCTGCAGCAGCTCCCGCGGCAGCACCTGCAGCAGCACCTGCAGCAGCAGCTCCGGCGGGCGGTATTGAGATCACAGCCGGTGCGGCCGGTAAGGTGTTTAAGGTTGAAGCCAGTGTCGGACAGCAGGTTAAGGCTGGTGATACCGTCATCATTATCGAGGCAATGAAGATGGAGATCCCGCAGGTCGCTCCGCAGGATGGTACGATTGCAAGTATCGTCGTGTCTGCCGGTGATCCTGTAGAAGCAGGCACACTGATGGCTACAATGAATTGATCGTCGCTATTTTCTAGGAGGTCACAAGATGGAATATATTTCAAATACATTGAGTAATCTTGTGCACCAGACAGCATTTTTGAATCTGACAATCGGCAATGTCATCATGATTGCTGTCGCGTGCTTTTTCCTCTGGCTGGCGATCAAACACGATTTTGAGCCATTGTTGCTCGTACCGATCGCGTTTGGTATGCTGCTGGTTAATATCTATCCGGATATTATTGCTACAGCGGAGGAATCGGCATCAGGCACAGAAGGATTACTTCATTTCTTCTTCAGGTTGGATGAGTGGGCTATTCTCCCCTCACTGATCTTTATGGGTGTCGGAGCGATGACAGACTTCGGCCCGTTGATCGCCAACCCCGTCAGCTTCCTTTTGGGAGCAGCGGCTCAGTTCGGTATTTATATGGCTTATTTCGGAGCAATGGCGCTTGGCTTCTCTGATAAAGCAGCTGCGGCTGTTTCGATTATCGGCGGTGCTGACGGCCCGACTTCGATCTTCCTGGCCGGTAAACTTCAGCAGACGGCCATACTGGGACCGATTGCGGTTGCGGCGTATTCTTATATGTCGCTGGTACCCGTGATTCAGCCTCCGGTCATGCGTTTGCTCACAACAAAGAAAGAACGTCAGGTTAAGATGGCGCAGCTCCGTCCGGTATCTAAGCTCGAGAGGATTCTCTTCCCGATCATCGTATCGATCGTTGTCTGCACGATTCTTCCGTCGACAGCACCTCTTGTCGGTATGCTGATGCTCGGAAACCTCTTCCGTGAGAGCGGTGTCGTACGTCAATTGCAGGAAACTGCTTCCAATGCAATGATGTATATCGTAGTTATTCTGCTCGGAACATCAGTTGGAGCTACAACGAGCGCAGAAGCTTTCCTCAATGCAACGACATTGAAGATTGTCTTCCTCGGACTGATAGCCTTTATATTCGGCACTGCGGCCGGCGTACTGCTCGGCAAGCTGATGTGCCATATTACTCATGGACGCATCAATCCGCTGATTGGCTCTGCGGGTGTTTCAGCTGTACCGATGGCTGCCCGAGTCTCGCAGAAAGAAGGCGCAAGGGAAGATCCTACAAACTTCCTGTTGATGCATGCGATGGGGCCGAATGTTGCCGGCGTTATCGGTACTGCGGTTGCAGCCGGTACGTTTATGGCTATTTTCGGTGTTTGACAGAGAATTAGATATAGGAGGTACATATAAATGGCTGAAAAAACAATTGAAAAAAAGCCAGTTCAGATTGTGGAGACCATCCTTCGAGATGCGCATCAGTCTCTGATCGCAACGCGCATGACAACTGAGCAGATGCTCCCGATCGTCGATAAAATGGACCAAGTCGGTTATTATGCAGTAGAGTGCTGGGGCGGAGCGACATTTGACGCCTGCATCCGTTTCCTGCATGAAGATCCGTGGGACAGACTTCGTAAATTCCGTGACGGATTTAAGAATACAAAACTTCAGATGCTTTTCAGAGGACAGAATATTCTTGGATACCGCCCGTATGCGGATGATGTAGTGGAGTATTTTGTTCAGAGGTCCGTAGCAAACGGCATCAACGTCATTCGTATCTTTGACTGCCTGAATGATATTCGTAACCTGCAGACAGCTGTCAATGCCGCAGCAAAGGAAAATGCAGAATCACAGGTCGCCATGTCCTATACGCTTGGTGAGGCTTATACACTTGAGTATTGGCTGGATCTTGCAAAGAGAATCGAAGATATGGGTGCTGACTCTATCTGTATTAAGGATATGGCCGGTCTGCTTTTGCCGTACAAGGCAACAGAGCTGATCTCAGCATTGAAAGAGACAGTCTCTATTCCGATCGATCTGCACACCCACTATTCATCAGGCGTGGCGTCCATGACATATCTGAAGGCTGTTGAGGCCGGCGTGGACCGTATTGATACGGCGATGTCTCCATTTGCACTCGGAACAAGCCAGCCGGCTACGGAAGTAATGGTTGAGACATTTAAAGGCACTCCGTATGATACCGGGTTTGATCAGACACTTCTTGCTGAGATCGCTGATCATTTCCGTCCGATCCGCGATGAGGCACTGGAGTCAGGGCTGCTCAATCCGAAGAACATGGGTGTCAACATTAAGACACTTCTCTATCAGGTTCCGGGTGGTATGCTCTCAAACCTGACAAGTCAGCTGAAAGAGCAGAATGCAGAAGACAAGTTCTACGAAGTGCTTGAAGAAGTGCCGCGCGTCCGTAATGATCTCGGACAGCCGCCGCTTGTCACACCGTCATCTCAGATCGTCGGTACACAGGCTGTTTTCAATGTTCTGCTTGGGGAGCGCTATAAGATGGCGACAGACCAGACTAAGGACATTCTTGCCGGCAAATACGGAAAGACAACAAATCCTGTCAATCCTGAAGTGCAGAAGAAGGTTATCGGTGATGCAGAAGTGATCACCTGCCGTCCGGCTGATTTGATTGAGGATGAGCTTGATACCCTTCGCGGCGAGATGGCTCAGTATGATCAGCAGCCGGAAGATGTGCTGACATATGCGCTTTTCCCACAGGTCGCAACGGATTTCTTCAAGTACCGTGAGGCACAGCAGAAGAAAGTTGACGTGAAAAAAGCCGATACAGAGAATGGGGCTTATCCTGTTTAAGTATTAGAGTCTCAGATTAAATGTTGAAGATAATCCCCACATGGCTTATAGCCTGTGGGGATTTGATTAGAGTTATAACAGAGGAAATCATCATGTATGACGACATGACCAAAGAAGATATTCAGAAGATTCAGGAGGAGATTGAACACCGCAAGATGGTGGTTCGCCGCGAGGCAATCCAGGCAGTCAAGGAGGCCAGAGCTCACGGAGATCTGAGCGAAAATTTTGAATATCATGCGGCGAAGCAGTATAAGAATCAAAACGAAAGCCGCATCCGTTATCTGGAGAGAATGATTAAGACAGCGCACATTATCGAAGATTCATCCGGCAAGGATGAAGTCGGCTTGTTTAATACCGTAACAGTCTATATTCCTGAGGACGATGAAGAGGAAGTGTTCAAGATTGTAACGACTGTCAGAGGCAATTCTCTGGCTGGTCTGATCAGCATTGACTCTCCGGTTGGAAAAGCACTGATGGGACATAAAGTCGGAGATACGGTATCTGTTCAGGTGAATGATTCGTACAGTTACGATATGGAGATCAAAAAGATCGAAAAAACAGCTGATGATGGCTCTGATGGGATCAGAAGCTTTTAGAGGGCGGTTATTTGAAGCGTACGATTATTGTTATAGGCGGTGGCGCAGCCGGAATGTTTGCAGCTGTTCATGCGGCAAGAAACGGAGCTCTCGTTACACTTCTTGAAAAAAATGAGAAGCTTGGGAAAAAGATATACATTACCGGTAAAGGACGTTGTAATCTTACAAACAACAGCAGTCCGGATGAAATGATGCAGGCCATCACCGGGCGTGCTAAATTCATGTACAGTGCATTTTCAAAATGGAATGCGCAGGATACAATGCGCTTTTTTGAGGAAGCCGGACTGAGGTTGAAAGAAGAGCGTGGCAGACGTATTTTTCCGGTATCTGATCATGCTTCTGATGTCACTAAGACATTAGAAAGAGAGATGAACAGACTGGGAGTTCAAATCAGATTACACACACAGGCTCTTGAGGTAATAACAGAAAAACAAACTGAATCCAACAGGTTTTGTGCAATTAAGATTTGTGATCTCAAAAGAGGAATAAAGGAAACGCTCCGGGCTGATGCTTGTATCGTTGCTACCGGCGGTTTGTCATATCCTTCCACTGGATCTACCGGAGACGGCTACCATTTTGCTGCAGCAACAGGTCACCGCATCACATCGCTGTCTCCTGCACTTGTTCCATTTGAGGTCAAAGAGCATTGGGCATCCAGGCTCCAGGGGCTTTCATTAAAAAATGCAGGGATCATTTTTGAGTATCAGAAGAAAATCATCCATCGGGAAAAGGTCGGAGAATTGCTGTTTACGCACTTTGGAATCAGCGGTCCGGCTGTATTAACTGCATCATCAATACTGTCCGGTTTGCTTTATCCGAACGGCTATCCGTCTGATTTTTGTAAACTGGATGACCCTGAGATCACGAATGAAGTGCTGGTCAGCATAGATCTGAAGCCTGCTCTTTCGGAACAGGATGTGGACAAACGTCTGATCCGTGAACTTGAAGGGCACCACAGGCAAAACTTTATCAATGCAGTTCAGTCACTGTTTCCCAGAAAACTGATCCCTGTTATCATAGAATTAAGTTGCATCGACCCGATGAAAAAGGCTGATCAAATCACATCCCGCGAACGTAAGCGCTTTGGCTATCTTATAAAACATTTAACAATGCATGTGTCTTGTCTTCGCGGCTGGAATGAAGCTGTGATCACTCATGGTGGTGTGGACATACGTGAAATTCGGCCAGCTGCGATGGAATCAAAGAAAGTGGAAGGCCTTTTCTTTGCGGGTGAGGTACTCAACGTAGACGCTGTGACGGGAGGTTTTAATCTGCAGATTGCATGGTCCACGGGTTATGCAGCCGGAACAGCAGCAGCAATCAAAACGGAGGAATAATAACATGAGCTACGCAATTGCTATTGATGGCCCTGCAGGAGCGGGAAAAAGCTCTATTGCCAAATGTCTGGCTGACAGACTGGGTATTATCTATGTCGATACAGGAGCGCTGTATCGTGTCATCGGGCTGGCTGTCTACAGAGAGGCAGGGATTTGCTCTGATCCTGATGTGATCTGCCGGATTGCAGGGAAGACACAGGTTAAGCTTCTGCACAATGAAAAAGGACAACGTGTTTACCTGGCTGACGAGGATGTCTCTGAGGAGATCAGAAGAGAGGAAATCAGTCAGATGGCTTCGATTGTTTCAGCAGTACCGTTTGTACGGGAAAAGCTGCTGTCACTTCAAAGAGATATGGCGCACAGTCAGAGCGTTGTCATGGATGGCAGGGATATCGGAACCAGAATTCTGCCCGATGCAGAATATAAAGTGTTTCTTGTGTGCCCCGCGGAGGAGAGGGCACGACGCCGGCTGAATCAGCTCAAAGAGCAGGGACTGACAGGTGACTATGATCAGATTCTGGCAGATATCAAAGAGCGCGATCACCGTGATATGAACAGGGAAGTGTCGCCTCTAAAAAAAGCAGAGGATGCCATCGAGTTCGACACCAGCGGCATGACTGCGGAAGGGATGGCTGAGCGAATTATAGAGGAGATGAAAATATGCCCGAAATCCTGTTAGCAAAAAGCGCCGGGTATTGTTTTGGGGTGAGAAGGGCTGTTGACACAGCACTTGAGTTGGCGCAGAAACATCAGGGAAAATGTTCCATCTATACACTGGGTCCATTGATCCATAATCAGAGGGTTATTGAGCAGCTGAAAGAGCAGGGAATCTTTCCGCTTGAAAGCGCGAAAGAGCTCGATTCTGTATCCGAAGGCATTGTGATCATCCGCTCTCACGGGGTATCAAAAAAGGTTGTTGATCTGCTGGTACAAAAGGGGATCGAATATGTTGATGCCACATGCCCGTTTGTTGACAGGATTCATAGAATCGTCAGTGATGAGAGCGCTAAAGGACGCAGTATCATTGTGATTGGAGATCCGAAACACCCTGAAGTACAAGGCATATGCGGGTGGTCAAACGGACCCGTGAAGGTCCTTTCAGACACAATCAATGCCGAAAAGTTTGATGATTTTCGCGGTTGTCCGGTTACAGTTGTTGCGCAGACTACGTTTCGGCAGAAGAAATTTAATGAAGTTGTTGAAATTTTAATAAAAAAAGGTTATGATATTCATGTTTTGAATACGATTTGCAGTGCGACTGAAGAACGTCAGAAAGAGGCTGAAGAGATTGCCTCAAAAGTCGATGCCATGTTGGTCGTTGGAGATGTTCACAGCTCGAACACGCAGAAACTATTCGAAATTTGTAATACGTATTGCTCGAATACATTTTACGTTCAGGTTCCCGAGGATTTGGATTTGAACCGGGTAAGATCCGTGAGAACAATTGGTATTACTGCAGGGGCTTCCACCCCCAACAATATTATCGAGGAGGTTCAAAACCATGTCAGAAGAACAGACGTTTGAAC
>CADBOU010000078.1 GCA_902796355.1 uncultured Lachnospiraceae bacterium
CTCCGCAACAATATCAGCTATAACAATTTTGATATGCTTGAGATTGGGTACGGGATCAATCTGAGGCCGCTCACATCGCTGGCTGATTCGATTTACTGGGGTGATCCCTGCACGGCCTTTAAACCCCATGTCTATGATGTCAATCAATATGATCCGGTTTCATATCAAATGGCTGCCAGAATGAACAAAGCGATCTCTGTGATCATGCTCAAAATAGAAGGGCAGCGCATTATGGCCCATCCCGAGTATGAAATGGAACACCGTATGCTCCTTGATAAGATTGACTGGCAGAAGGGGACAGTGGTCGCATACGGGAAAGAATGGCCCATCAAGGATACATATTTCCCGACAATCGATCCTGATCATCCATATGAATTAACCAAAGAAGAGACATTCGTCATGAAGACAATCGAGGCGTCGATCCGCAATTCCGAAAAGCTGCAGGCACATGTCCGTTGTCTTTTCAGCCAGGGTTCCCTTTTTAAGATTGTCAATGGAAACCTGCTCTTTCACGGAAGCATTCCGATGACAGAGGACGGCGAATTTATGGAGGTGAAACTGGCTGGTCCTTCACATCACGGACGCGCGCTTTTAGAGTATCTGGATGATCAGATGAGAAAGCAGTTTTTTGCTCCTTCCAAAGCGACAGAGGGAGGCATTCCCGGCGATTTGATGTGGTACCTCTGGGAGGGAAGCAAATCTCCGCTCTTTGGGAAAGATAAGATGACGACATTCGAGAGGATGTTTATTGAGGATAAATCGACGCATAAAGAGAAGACAGGTGCCTACTACAGGCTGATTAACAAGCGCGAGCCCGTTGAAAAGATTCTGCGCGAGTTCGGGCTTGATCCGAAGAAATCCCGTATACTCAACGGCCATGTGCCCGTCAAGATCAAGGATGGAGAGAGCCCGCGCAAGGCGGACGGTCTGCTTTATATTATCGATGGCGGCATGTCTAAAGCGTATCAGAAGACAACTGGTATTGCCGGATACACATTTATCTATAATTCACATCACATGGCGCTCGTGGAACATCAGCCATACAGTCCGCTGCAGGAAGATGGTACGCAGCAGTTCCACACTCCGAAGATTAATATTGTCGAGGAGCTGACACAAAGGCAATTGATTGCAGATACTGATCAGGGAAAAGAGATTGCAGCGCATATTGAAGAACTCAAAGCGCTGGTCGAGGCCTACAGAGAAGGTGTTATCAAAGAAAGGTATTAAGGTTCATTTATGGGAGGTTTTTTTGGAGCTGTAAAAAAGTCTAATGCGATGCTCGAGGTCTTTTTCGGGACAGATTATCATTCACATCTCGGTACACGCAGTGCCGGTCTGGCCTGCTTTGACCCGCAGGAAGGGTTTTCACGAAAGATTCACGGTATTGCCAACGCGCCGTTTCGCACAAAATTCGAAGGAATTATGACGGAGATGCATGGGTGCGCAGCAATCGGCTGTATCAATGATACAAACCCACAGCCCCTGGTTGTGTGCTCGCAGCTTGGTACGTATGCGGTCTGCTTTACAGGCGTGATTCAGAACAAGAGAGAACTGGTTGAAAAGTATATCAAAAAAGAAGGCAGCCAGCTGTCTGTGATGAGTGACGGTCATGTCAATACAACTGAGTTGGTCGCCGCATTGATTAACCGTTATACATCTTTCGAGGAAGGCATTCAAAAAACACAGGAGCTGATTGATGGCACTGCGCTCATTCTGTTGATTACTGACAGAGGAACTCTTATCGCGGCACGCGACCGTGACGGAAGGCTGCCGGTTCACATCGGGAAAAATGATGAAGGCCGCTGTGTATCTTTTGAACAGTTCGCATATGAAAAGCTCGGATATGAGAGTGAGTACGAGCTGGGACCAGGCGAGATCGTTGAGATCAGGGCTGACAGTCTTGAGATTCTGAAGTCTGAGAACAGGCATATGCATGTCTGCTCTTTTCTCTGGACCTATTACGGTTTTCCGACTTCCGAGTATGAGGATATGAATGTAGAGCTCATGCGCTATCGCAATGGCGAAATCATGGCGCAGAATGATATCGATGCCGGGCGTCTTCCGGATGTCGACTATGTTGCCGGTGTTCCCGACTCAGGTACGCCGCATGCAATAGGATACGCAAACCGTTCGCATATTGCTTTTTCCAGACCGTTTATCAAGTATACACCGACATGGCCCCGATCCTTTATGCCGCCCAGTCAGGTGGAGCGCAACAGGATTGCCAAGATGAAACAGATTCCGGTGCGTGATTTGATCGAAGGAAAGAATCTTCTCTTTGTCGATGACTCTATTGTGCGCGGGACACAGCTGCGCGAGACGGTTGACTTTCTCTATGAAAACGGAGCAAAGTCAGTTCATATCCGCTCAGCCTGTCCACCGATTCTCTATGCGTGCAAGTATCTCAATTTCTCGAGGGAGACGAGCGACATGGAGCTCATCACACGCAGGACGATTATGGAACTGGAGGGAGAGAAGGGTTACGCTCATCTGGACGAGTTCAGTGATGGTTCAACAAAGCGCGGACAGGCACTGCGCGCATCGATCTGTGATCAGCTGCATATCGCCTCTGTCGAGTTCCAGACGATTGAAGGATTAACAAAAGCCATTGGATTGAGTACGGACGATTTATGTACATACTGTTGGAACGGCAGGGAATAAACACCAGATTACGAAACGAGGAATGGACATGAATAAGAAATCAGATTCAGCAGCATATGCGGCAGCTGGCGTCAACATTAATGCCGGTTATGAGGCGGTTGAACGGATGAAAAAGCATATTGCCCGCACAAGAACAGAAGGTGTATGTTCTGATATCGGGGGATTCGGAGGATTGTTCGCACCGGATCTTAGCGGTATGAAAAAACCGATACTTATCAGCGGGACTGATGGTGTTGGAACCAAGCTGAGGCTTGCTTTCCTGATGGACAAACATGATACGGTCGGGATTGACTGTGTGGCCATGTGCGTCAATGATGTCATTTGCTGCGGCGCCAAACCGCTGTTTTTCCTGGACTATATTGCCTGCGGGAAAAATGTTCCGGAAAGAATCGAGCAAGTCGTTTCAGGTGTGGCAGAGGGATGTGTTCAGGCTGGTGCGGCGCTGATCGGCGGCGAAACGGCTGAAATGCCGGGGTTTTATCCTGAAGACGAATATGATCTGGCAGGATATTGTACAGGCCTTGTCGATCAGGAAAAGATGATTGACCCGCAGAGAGTCGCAGCCGGGGATGTGATGATCGCACTGCCTTCCAATGGCGTCCACTCTAATGGCTTCTCCCTTGTCCGTAAAGTATTTGATGTGGAGAACATTGATTTAACCATGACGGCGGCAGAGTATATACGCTTCTGCGGGCTTGATGAAAAATGCCTCGGATTGAGCGGCAGAAAGCTGAAAGAGACATGCACCCTTCTGAATGAAGAGACTATTGGCAGCATGCTGCTTGCTCCTACACGTATTTATGTTCAATCAGTCATTGCTCTGATGGAGAAGGTCGATATA
>CADBOU010000079.1 GCA_902796355.1 uncultured Lachnospiraceae bacterium
CGCCTTTCCTGTCAGAAACACCAGCACTGCGCCGCTTGCCAACGTGATGTCCGAAACCGTCGGATCATCTGTATTAAATGTCACCTTGATGCCGGCGTCAAAGAACTGTATCATTTTTATCTCGGTGATCCGGTCGAGCTTGTCGAGCTGCTCACCGACGGGACGGTACAAAAGACGATCCTGGGCCAGGATCTTGCGGCCGGCCAGCAGGTTCAGCACATGGTTTACGCCGGCAACTGGCAGGGTTTGCATCTGGTATCCGGAGGTACATACGCTCTGCTTTGGGACCACCATGAGCCCCGGCTTCACGCCGGAGTGCTATGAACAGGGAGAGAGTACCGCGCTGACCGCCCGGTATCCGGAAGCTGCGGAAGAGATCAGGCAGCTCACGTCAGAACAAGCCTGTATCTGAATGTGCTCAGACAATGAAGAGGAGCCGTACGGCTCCTTTTTTTTTATTTATTCAGGAATGCCACCCATCAGGTGTTCATACTTATCTGATATGATGCGCGAGACTGCCAACAGCTCATGCTCATCTGTCACGGCTCCGAAACTGATGTTGTCACCTTCTCCGAATTTACGGACAACTGTGATATCATCCATTTCGTTTGCATCCAGGCTTCCGCTGCCTTCATTTTTTTCATCACAGGAGGCGAGCGCCAGATATGTCTTGCCCTCCCAGTCAAATTCATCAAGGATCATGTATTCGTATTCTTCATCCTGATCGTCAACCAGTGTAATACGGGTCTCATCTACCGCGTGCACGAGCGCCTGTTCTTCTGCAGTATCCTGGTGGTCTTTAAGAGCATCCAGATTTTCCTGCACGATCTGTGCTTCTGTCTTTTTGTCAGCCATTTTCATTCTCCTTTATATGCAGATTTAAAAATATATCTCTTCCAGTTCTGTCTCAACCGGTCTCATTTCTCTCTTTTGTTCTTCCATAGAAATCTCATCGTTCAGTTTCAGGCAGATATAATGAATTTTAGCTGTTGCCGCAATCGAACCATCAGGGAGATAGATTGCGCCCTCGACATAGTAATGTCTTCCATCCACCTCGGCCGGCAGTGCCACGATGCGAATCTCAGTGTTTTCGGGCAGCGGCTTCCAGTAGTTGAGCTGCGTTTCTACTGTCATTGCATCAACCCTTGCGTCCTCCCTCTTGGTCTGACGCCAGAGCACCTCATCCAGATAGGTTGCAACGACACCGCCGTGCTGGACACCGGGAAAGCCATTCTTGACCTCTTCCGTCGTGGCTGTCGCCACAACATAGTCATCCGTCGTATAGTATGCGCGGATGAACATACCGCCCTGTTCTTTGGGCCGGCATCCGTAACAGGTTGTGGACCATGGGATGGAGCGGTCAACCTTGTGCATCTCATGTGGTATAGCAGCCATTTTATCATAAGTTTCATTGGTTTTCATGATCAATGCTCCTTTCTGTGAGCCGTGCTCTGCCCCTCATGCCGCGCACTTTTCTCTGCCATTCAGAAAAACACTTCTTTTAATTCAGAATCTGACGGATGCAAAATCCTTCTTTTTTCCTCTTCTGAAATCTTATTGTCTGTCTTTAATTGGATGTAATGCGCCGACCCGGTCGCTGCGACTGTACCGTCCTCCAACAGCAGTGCACCCTTGACATAGTAGTGTCTCCCGTTGATTTCGGCCGGCAATGCCACAACCGTGACGCTGGAGCCTTCCGGCACCGGCGCCAGAAAATCGATTTCCTCATGCACTGTCATCGCATCAATATGAAAATTGTCCCGTTTGGTCTGATGCCAGAGCACCTCATCCAGATATGCAGCAATCACGCCGCCATGTGTCGCTCCCGGAAAACCGCTTAAATTCTCATCTGTTCTGGCCAGCCCCACAGCATATCCGTCTGTCGTGTAATACGCCCGGACATGGAGCCCTCCTACTTCTTTATCTCTGCATCCCCAGCAGGTCTCCCGCCACGGGATACTCTCATACACCTCATGCATGCACGGCGTCCGCGCTGCAAAGATATCTGATATTTCATTTGTTTTCACTTATTGACTCTCCTGTAATCGGCATAGCTGGTAAGCGCATTTTTAAGCGCCATCACCATCAGCAGCATGGCGTAAAACTCTGCATCGCCCGCTTCTTCTCCGTCAGTCAGAAGAGCCGCGATCTCTTTCGGACCGATGAGATCCATCTGCATCACCGCTTTTCCGACAGCCAGCTCATGCACGGCGCCGGCAACCGCCAGCATGGTGTCCGTTTGCTGGGGGAGCACACTCATCTGATCATTCAGTCTGACATAGAGGTCCTTTACGATATCTCTGTCCGCTGCGAACGAGAGTGTCACCACATCTTCTCCGTCAGGTCCCGTCACCTTTCCGAGCGCCTCAACATTTTCCGGAAATTTCATCTGCGCAGCGATCGCTTTATATTTCTGCATCTTCTCTTTGTTAAATGCCATGTTGTTCCTCCGATATCCCCGGGATATTAAAACATTTTGTTGATCGATGTGTTCCACCAGATGCTGCGCAGCAGCATATTATTCATATAGTCTTCGATCTCCGCCATTTTCGGTTCCAGCCCGGTCGCATCCAGAAACATTTTCTTCGTAAGCTCCGGCTGCATGACATAAAAATTGACATTTCCGATCACCTGCGCAGCCAGAATTGCCGCATTGCGCTGGTTCTTGATCTCGCTGGCGGCCATAATCATCCCGGTCAGCACTGATGTGAAATGATCCCTCAGCGCTGCCGCCACTTTTTCTCTGCACCTTGCCGGCAGGAGATTTTCCTGGCTGCAAAGCAGCATATAACTTCTGTTCTTAGGGTGAAGCGCCTGATAGGTATGCCGGTAGATCAGTCTCTCCAGCTTTTGCACACTCCAGTCGCGGTTATCAGGGTTTGTCCCCAGATACTCTCTGGCCTCCGCCGTCACCGGCTCCCAGATAATGCCGAGCCTTTCGATCATATCGTCAACCACTGCATCAATCAGATCATCAACAGACTGATAAGCCTCCAGCAGTTCCTGATCACAGTTTTTCTGCGCCAGCATCTCAAAAGAGATTCCCTGAGGCTCGCCGGCACACATCGCCTCGCGCACCATTCTGAACAGATAGTCTTCCGGCGGTTCTAAAGGCTTTCCGCCAACCGTAGTCGGATTGGCTGTGTTAAACTTAGGCATTATGATTCCTCTCTTAGCGGTAGATTTTCTTCAGCAGTTTATAATCATTGATTTCCGGAGGCACCGTAAAAGCTTTACGGTCTGTCTTTCCGTTCAGCTTGCGCGGAAACTCCGCCACACGAACCAGACCGGTCGGCACCATATAATAAGGTATATGCTCACTGATATAAGTCCTGAGACTTTCGTGATCAATCTCGTTTTCAGAGATATAGTACGCGAAAAGAATATTCGTGCCGCCGTCATCCTGATAGGATGTCGCGCACACATCAGTAATGCCCTCATACCCGAGTATCGCTTCCTCTATGAGCGGCAGTTCGATGCGGAACCCTCTGATCTTGACCATAAAGTCTGCACGCCCGTCAAAGACGAGATCTCCGTTTTCGTCTTTGTGCATCACATCGCCTGTTTTATAAATGTGACGATAGCGGTTGCTGCCCGGTACACGTATGTTTTCAAAGTGAGACTGCATCTCCTCATCCATATCCAGATAACCGTCAGCAATTTGCGGTCCGGAGATCCACAGCTCTCCCTTCTCTCCGTCAGGAACATCGTTTCCGTTCTCGTCGACAATCCTGGCCCTCACAGTCGGTACCGGTCTGCCAACCGGATAGCTGTTTTTCTTTTCCTTAATCCAGTAAACTGTGATGACCGCACAGGCCTCCGTGCTCGCATAAACATGCGCCACTTCATAGGAGCGGGGTTCTAAGTTTCTGGCCGGTTCGCTTCCGACGATCAGCACTTTGAGCGGACTACCCTCGTCAATCTGCTGATATTTTTTGGCCATATGCGGCGGCAGAAAGGCCACCGTAATGTTGTTGTCTATATAGTATTGGGCGATCATGTGAATGTCGCGCCGCAGTTCTTTCGGTATCAGATTTAATGTACATCCGATGGAAAGGCTCAGGCAGATATCAAAGACCGAAGCGACAAACTGAAGACTGGCAAAGCAGCAATAGACATCATCGCTGTCAATATGCAGCGCATCGTGATTGGATACGCTGGCCAGGATGTTCAGATGTGTCAGCACCGCCCCCTTTGGCTTCTGTGTACTGCCGCTTGTATAAACGATCACAGCGCGCCGGCCCGGTTTGCCCTTCTCTTCAAAATATCCAGCGGACTCCTCTTCAATCGCCTCAAGAATCATCTCTTTATCTAAGATGACTTCCGCTTTACACTCCTCCACGCATTCGCGATTGCGCGCCGACGGATATTTGGTGTCGATAAAACAATAAGCGCAGCCGCTTTTCCATATACCGAATATGCCGATAATTGTCTCGATGGTGCGCCCCGCCATGATAGCAACACAATTATACGGCTCAATCCCCATATTACAAATATAGCGCGCCACCTGATTGCTTTTTTCCTCAAGCTCACGATAGGTGATGCGCTCATCTTTCCATTGCACAGCAATCTTATCTGGCTGATACTGTGCCGCCAGACGAAACATACCGACCATCGTTTTGTGATAAAACGACTCGATCGGCATTTTCAGTAATATATCTGACCACTTTTCTCTCATGTCCTTCTCCAGTCAATTGCTTTTGTTTAAAAATTGACAAAGATTATGTTGAAAATTGATCCGGCGGCCGGCGTCAATGCAGCAGCCGCCGAATCAAAGGGGCTAGCAATTCATTATTTGATTATATCCTTCAGGCCGAGCAGGTCTTCACGGAAGATCGCGGGATCCATTTCCTTCACATCATCATCAATGATGGGTTTGAAATCCATATACGGAAGGATCTGGGTCTCGATATCGATTCCCGGGGCAACCTCCGTCAGCTTCAAGCCGTCTTTTGTCAGCTTGAAGACGCAGCGGTCTGTGATATACAGAACATTCTGGTTAATATCGACCGCGTGCGGGCCGGAGAAGGTGATCTGGTTGATGCTGTTGACAAACTTCTTCTGTGAACCTTCCTGCAGAATGACAAGCTTGCCGTCCTGAATCTCGGACTTGTAGCCGCCTGCTGTCAGTGTTCCCATAAAGATAACATTCTTAGCGCCCTGTGTCAGGTTGATAAATCCGCCTGCGCCCGGGCGGCTCTCTGTGCCGTCTTTCTTGACAAATCTGGAAACATTGACGGAGCCTTCAGCGTTGCACTCAGCAAGGCCGACAAATGTCGCATACAGATAACCGCTGTCATACAGATCAAAGATTGTCGGACTGTCGACGAAGGCCATGGCGTTTGTCGTCGCTCCGAAGGAAGTGCGGGCTGCCGGCACGCCGCCGAAAGCACCTGTCTCAACTGTCAGAATCAGATCGTCAGCGATCCCTTCTTCGTTGGCGACGGCTGCGACACCCTCCGGGAATCCAAGTCCCGTGTTCAGCGGAACATGGAGCTTTAACTCCATCGCCGCACGGCGGGCAATCGTCTTCTTCACACCCAGCGGCAGCGCTGCTGCTGCGGAAACCGGATATTTATATTTTCCTGCATATGCCGGATTGTAGAACTCGCCCATCGTCATGCGGTGGTTCTTTTCCGGATCAGTTGTGATCACAAGCTTATCAATAAACGCGCCCGGAATCACAATCTCTTTTGCCGGAAGAGCGCCTTTGCGGACAACCTGCTTCACCTGGCAGACAACCGTGCCGCCGGAAGCTTTCGTTGCCATCGCAATCGCCTGAATATTTGTCAGAGCCGCTTCGTCTTCACATGTCAGGTTGCCGTCCTCATCGGCTGTCGTACCGCGGATGACAGCATAGTCGATTTTCGGCGTCTTGTAAGCCAGATACTCTTCGCCGTCAATCTCAACGACTGAAACGAGGTCTTCTTTTGTCACATCATTGGTCTTGCCGCCTTCAACACGCGGATCAGCGAATGTTCCGATACCGACCTTGGAAAGCTCGATATCAAGTCCCTTTGCACGGGTTCTGAACATATGCTCAATGACGCCCTGCGGGAAGTTGTAAGATTCAACTTTATTAGCTGCCTGCAGCGCCATAATCGAATGGTTAGAACCGTTATGGCCTACGATCACGCGCTTGACCATGCCTTCGTGCTTAAAATGCTCAAAAGCGCGGAAAACGCCGCCGACAGGACCCATATCGCCGACACCGGAAGCCGACATGATCGTCATGTTGACCGGATGTCCCTCTGCGAGATATCTTTTCTCAATCGCATCAAAAACTTCCTCTGCCAGACATTCATTCATATTGCCTGCGCATACAAAAAAGTCACCGTCTTTTACAAGAGCTGCAGCTTCTTCTGCTGTACAGATTTTTGTAAACATAGTATTATCCTTTCATTTTAGGAAGTCCGCCGGAAGCCGCAGCGGCTTATCCGGCGAACTATGAAGTTTATTAACAGCTTACTTATACAAACTGTTCAATACAGCGGCGGACAAATGTACTGATCTCATCCAGCTTATACTCGTTGTGACCGATACCTTCTGCGCCTTCAGTTGCCATCTCTCCAGCCTTCTTTGCCAGCTCTTCAGTCGGAACCTGCCCCTTGAGCATTTCCTCAACCTTAGTCAGGCGAACCGGAACCGGTGCGACTGCGCCGAGAACAAGGCGGACATCATCAATCTTGCCACCGTCCATCTTGACGCCCCATGCCAGTGAAGTCATGGCGAAGTCAAGTGACGGACGCAGACGAAGCTTCTCATAGCCGGTCTTGTATCCTTCCATCTCAGGAACGATCACTTCTTCAACCAGCTCGCCCTGTGTCAAGTTGGCATAGGCCTTCAGCTCTGTACAGAAGAATGTCTCTGCCGGAATCTCGCGTCCCTGTGTCGTCTTGATCGTCGCGCCGGTCATGACCATAACCGGTGAAAGGTCAGAAGCATTGACTGAATAGCAGCCGCAGTTCATGCAGCGTCCTGCCTCTTTGACGGCATCCTCATCGCTGTAGGAGGATGTGTCTTCATCTGTCAGTGTTCTCTCGCCTACCGGACGCTGCGGAATCGGAGTCTTCTCCTTAACCTTGACCTGCTCGAGATCAAAGTGGATGAATCCTTCCTGTCC
>CADBOU010000080.1 GCA_902796355.1 uncultured Lachnospiraceae bacterium
CTCATGTGACAAATCTGATCAGGCGCGGGGAGCACGTGGCGCTGATCGGAGACAATGGCACAGGAAAGACAACGCTCCTAAAAATGATCGTAGAGTCCGCTCGCGAAGAGGGCAGAACTGATCAGCCCATCCGGCTGGGTACGGGCGTGACGGTCGGGTACTATGATCAGGCGCAGGAGTTTGAAGATACAGGGCTCAGTCTGTTTGAGGAGATTCGCAGGGAGTATCCGGATCTAAATGACACCAGAATCCGGAATGTTCTGGCAGCTTTTATGTTTACAGGCGATGATGTCTTTAAGCAGGTAGGCGATTTGTCCGGAGGAGAAAAAGGACGTCTGTCACTGGCAAAGCTGATGCTCTCCGGGGCTAATTTTCTGATTCTCGATGAGCCGACCAACCATTTGGATATATTCGGCAAGGAAGTGCTTGAAGATGCCCTTGCAGGATATGATGGAACAGTCTTGTTTGTCAGTCACGACCGGTACTTTATCGGGCAGGCAGCTGAGCGCATCTGGGAATTATATGACGGTCAGATCATCGACTATCCTGGTGATTACCAGTATTATGAGGAGCATGCGCAGGAGCGCAGAGAACGGCAAAACAATTCCGAGCAGATTAAAGAAACAAGTAATATGATTGAGAGCGGCGCTGTTTCGGAGGGGGCACTCAGCTGGGAAGAACAGAAGAAAAAGCGGGCAGCTGCCGAAAAGCTGCAGCGCGAACTGAAAAAATGCGAGGATCAGATTTCTGAGCTGGAAACGCGTATGGATGAGCTGGAAGCTGCTTTAAATGATCCGTCGATCGCAACTGACGCCGGAAAACTGGGGGAAATCGCCTTAGAACAGCAAAAGGTATCCGGCCGGCTGGAGGAGGAGATGGAGCTGTGGGAAGAACTTGCCTCGCAGGTTTCTAAGGATATGTGAGAGGAATGATGTTATGCTGAATGCAGATAATGCGACAAAACCGATCAGGCTGATTGAACGCGTGGAGAAATACAAAGGCCATGTCATCACCGTCTATGAGGATCATGTGGATATCGGAGGACATGACGCATACTGGGATTATATTCATCACAATGGTGCGGCAGCGGTGCTTCCCGTTACCGATGACGGAAAGCTGCTTCTGGTCAGGCAATATCGCCATGCTCTCGGCCGCTATACCCTTGAGCTGCCGGCCGGCAAACGGGACGGGGATGAAGATTTTCTCGTCTGTGCCACCAGAGAGCTGGAAGAAGAGACAGGATGCAGAGCCGATTCTTTTGAATACCTTCTGACAGTGAATACAACGGTCGCCTTTCTGGATGAGATTATCTATATCTATATCGCCCGCGGCCTGCATTCAGGCCAGGTCCACTGGGATGAGGATGAAGAACTGGGTGTGGAAGAGTGGAGTCTGGAGGATTTAATCCGGATGATAAGAGAGGGAGAAATGACTGATTCCAAGACAGTCGCAGCCATTATGGCTTATGCAGCAACAGGCAGTGCACAGGAGAGATGAACGTGAAGAGATTAATATTGTATGCAGGGCGTCCTGAGGATGAGAGCGGGCGCAGCAACAGAGAGATCCGCACATATGACTTCCTTGATCAGCTTGGAATAAAGTATAGCCGTATGGATCATGATCCGGTGACGACGATTGAAGCCTGCGAGGATGTTGACCGCGCGCTGGGCATGAATATCTGTAAAAATCTGTTTCTGTGCAACAGGAAGAAGACAGAATTCTTTTTGTTGATGATGCCGGGGTTAAAGACATTTAAGGCGAAGGAGTTGAAGGGGCAGATTCCGACAGCTGGAAGGCTTTCATTTGCTCATGAAGACAAGATGCTTGAGTACCTGGACATAAAACCGGGATCAGTCAGCGTCATGGGGCTGATGAATGATCATGATCATCATGTACAGCTCCTCATTGACAGGGAACTGGCTCAGGATGAGTATATCGGCTGTCATCCCTGTGAGTGTACAACCAGTTTAAAAGTCAGGACGTCAGACATCCTGAATGTGTTCCTGCCGGCAGTGCATCATGAACCGATCATTGTAGACTTGTCCGGTACAGTTGAAGAAGGTTAAAAGACCGGCGCCTCTTATAGGCGCCGGTCTTTTGTTTATGACAATGTCATATCACCGTCTTTAATCCATCCGATCTTCTTGAGAGGAATGACCAGAAGCGGGCATATCACCGCGGGAAGAATGAAGCAGATCAAAAAGAGGCCGACCCAGTCCATTGTTGTGATGGCCGCTTTGGTTCCTTCTGCAATATCATTGACCCAACCGGTGTAGACACCGATCTGTCCGACAAATCCGCAGGTTCCCATACCGGAGGAGACAGGTGCACCGTTCATTTTCATGTGGAAAAGGCAGGTTGCAATCGGTCCTGTGATCGCAGAGCAAACAATCGGCGGGATCCAGATACGCGGGTTTTTAACGATGTTGCCCATCTGCAGCATCGATGTGCCGATTCCCTGAGAGACAAGTCCGCCCCATTTGTTTTCTTTAAACGACATGGCAGCAAATCCGACCATTTGCGCGCAGCATCCTGCGACAGCAGCGCCGCCGGCCAGACCAACCAGCCCGAATGCGGCACAGATCGCGGCCGATGAAATGGGCAATGTCAGAGCAATGCCAACGATTACAGAGACCAGGATGCCCATCAAAAACGGGCGCAGATCAGTGGCCCACATAATCAGATCGCCAACTTTCATGGCTGCTTTTCCGAGGGCGGGAGCCCACCATGCCGACAGAGCGACGCCGACACCGATCGTAACAAGCGGAGTGACCAGGATGTCTACTTTTGTTTCTTTAGAGACAAGTTTTCCAATCTCGGTGGCGATGATGGCGATGAATAATACAGCCAGCGGTCCGCCGGCACCGCCCAGTGCATTGGCGGCAAAACCGACTGCGATCATAGAAAAAAGCACGAGAGGCGGAGCCTGGAGGGCATAGGCGATCGCACAGGCCATAGCCGGACCGCTCATCGCAACGGCCAGTCCTCCGACAGTATAGGGGACCTCGGCGACTGTTGCCACGGTCTTGGTCAGGAAACCGATATGAAACTGCGTGCCCAGTGTATTGATGATCGTGCCGATCAGAAGCGAGCAGAACAGTCCCTGCGCCATAGCGCCGAGAGCATCGATGCCGTAGCGCTTGAGAGAGATTTCGATATTCTTGCGCTTCAGGAATTCTTTAAATTTTTCCATTTTAACTTAACACATTCCTTTCAATTAAAAA
>CADBOU010000081.1 GCA_902796355.1 uncultured Lachnospiraceae bacterium
CACCTTCCGTTTAAACAGATGGCCTTCATGACAATAGTTCTATTGTTTCGACCCGACTCGAGACATCGAGACTACTACCTCGCAATGCACCGAATGACAAAACTGATCCACCGGCGCAACACGCCTGAGCTCATACCCGTTTTGGCACAAAAACTTCAAGTCGCGCGCCAATGTGGCCGGATCACAGCTGACATAGACGATACGCGACGGCGAGAAACGGGTGATTGCATCAAGAAGCTTTTCATCGCACCCTTTGCGCGGCGGATCCACGATGACTACCTGTTCACCGCTAAATGCACCGCCTGCTGCCAATATGTTCTCAAACACGTCCTCGGCAGCGCCTTCATAAAATCTGGCATTCGTAATCCCGTTGATCTGCGCATTCTGTCTGGCGTTCTCCACCGCCTCGGGGATCACCTCCACTCCGATCACTTCGCCGGCCTGACGGGCCATATACAATCCGATTGTCCCGATTCCGCAATACAGATCCCATACCGTCTCGGTTCCGGTTAACCCCGCGCACTGCGCCGCCAGGTCATAGAGCACTTTCATCTGTGAGGGGTTGACCTGATAGAAGGACTGCGGCGAAATCCGGAAACTGACATCTCCGATCCGGTCGTTCAGACAGGCCTCTCCGTATACGGGGATATACTCTTTTCCCATGATGACATTGTTCTTCTCCGGCTGAACAGAAAAGCCAAGGGAAACGATATGTGCCGGCAGCAGACCGGCTTTCTGCAGCGCAGTATCAATTCCCTTCCACATCTGTTCCCGGTATTTGCGCACCATAAGACAGACCATCACTTCGCCGGTTGCAAACCCGTGCCGGATCATGATATGGCGCAATATACCGGTCCCATTTTGCTCATCATAAGCTGGAATCCCCTGGCCATTTACAAAGTCCAATACCGCCTTTAAAATGCGCTGATTGATCTGCGGTTCCAGCAGACAGTCCGTCTGTTCGATCAGATAATGCGTGCGTCCGGCGTAAAAGCCTGCCTTGACTCGTCCGTCATCCCCTGCTGCCACCGGGTACTGTGCCTTGTTCCTGTAGCGCCACGGCTCCGCCATCCCGCGGATCGGCTCCATCACCGCATCAATCTGCTCTGCGCCAAATCCTCCGATTCTGATCAGACGCTGGCGCACCAGATCCTGTTTAAAGGCCAGCTGCTTCTCATAAGACAGTGCCTGTATCTGACAGCCCCCGCAGCGTCCTGCCACCGGGCAGGGAGGCTCTGTGCGATCCGGTGAGGGCTCGATCAGGCGAAGCATCTTTGCGTAACCGTACGAGCGCTTCATTTTTGTGATGACCACTTCAGCCACATCTCCCGGCAGGGCATTTTTAACAAAAAGAGGGAACCCGGCCGCCTTGCCGATTCCCTCTCCGTGTATTCCGATATCTGTGATATTCAGCGTTACTGTATCGTTTTTTTTCATAAAAACTCCCCGCTTGTTTATCCCGATATGTTTACTTGGTTGTCTTGCGCATATTGGTCTCAAACAGCCTGTTATAGCCAAGCCAGCCATCGCCGTTATTTTTAAAGAGTTCCTTGACTGTCTGCAGCTTGGCGTCTGTCAGATCCGCAAAATTCAGTGCCAGCGCCTCAACTAATGCCGGCTTTTTCGGTGATCCAAACTCAAGCTCCCCGTGATGAGCGACAATGCAGTGCTTGAGCTCATTGGCCTTGACCTCCGGGAAATCCGGAATACCGCGGATGACATCGTCGATCATCTCCACCCCGATTACGATATGGCCGAGAAGCTGGCCGATATCCGTATAATCGTTGTCAGGCAACGGCGACAGCTCTTTTGTCTTTCCGATGTCATGGAGGAGCGCTGCTGTGATCAGCAGGTCGCGGTTTAAGTACGGATAAGCCTTCAGATAAAAGCTGCACAGACGCGTGACTCCGAGCGTATGCTCCAGGAGGCCTCCCGCAAATCCGTGATGCACTGTCTTGGCAGCCGAGTGCTTTTTAAAACAAGCCACACTCTCCTCATCTTCCACAAAGAAATGATCCAGCAGCTTCTTGTAAAACGGGTTTTCCACCATGTTTGCATACTTTAACAGCTCGTCGTACATGTCACTGACATTGCCGTCTGTCGAAGGCAGATACTCAGCCGGATCATATTCATCCTCGCCGGCGACACGCAGCTGCGTGATCTTCATCTGCGGACTGTTCATATAGATGGAGACAGAGCCGACGACATCGACAAAATCTTTCTCATCAAAGTCAGCAATACCGGCCGACTCAGTATCCCAGATTTTGGCATTGATCGTGCCGGTCTTATCCCCCAGCACGACACTGAAATAGGGTTTGCCGGTCTTCGTCTGTCCGGTCCGCTTGCCCTTGCACAGATAAATGCCGCGAATCTGATCACCATCGGCCATTTCATTAATCTTTTTCATGTCATGCTGTCCTTTCATCTTCTAAACAGGCTCCGCTTCCCCGCCTGATTGATTCTTTCAGTATATCCTGTCCTTTGAGGACTTTATAAGTATATCCTCTGCTCCCTTTATTTTCAACAGAGCCTTCTTGACTTGGGGAACTTTTGTATAGAAGTTCACGGTAGCGCACAGAGAGCAGGCGCGATATAATAAAAATGATCTGATCATATGATAAATCAGGAAAACAGGTTGGAGAGAATATGAATCGATTCGAAAAAATACCGGTCCCGACCCTGGCCATCACGCTGGCCTCACTCACGCTGGGCAATGTCTACGGAAACCTCGGCTTCACCTGGCTCCGTGCGCTGATCATGATCTGCGGGACGATCGTGATTCTGGCTTATATTTTTAAAATCATCCGTTTTCCTAAGGTGTGTCTGGCTGAGTATGAGGACACGGTCACAGCCAGCCTGTATGCCACCTTCACCATGTGCCTGATGTCGCTGGGTTCTTTCTATTTTGAGAAAGGCCTGATCATCGGCAAAGGCATCTGGTGGGCCGGTGTGATCATTCAGTTTATTCACATCCTGATCTTTACGGTCAAGCATGCCTACGGCAGAGTGATTTCACCAAAAGACTCTATGCCTCTGATGCCCAGCTGGTTTGTGACATACAACGGCTGGATGGTGGCCTGCGTGACAGGGACTGCCATGGATGCCGGATGGCTCCTGAAAGGAATGACGGTCTACGGGTGCATCATCTATCCTGTTCTGCTGTTTTTTATCCTGCGGCGGCTGAAAAACTACCCCATCAGACGGGAAACGTATCATACGACAGGCGTCCTGCTCACACCGTGCTGCTTCTGCCAGATCAGTCTGATCCATGCTTTTAAGAATCCGCCTGTCGTATTGGTCTTTATCATGTTTATTCTGGTTCTTGCCACCCTCATCTATCTGATCGTCAAGATACCGGTCTTTTTCTCCTTTGATTTTTACCCCGGATTTGCCGGCATCTCCTTCCCGATGGCACTCGGCGCCCTGGCGATACAGAAGATGGCCTCCTACTCAAACGGACACGGATGGACGGCTCTGGCCACCTTCTGCACACAGCTGTCAGGATTGCAGATCCTGATCGCCTCAACCATTGTCGGATACGTGCTGGTCATGAATCTGAGAATGCTCTTTCATCTGAAAAAACGATAATTTAATACAAATTTCAGATTTGGGAAATCCGTTGATTTTATCATTGATACCGCGGTTGACACCTCTTCCGGGCACCTTATACACCGGGCCGCAGGGCAAGAAAAACTTGATAAATGGCCTCATATGCGCTAACATAGTATTAAATTTTAGGGGAATTGCTTCCGGCAGGAAGCATATATGGGCACCCGGTGCCCGTTGCGGGAGTATGAATAATAGGAAGGTGACTTATGGATCGCTATATCATTAAGGGTGGCAATCCGCTGGTCGGTGAAGTAGAGATCGGTGGAGCAAAAAATGCCGCACTCGGCATTATTGCAGCCTCCATTATGACAGACGAGACGGTAACGATTGAGAATTTACCGGACGTCAACGATACGAACGTATTATTAGAAGCCATGCAGGGAATAGGCGTGCGCGTGATGAGAGTTGACCGCCACACGGTCAAGATCAACGCGAGCAACGTCTTTTCTTACTGTATTGAGTATGATTACATCAAGAAGATTCGCGCTTCGTATTATCTGCTCGGAGCACTGCTCGGAAAGTACCGCCATGCAGAGGTGGCGCTTCCCGGCGGCTGCAAGATCGGCTCCAGACCGATTGACCAGCATATCAAAGGATTTAAAGCTCTCGGAGCAAAGGTAACCTTAAACCACGGCAACATTATCACTGAAGCCGATCAGTTAAAGAGTACCCACCTCTATTTTGATGTGGTCTCTGTCGGCGCAACGATCAATGTAATGATGGCCGCGGCTATGTCCGAGGGTACCACGATTATGGAAAATGTTGCGAAGGAACCGCATGTCGTCGATATCGCCAACTTCCTGAACAGCATGGGCGCCAGAATCAAAGGGGCCGGTACGAATATGATCCGCATCAAGGGCGTCAGCAAACTGCATGGGACGACCTATTCGATTATTCCGGATCAGATCGAAGCCGGTACTTTTATGTTTGCCGCAGCGGCAACCCGCGGGGATGTAACTGTCACCAACGTCATCCCGAAGCATCTTGAGGCGACGATCTACAAGCTGATCGAGCTCGGATGTGAAGTCGAGGAGTTTGACGACGCTGTGCGCGTTGTCTCCAAGGGCAACCTCAAGGCGACAACGGTCAAGACCCTTCCCTACCCGGGTTTTCCGACAGACATGCAGCCTCAGATGGGTGTGACTCTGTCCATCTGCAGAGGTACCAGCCAGATCACCGAGAGCATCTTTGAGAACAGATTCAAATATCTGGACGAGCTTAAGCGTATGGGGGCTGATATTCAGGTAGACGGTACCAGCGCCACGATCCGCGGGATCGATCACCTGTGCGGTGCCAATGTCAATGCGCTTGATCTGCGCGCCGGTGCTGCGCTGTGCATTGCCGGACTGGCCGCAGAGGGGACGACCGTGATTGATGACATCCACTACATCAAGCGGGGATACGAAAAATTTGATGAAAAGCTGCGCTCATTGGGCGGCATCATTGAGGAAGTCGCCAACGACCGTGATCTGCAGAAGGCGCGGATGCGCATCGGATAATTTCAAATCAAGAGTTTTTAAAGGCCTGCCGGCATCAGCGGCAGGCCTTTTTCTTGTATGTTTTCACAATAATTGGTAAAATGATGAAAAGCACAGAAAATATAATCAACGAAATATAACAAGAAAGCTTCAGGCATGAAACTGAAAAACCGCTTATTATTCATATGTGTCTCGATGGTGCTGCTGTCAGCCGTGATGATCAGTGTATCGATTTTTTCGTATCTCGGCTTCCAACTGCACCGGACAGAAACAATGTACGGAGCGACCGACCCCCACTATCAGAGTCTGGTTGAGCCCTTGAGAACCATGTGGGAGACGCCTCGGATCAGAGAGCTTTTGATCGAGACAGCCATCGTCATCGTTCTGGCGCTGTGTGTCGTGGCCGTTTTCCTTGCGCTCTGGATGTACTGGAGCATCGTTGACCCGTTGAAAAAAGTCCAGCTTGCAACCGAAAACATCAAGAACGGCAACCTCGATTTCAAGCTGAAACTCAATGCCAAAAAGGACGAAATCGGCGAGCTCTATGAAGACTTTGAAGAAATGCGCAAGCGTCTGAAGGACAACGCCGAGGAAAAAATCGAGGCCGACAAACGCGACCGGGAGTTTATCAGCAATATTTCACACGATCTGAAAACACCTCTGACCAGTATCCGCGGATACTGTGAGGGCATTATGGACGGCGTCGCGTCCACGCCTGAGAAGATGGACAAATACATCCGGACGATTTACACCAAGACCAACGAAATGGATGATCTGATCAACCAGCTGACGCTGTACTCCAAGATCGAGCGTAAGTCTGTTCCGTTTGATTTCAACGAAGTTTCCGCGACAGAGTTCTTCGGTACCTGTGCGCGGGCGCTGGAGCTGGAGCTCGATGCACAGAGCATTCAGTTCCACTATGACAATTACCTGAGAGAAGACTGCAGGCTGGTCGTAGATGAAGAGCAGATGCGCCGCGTTCTGAATAATATCGTTTCCAATTCGGTCAAATATGCTCATGTCAGTCCGCTTAAGATCACCATGACGATGGAAGATCTCGGGGGCGATATCAAAGTATCCCTGGCGGACAACGGAGTCGGGATTGCCCCAAAAGACCTGCCTCATATTTTCGACCGTTTTTACCGCGCTGATTCATCCCGCAACCGATCGACCGGCGGCAGCGGCATCGGCCTTTCGATCGTCAAAAGCATCATCGAAGAACACGGAGGCGTTATACAGGCCTCAAGTGAGAAGGATAAAGGAACCGTCATCAGTTTTCTGCTGAGAAAAGCCAAGGAGGAACATAAGGATGAGCAAAGTACTGATCATTGAAGACGAGACAAGCATCGCTGAACTTGAGCGTGATTATATGGAGTTGAGCGGATTTGATGTCGACTCGGTCGCTGACGGAGAAGAAGGTCTGCAAAAAGCACTGGCTGAAGATTATGATCTGATAGTCCTCGATCTGATGCTGCCGGGCATTGACGGCTTTGAGGTCTGCAGAAAGCTGCGCGAAGAGAAAAATGTCCCGATCATCATCGTCTCCGCCAAGAAAGAGGAGATTGACAAGATCCACGGACTTGGCCTGGGCGCTGATGATTACATGACAAAGCCCTTCTCGCCGAGCGAACTTGTGGCGCGCGCCAAAGCGCATATGGCCCGCTACGAACGTCTGGTCTCCAGCACGCAGGAAGAAAACAAGCTGATTGAGATCCGCGGACTGAAGATCGATGCGACAGCCCGTCGTGTCTGGATCCGCGGCGAAGAAAAGAACTTCACCACCAAAGAATTCGACCTGCTGACTTTCCTGGCCCGCCACCCGAATCACGTCTATACGAAGGACGAGCTCTTCCGGGAGATCTGGGGCATGGATTCGGTCGGCGATATTGCCACTGTCACAGTCCATATCAAAAAAATCCGCGAGAAAGTGGAGATCGACTCCTCCAACCCGCAGTATATCGAGACCATCTGGGGTGTCGGTTACCGGTTCCAGGCGTGATGTAAAGTTTTTTTCAGTTATACTTGGCTAACTGATTGAGGCTGTATTACAATATTTTTGCAAGAGTAAGACCCATTTTGTTTAAGGAGGTTACATTATGGCACGTGTTATTAACGATGATTGCGTAAGCTGCGGAACATGCGAAGCTGAGTGCCCGGTAGGCGCTATCGCTGAAGGCGACGGCAAATATGTCATCGACGCTGATGCTTGTGTAGATTGCGGTGCATGCGAAGGTGCTTGCCCGACAGGTGCAATCGTAGAAGAGTAATTATTACTAGTTGGTTATGTAAAGAGATTGCCGTATGCTTTCATACGGCAATCTCTTTTTTACTGCGGTTGGTGTTCACGGTTGGCGAACATCGTATACTTCGGAATCCATGTCAGCTTGATCGTTCCGGTCGGACCGTTACGCTGCTTAGCCAGGATCACCTCAGCCACATTTGGCTCCTCGGTATCTTTGTTGTAATAGTCATCTCTGTAGAGGAACATAACGACATCGGCGTCCTGCTCGATTGCACCGGACTCACGCAGATCCGAGAGCATCGGCCGTTTGGAATCACGTTTTTCCACGGCACGGGAGAGCTGCGAAAGTGCCACAATCGGAATCTCAAGCTCACGGGCCAGTGTCTTTAATGACCTGGATATCTCGGAGATCTCCTGCTGACGGTTTTCATTGCGTGACTTGGCTGAGGCGCTCATCAGCTGCAGGTAGTCGATGATCACCAGATCCAATCCGTACTCCAGCTGATACTGTCTGCATTTTGTGCGCAGCTCTGAGATCGTGATACCCGGCGTATCATCAATAATCAGGTTTGAATCACTGATATCGCCGGCGCCTTCCACGAGCCGCTCCCAGTCATCCTCTCTCAGATTGCCGTTGCGCAGCACCTGCGCATCAATCCTTGCCTGCGATGCGAGAAGACGGTTGACCATCTGCTCCCGCGACATCTCGAGAGAAAAAATCGCCACCTTTTTCTTCAGTTTCATCGTCGCATACTGCCCGATATTGAGTGCAAACGCTGTCTTTCCCATAGACGGGCGTGCGGCAATCAAAATCAGATCTGAAGGCTGCAGACCGGTTGTCTGTCTGTCCAGATCAGCAAAACCGGTGGCAAGGCCGGTGACCACACCGTGATTTTTAGAAGCAGCTTCAATCTTGCCAAGTACATCGATCACAATCTTGTCGATCGATTTGAAGTCTTCACGTCCTTCTTTTTTGACCAGGTCGAAGACTCCTCGTTCTGTCTGATCCAGGATATTTTCGAGAGGTTCACGGTCCAGATAACAGGAGGCGCTGATCTCGTCGGTCATCTTGATCAGACGCCGCAGGGTTGCTTTCTCGGCCACGATACGCGCGTAGGACTCTGCGTTAGCTGAAGTCGGGACAGCCATCACCAGTCCGGCAAGAAAATCTGTGTCACAGATCTCAGCCGGTGCATTTTTCTCTTTCAGCTTTTCAGCGAGCGTCACCTGGTCCACCGGGTTTCCGGATGTGTACAGCTCGACCATCGCATCATAGAGAATACCGTAACTGGGCTGATAAAAATCCTCGCCATGCAGGATCAGAGCCAGATTAAGTATGATCTCCGGATCAATCAGCATCGCCCCGATGACAGACTGCTCTGCATCGATATTGTGGGGCGGTATTTTTTTAATCAGATTGTCATCCATGTCGACGCCTCCTACGGCTCGGTCTGATTATGCCTCTTCTTTCAGGACTACTGTCATTGTCGCTGTGACATCCGGATGAAGTTTCACCGGCACTTCGTGCGCGCCCGCATCTTTGAGCGCTGCATCCAATTTGATCTTACGCTTATCGACATCAAGACCCAGCTGATCAGCAATCGCCGCAGCGATCTCTTTGCTGGTGACAGAGCCAAATGCCTTGCCGTTCTCTCCAAACTTCATGGGAATCGTGACAGCAGCCTGGCTCAGTTTCTCACCCAATGCCTGCGCATCAGCAAGATTCTGTGCCGCTACTTTTTTATCGTTCTCCTGCATGAGTTTCAGATCATTCATGCTTTTGGAATTCACTTCAACAGCCAGTCCGTTAGGAATCAGGTAGTTGCGCGCATAACCGCTTTTTGCCTCAACGATCTGCCCGGCTTTCCCCAGAGACTTGACGTTTTCTTTCAAAATGACTTTCATGATAAATCCTCCCTTTATATCGTTCCCTTCTCGATCATCTCATCGAGCAGGTTTTCCAGAGCGGCCACAGCCTCATCCAGATTGGCGTGGTTAAACTGCGCTCCGGCGATATTGATATGACCGCCGCCGCCCATTTTTTCCATAATGACCTGCACGTTGACCTCATCAATGGATCGTGCACTCACGTAAATATTACCGTGATAAAGAGTCAGTACGAATGACGCCTGAATCCCTTCAATACTCAAGAGTTCATTGGCCGCCTGCGCTCCGAGAATGGTCGGAGAGTCCGCTTTGTCACCTTCAAATGTGGCGATGGCAAAGCGGTTGCGGAACACTTTTGCGTTACTGATAATCAGAGCTTTTGCCTGATAAGATGCCAGATCATCCCTGAACTTCTTGCGGACATACGTGATGTCTGCGCCCGATCTGCGCAGAACAGCTGCCGCCTCAAACGTGCGCACACCAGTCCGGTTCTGGAAGTTATTTGTGTCAATCACCATGCCGGCATAAAGGGCATTGGCCTCCAGCGGGGTGAGTTTGATATCTGCATCTGCATACTGGATAATCTCTGTTATCATCTCCGCAGCCGATGAAGCATAAGGCTCGATATAGGAGAGATCCGGATTGTGGATGGTTGACGCGCCTTGCCGGTGATGGTCAAAGACGACAATGGTGCGCGCTCTCTCCAGGAGCTTTTCACACTCGACCCGGTGCGGTATATTCGTATCTACGACAATAACCATCGACTCTTCGCGCACCAGCTCCAGTGCTCTTTCATTGCGGATAAACAGGTCGTCCGGATAATCGTTGCTCTCACAAAACGCCTGATACAGCGGCTGCAGGTTGGTCGATACATGATCAATCACGATATGAGCTTTGCGGCTGAGTGCTTCTGCAACCTTGTAGATACCGATCGCAGCACCGAGGGAGTCTGCGTCGGGAAGCTTGTGCCCCATGATGAAGATAGACTCTTTCTGCATGATCAGCTCACACAGATCATGCGCCTTGACACGGGCTTTAACACGCGTATTGCGAGACGCCTGCTCTCCTTTGGCGCCGTAGTAGGTCGTGTTCATCTCATCCTTGATGACCGCCTGATCTCCGCCGCGGGCAAGTGCCAGAGAAATGGCCGTGCGCGCATAGTCAGAGCTCTGTGTATAGGAACTTTCATCCAGGCCGATTCCAATCGATAAAGTCGGCGTGCGGTTAATTCCGGTTTTGATCTTTTTGACAATCTCAAGGACCTTGAACTTATCCTCTTCCATCTCTTTAAGATCACGTTTACAGACAGCGAAGAAGTATTTGTCATTCTCTGTCTTTTTGATCAATCCATTGTGCTCGATCACATACTGGTTGATTTCCTGCTCAATCAGCGCCGCGACCAGCGACTGGCGGATCTCTTCGATATCTTCGATCAGCTCATCATAATTATCGATATAAATCAGACCGGCTGCGATCTGTCTGTCATCCCGTTCTTTGAGCGCTCTGTGCAAGTCGGACAGATCGTTGAGCGTCACCGTCATGAACTGATCCCCGTCGTTATCAATGTTTAACATCGATGTCACTTCGGGGAACCCATCAAGCGTATTGAGCTTAATCGTCATCTCCCCCTCGCGTCCATTGTACGAATAGGGGGTAATCAGCGTGTCATCAGCCTCCGTGGGATAGGCCTTCTTTTTTAAATCCGGTGAGATCGAACGAAGAGACGGATTCTTCCGGTCTGCTTCTGTCAGATAATCTCTGAAGGCATCGTTCAGCCAGACGATGCGGCCGTTTTTCAGGGCGAAGGCCATCGGTGTTTCCATCTGCTTCATAATGGCCAGCTGCTGAGTATCATACTGTCCAAAAAAATGTGCGACATCCCGCCGCAGCACACCCGCCGCATTGATGTAACACAGAATCGTAATCAAAAGGTAGAGCGCGGTAAACATCACGCAGACAAAACCCATGCTCATATTGCCCTGCACATAAAAACCGACAGCCAGACAGATGATCGGGATCGCCGCTAAAAAGGGCCACGCCATGTAAATGCGAAGAAATCCTTTTGGCTTCTGATGTTCTTCCATTTTCTCCTGCTCCCTGTTTCAAAACGATAAATCAACAATTTATTATAGCATGTTTCAAAAAAAAGGTGTATATTATCTTTGTTATGAAGAAGAAACTGATACAACTGATTATCGTGCTGGCCGGAACCCTCCTGCTGGCACACTCGGCACTTTCCGGAGATGCTGTAAAAGCCAAGAAGCCTGACACACCTCCTGTAACGCCGGCTGAAGATACAATTCCAAAGGAAGACGGCAAGACAGAGCCATCGCCGGAAGAGCTTCTCCTGGCTTCGGTAGAACCGGAGGCCTATCGGACAGCCAAGGACCTCAATGTCCAGCCGGGAGCTTATATCTCTGTCCTGATGCGCGAAGGCAACAGTGCCTTCTCGCGTTCGTTTAAAGACGGCGCCAAGCAGGCCTGCAGTGATCTGAATGAAAATCTGGGATATACCGGATCTGATAAAGTCAAAGTCAGCTGCAACGTACCTTCTGAGGATACTGTCACAGCACAGATCAATATTCTCGATGAAGAGCTGGCGCTCTATCCGGACGTGGTTGCCGCATCGATCACAGATGCCTCCGCATGCGAGGTGCAGTTTGATCTGGCCATGGAAAACGGTATTTATATCGCCGGCTTTGACGCCTCGCCGGGATATGATCAGGTCGCGGTCACTGTCGAGACAGACAACAAAGCCGCTGCCTCCCAGGCCGCCGACAGGATGGCTGCAGCCATTCAAAGCAAAAAGCAGGCCGCCAAAGAGGAAGCAGCTGCCGCTGCCGAAAGCGGAGAATCTCCGTCCGGAGAGCCGACCGAATCACAAACGGCAGCCCCCGAAGAAAGCGGTCCGGCTCAGATTCTGATTGTCTCACACGATGGAACCTCGGCCAATCTGGCTGCGCGGGAAAGCGCTTTTGCAGGGCGCATTGCCGAGCAGTACCCGGAGCTGACCTGTGCCGCCACCTGTCATCTCTCTGATATTGATCAGATCAAAGCCGAGATGGCAGCATTCTATAATGAAGATGAGGATCCTGCCAATGATGTGGTCCCTGAAGAGTTAGGGCGCGAGGACATTTATCGCTATTATCTGACCCGCCTTCCCAATCTGAAGGGCGTTTTCGCGGCAGATGAAGCATCTGCGACAGAAATCCTGAAATACCTGACAGACAATATGGAACTGTCCGGCATCAGTGTCGTCGCCTTTGGCAGCACTGAGTCGCTGCAGCCTTATCTCAACTCTGATATGCTGGCTGCTTATGTAGAGGAAAACGGCTATGGCATGGGCTATGCAACCGCTGTCGCAGCTTTTCGCATTGCCGCCGAGAAGGGCAATGTCGAGAAGGTCACGGTGGGGTATACGGTCTGGCCGGAACAATAAGTATAATTCAACAAAAACCCGACACGCCCCCTGACAGGAATGCTTTCGCTTCGGTCGGACGCAGCGGACACATAAAGGCGGTTTAATACGCGCCTTAAGTGCCGGCGTCCTCTGCGATCCTGTTCAGAGGGTGTGCCGGATTTTTATTTGCATAAATCATCAGCTGCCGGCATTATGGCTGTCAACCCAAGCCGGAATTCATCAAGAAAAGACATTCAGGAGACCTACCGAAATGTCACGATGGTGACACCCAGATCGCCTTCTCCGTAGGCGCCGGCATGGAACTCCTTGACATACGGGACCGTTTTCAGGTGATCGGCGACCCCTTTGCGCAGAGCGCCGGTTCCCTTTCCGTGCACAACACGCACCGTCTCAAGGCGTGCCAGGTACGCATCGTCAAGGTATTTATCCAGATTGCTGACCGCTGTCGCCACATCCTGACCGATCAGATTGATCTCCGGTTTGACTGTAGCAGATTTGGACGTACCACTGTAGCGGGTGCGCGCGTTATACTGCGGTTTTTCAACCGGAGCCGGCCTCTTTGGCACCGTCAGATCTTTCATGGATACCACTGTGTTAAAGCTGCCGATCCGCACAGACACATTTCCCTTTGCGTCCGGCGCTTCCGTGACAACA
>CADBOU010000082.1 GCA_902796355.1 uncultured Lachnospiraceae bacterium
TACAAGGGCCGTAAAGAAGGTATGAACTGGATTAAGGAAGAGATGGCTGAGATCACCAACCTCAGCGGCGAGCAAGGCACACTGGCAGATGCGCTCAAAGGCGCGGATGTCTTCGTCGGTGTTTCCGCACCGGGCCTTGTCACCAAAGAGATGGTGCAGTCGATGAACAAAGATGCGATCATCTTTGCCTGCGCCAACCCGACACCGGAGATCTTCCCGGATGAGGCGAAGGAAGCCGGCGCCGCTGTCATCGCGACAGGCCGCAGCGATTTCCCGAACCAGATCAACAACGTGCTCGCTTTCCCGGGCATCTTCCGCGGAACATTTGATGTGCGCGCAAAGGACATCAATGAAGAGATGAAGATGGCTGCAGCACAGGCACTGGCTGAGCTGATCAGCGATGATGAGCTGAGCGCAGATTACATCATCCCGAAGGCTTTCGATCCGAGAGTCGGTCCGGCTGTGGCGAAAGCTGTTGCACAGGCTGCCCGCGAGAGCGGTGTCGCCAGAATTTAAGATATCTACAGGTTAGATGTTTCACTCCTTTCTTGTGACTTCCCATGCTGAAAGAGGCATGGGGAGTCTTTTTCGAATCAACCAGACATGAAGACAAGAATCTTTTTTACAACCAATGCAGGGCTGTACTTTTCCTCCGGCCGTTCGGAAATCCTGATTGACGGGATGCATGATGCGGCGGCAGTCGGCTTTTCTCCGATGGATGAAGAGATGGCAAGACAGATGAAGAGCGAGAGCGGGCTGTTTGCCGGCGAGGGGACGCTTCTGTTTACGCATCTTCACAAGGATCACTATAATGCCGCGATGGTCAGGCAGTACCTGAAAAAACATCCGAAGACAGCCTTGTGGGGACCGGGACTGCGCGCGATCGCTGTCCATGCACACGGAGACGGAGATGAAGATGAGATCGGATCTATGACCCATCTGAAATGCGGAGATTTTTCTGTCACTGCTTACACGACACGCCACAGCGGTGCGAATTTTGCGCATATTCCGCATCGCTCATACCTTCTGCGCACAGACAGTACGAACGAATCCTTTTTTGTGACAGGGGATGCCGTGCTGGATCCTGAGCTGGCCTGGAGCGTGCGGCAAAAGAGTGCCGGAAGCACCAACGGGATTGAAGTCTTTGTGACAGCCTATCAGTTGATTGAAAAACCGAGCCTTAAGTTTTTGGAGGCATTATCACCATCTCATGTCTATCTCATCCATCAGCCGCAGCCGGAAGATGAGGCATATGAAAGCGTGGAAAGACTCGCAGAGTATGCTAAAAGAAATCTCGAGGGCCGTATGGATATAGAAGAACCGCAGCCTATGAGCTGGCTGCGGTAATCGTCATTTTTTATCGAAGGAGCGCGGCGAGATCGCCGGGACTGAGGCCGTGAATGTATTCGTCAATGGGCAAGGCGGCAAGCTTATCGGGCAGGTGCTCATCGAGCGGAAGTCCCGTCAGCATTCTCTCTAATTCACCGATATCCCCATTTCCAAAGAAATCACCGGACAAATGAATCGTGCGGATCGAGCCGTGTTCGACATTCATCTGTACGGAAATCAGCCCGCACGGGTATTTCCTGGTGCGGCGGATCCGGCAGGCGGGAGAGCGGCCGTAGTTCCACTCCCATGTGCTGTATTTGTTGCGGGCGAGCTCATCTACAGCGCGCCGGTCCGCATCAGTCAGCGTGTAAGTTCCGTCATTGCGTCCTTTTAAGACATGATATTTAAGGGTCTCCTTAAAGAGATCCATGGGAATCTTTTCCGGGGCATTTTCATTGATTGTTGTCACGCGGCTGCGGACAGATTTGATGCTCTTGGACTCAAATTTGGCTGCCTTAACCCGCAGGGCATCCCCCACATTTTCCAGATTGGAATCGAGCATAATGCAGCCGTGATGCATAATCCGGCCGCTTTTGGCATACTGTGAATTGCCGGAAAACTTGCGGCCGCCGATTGTCAGGTCATTGCGCCCTGTAAAGGAAGCGTCCACACCCAGATCGCGCAGCGCATCGATGACCGGCAGCACAAAGAGACTGAAATCAAAGTCAGGGTTGCGCTCTTTGTCGACAATCAGGGTATAATTCAGGTTGCCCATATCGTGGTAGACCGCGCCGCCGCCGGATAAGCGCCTGGCGACGCGGATCCCGTGTTCATCGATATAGGTCTGATCGATCTCCTCGGCCGTGTTCTGGTATTTTCCGACAATGACAGCATTTTGATTCTGCCAGAGCATAAAGTACTCCCGGTTCCGATCGAGATGCTCAAAGACATACTCTTCCAGAGCCAGATTCCAGTAGGGATTGGTACTGTCGGATTCGAGATAGATCATTACTGGATACCGTTGATCAGTGAGTTCAGATCATCAGCACTCAGGCCATAGTCGGTATCGCCTCCCATACCGAAAGCTGTGATCGAGTAGCAGACATCGTCAACTGTCCAGATCGTCTTGGTGGCATCGCCTTCGCGATTGCCAAAGCAGGTGACCTCAAGGCCCTTGATGTTCTGCGTCCAGTTGTTTTTATATTCATTATAATCCCCTGAGACATCGCCGTCTTCAGCAGTCGATGCCAGTCCTTTGCGGATGGTCATGTCGACGGCCGGGAACGGGATATAGGCCTCGGCAAGGCCTTTCATATAGCGGTATTCCTGAACTTTGACAGTGCCGAGACTGATTTCGGATCCCTCTGCGATATCAAAACCGTCAAGGCCCGCACCCTTGGCGGCAGCTTTAAGCGAGTCGGCGCTCTGCCACGGATTGCCTGCATCGGCGGCTGCAGCCTCCTCTTCGCTGTCGATCCGCTCAAAAACCATATCCTTGGCGGCATCTTCCTGATCCTCCTGCCATGTCATCGTCTTGGGGTCAGCGTCCTTAAAGAACATGAAGCCATGGCCGTTCTCATAGACCGGCTCCTCGGATTCAATATCTCCGCTCTCCTGATAAACGAAATCAGTCTTTATGCAGTCATGGTACTCAAAGCGCTGTTCTTTGCTGTCAAATGTACCGCTCATGGTCCATTCGCTGACTTCTGCAGCGCTGCTGCTCCA
>CADBOU010000083.1 GCA_902796355.1 uncultured Lachnospiraceae bacterium
AAGGCGGCAGAGATTTTCTGATGTTCAAAGAGCGTGGGCTAGTTATGCAAAATCCGAATATCATGATATTTATTATTACTATTAGCGATATTTGCGGCAAGCGCGTATGATGATAGTGTGAAAAAATGTTGAGCACTGGATAAGAAAGGCCATCATCATGATCAAAAAAGAAGAACTGAATCTGGTAACAGAATGGGATAAGACATTTAAAAAGAGCGATAAAGTCGATCACTGCAAGGTGACGTTTGTCAATCGCTACGGCATCACACTGGCGGCCGATATGTATGTGCCGAAGGATGCGCAGGGCAAGCTCCCCGCGATCGCAGTCTGCGGACCGTTCGGCGCCGTCAAAGAGCAGTGCAGCGGACTGTATGCACAGACAATGGCGGAGCGCGGATTTCTGACTATCGCTTTCGATCCGTCATTTACCGGTGAGAGCGGCGGCAATGTCCGCTACATGGCATCCCCGGACATCAACACCGAGGATTTTATGGCGGCAGTGGATTTCCTGTCTCTGTGCGAGAAGGTTGATCCGGAGCGTATCGGCATCATCGGCATCTGCGGATGGGGCGGCATGGCGCTCAACACCGCAGCGCTCGACACCAGGATCAAGGCGACCGTTGCCTCCACCATGTACGATATGACGCGGGTCAACGCCAACGGGTATTTTGACAGCGAGGACAGCGAAGAGGCACGCTTTGAAAAGAGAAAAGCGATGTGCGCGCAGCGTCTGGAGGATCTGAAAAACGGTGAGTATAAGCTCGGCGGCGGTGTTGTGGATCCGCTTCCCGATGACGCGCCGTTCTTTGTCAAAGATTACTATGATTACTACAAGACAGACCGCGGTTATCACGCCCGGTCCTTAAATTCAAACGGCGGCTGGAACGTGATCGGGTGCGAATCATTTATGAATCAGCCGATTCTCAAATATACAAATGAGATCCGCAGCGCGGTCCTGATTGTGCACGGCGAGAAAGCGCATTCGTGCTATTTCTCAAAGGATGCGTACGCAGCCATGGTCAAGGACAGCAAATACACTGACAACAAAGAACTCATGATCATTCCGGATGCGGTGCACACCGATCTGTATGACGGCGGCGGCAAAGACGCAATTCCATTTGACAAGATTGAAGAGTTTATGACGGCAAATATGTAACACGATCTTGAGAGGCTCCGATAAGGAGCCTCTTTTTTGATGTTTTACGAAACTTTTCGTAAACATAATGAAAGACGTGCCAAAGTATGTTACAATGCTTTATGTCAGTAGTATGCTAATGCGTGAAAGCGCCTGCAGCCTGCTGACTTGGAAAATCATATATTAAAGAACAGGAGGGATATGAAAATGACAAAGAAGAAACTGCTATCGGTGGTCCTGACCCTTGGACTTGTGGTCGGCATGCTTGCCGGTTGCGGAGGGTCAAAAGAATCTTCCGGCGGATCTGCGGCGAAGGGCGATGCGGCGGACACCATCCTCAAGAGCTCGGTGATCTACACCGTGGCTGAGGAAGAGCCGATTTCCGGCGGCGTGGCCATCAAAGACGGCAAGATTCTGGCCGTTGGGTCTGAGGAAGACATGGAAGCCTACACAGGTGATAAGACAGAGGTTGTCGACTGCGGCGATCAGATGATCATGCCCGGATTTGTCGATGCGCATACACACTCCATGGTCGAGCCGTCTGTTGTCGGTGTCGATGTGACATTTATCCCCGACATGAACGATGCGACTGCAGCCTGCCAGGCATGGCTGGATGAGCATCCGGACACCGATTTCATCGTCGGCGGCGGCTGGTATGCTGCGGCCTGGGGCGGCGATGATCCCGATAAGTCCTATCTCGACAAAGTTTCCACAGAAATTCCGATCTCTCTGACTGACTTTGACCATCACAACAGATGGGTTAACAGCAAAGTCCTTGAAATGGCCGGCATCGACGCTGAATTTGCAAAGAAATTCAACGAAGAAAAAGGCGAGGTCATGATCACTGTCGATGAGAACGGTGAGCCGACCGGTTATCTGCAGGAGAGAGCGACAGATCTGCTTAAAGATGTGGAGCCGGCCAGCACACTGGAAGATGTAGAGACCTGCATCAACGTCTGGTCCAGCTACGGTGTGACGACAGTCAACGACATGAACCCGTGGGCCGGTGTCGATGATATTTACTATGATCACCTCGAAAAGCTCCGCGACGAGGGCAAGCTGCAGGTGCGCCACACCCTGTGCCTGCACGCTGACTCCAGCGAAGAAGACATTGAAAAATGGATCGAGCGCTGGAACAGCGAAGAAGATGATATGATCAAATTCGGATCCTTAAAGATCATGATCGACGGCGTGGCTTCCACCCACAATGCATCCATGCTGCAGCCGTATCACGATGATCCGAGCACATCCGGTCCGAAACTCTACTACAGTGTCGACGAGCTGGTGGACCGCATCAAGAAAGCCGACAAATACGGCCTTGCAACGCATTATCACGTCTGCGGTGACGCGGCGGTCAAGCAGGCAGTTGACTCCTATGAGCAGGCGGCTGCTGACGGCGTTGAGCTCAACAAGCGCTACAGCGTGGACCACTGTGATACAACAAAGGATGCAGAGGTTGAGCGCCTCGGCAAACTCGGCATTTCTGCAAACCTGACACCTGACT
>CADBOU010000084.1 GCA_902796355.1 uncultured Lachnospiraceae bacterium
AACCTTAAAAAAACCTGTGATTTTGCGGGTATAACAGACGTACATACAAATGTACATCCTCTCCTGTATCTTTGTAGATGTAATCGATAAGGGGACAGATTCATTACAAAGAGGAGGAGAAACAGATGATTGTCAGGAAATTAAGCGAGATTAAGCATATAGTAGTACTGATTGTGATTGTCTTTCTGAGTATGCTCGGAACAACGCCGATGTAGGGAAAACCCCGGGAAGGCCGCACATGCGGTCCTTACCGGGATTTTTCATGCAGAGGGCTAGAGAAGGAAACTCTCGAAAAACGGGTCCTAAAAGTCGGGAGAGACGCTGCCTATGTATTTAAGGCAAACCATTGTCAGATCGTCGAACTGTTCAGCGGGGCCGACAAATTTATTCACTGATTTGTGTACAGCGTCAAGCACCACTTTAGGATCCGCTTCGTCAATTGTGTTGAGAGCGTCGATCATCCTGTCGGTCCCAAACAGCTCGTTGTTGGAATTCATGGCCTCCGGCACACCGTCGGTATATACGAAGATCATATCTCCTTTTTCAAGTGTTAGCTCATATTCCTTGTAACTAATGCCGTTCATGCCGCCGAGAACCAGGCCATGCCTGTCTTTGTACAGTTCGAATTGTCCGTCGTGATAAATGGCAGGAAACTCATGTCCCGCATTGGCACAGATCATTTTACTTCTGAGATACTTTTCAAGTCAAACCTGAAAGCTGTCCATAAAGGGCCATCGCCGAGGCGATGGCGTACTAAAGCAGATGGTTCACTTTTGGTTCCTTTGTTCATAAAAAAACCCGGAAACGCTTATTTTTACAAGCGTTCCCGGGAATCGTCCAAACAGGGGCTGAGAGAATCGAACTCCCATCTGCGGTTTTGGAGACCGTCGTTCTACCACTGAACCAAGCCCCTGTGCTTAAATTGACAGCTTAATAAGATTATCACAGCGCCAGGCTTCGTGTCAAGCAAATCAGACAGACAAATATTGCAAAAGGATTTGAAACTTCATATAATAAGATGAAATGGATGCATAGGATCCGTCGACAATAATAAAGAAAGGATCACCTGCGTATACCCGGCATGCGGGAGCGCGGATGATATAAGGGGACATGAATAATAATCAAAACAACCAGGATGATCCGAACCGCGGAAATAAGCGCCGTCAATACGGCTATATGCTCGTTATGGCGCTGCTGATTTCATGGCTTGCGATGACGCTGATATCACAGGTCGGCAAGGGATCAAATGAAGAGATTTCCTACAACAAGTTTTTAAACATGGTTGAGCGGGGAGAAGTCAAAAAGGTCAAAATCGGCTCAGAGAAGATTACGATCTATCCGAAGGAGACCGATGAGGACAATGCGTCGATCTCGGAGCTTGTCAACCAGAATAAGACCTACACGACCGGCGTGGTCGATGATCCGGACCTCAAGACAACCCTGTATGAAGCCGGGGTGGAGTTTGAAAAAGAGATTCCCAATACCGGGATGGATCTCTTCTGGAGTATCTTCCTGAATTTCATTTTGCCATTCATTGTGATCTGGGTGCTGCTGTCGGTCGTCATGCGGCGCATCTCCAAAAACAGCGGCGGGGGATTTGGCGGCCTGATGGGCGTAGGCAAGAGCAATGCCAAGGTCTATATGGAAAAGAAGACGGGTGTGACCTTTGCCGATGTCGCCGGAGAAGAGGAAGCGAAAGAGTCTCTGCAGGAGGTTGTCGATTTTCTTCATGATCCGCAGAAGTATACGAGTATCGGCGCCAAGCTTCCGCGCGGAGCCCTTCTTGTCGGCCCTCCCGGAACCGGTAAGACACTGCTTGCCAAGGCCGTTGCCGGCGAGGCAGGGGTGCCCTTCTTTTCGATCTCGGGTTCGGCTTTTGTCGAGATGTATGTCGGTGTCGGTGCATCGCGTGTGCGCGACCTCTTTAAACAGGCGCAGAGCGCTGCCCCGTGTATCGTATTTATCGATGAGATCGATGCGATCGGAAAGAGCCGTGACAACGCACTTGGAAGCAATGATGAGCGCGAGCAGACGCTCAATCAGCTGCTCGCTGAGATGGATGGGTTTGATACAGAAAAGGGACTGCTTATCCTGGCGGCGACCAACCGCCCGGAGGTCCTGGATCCGGCTCTGCTGCGCCCGGGCCGCTTTGACAGACGGATAGTCGTCGAGAGACCGGACTTAAAAGGGCGCATCGGAATCCTTAAAGTGCACTCAAAGGATGTCCATCTGGATGAGACAGTGGATCTGGAGGAGATAGCACTGGCCACCAGCGGTGCGGTCGGATCAGACCTTGCCAATATGATCAATGAGGCGGCCATCGCCGCAGTCAAGCACGGACGGAGAGCTGTCAGCCAGCAGGATCTGTTTGAGGCTGTCGAGGTTGTCCTTGTCGGCAAAGAAAAGAAAGACCGTGTGATGAGTCAGGAAGAGCGGCGCATCGTCTCCTACCATGAGGTAGGACATGCGCTTGTCGCTGCCCTGCAGAAAGACTCCGAGCCCGTGCAGAAGATCACGATCGTACCGCGGACGATGGGAGCTTTAGGCTATGTCATGCAGACACCGGAGGAGGAGAAGTTCCTCAACACAGAAAAAGAGCTGAAGGCGATGCTGGTGCATACACTGGCCGGCCGTGCGGCGGAGGAAGTTGTTTTTGACACTGTCACAACAGGTGCGTCCAATGACATCGAGAAGGCGACGAAGATCGCCCGGGCGATGGTGACGCAGTACGGTATGTCCAAAAAGTTCGGTCTGATCGGCTTGGAGCAGATCGGCAGTAAATATCTGGACGGGCGTCCGGTCTCAAACTGCTCGCCTGAGACAGAGACCGACATTGACCGCGAAGTGATGCGCATGCTCCATGATGCTTACGAGGAGGCAAAGCGCCTGCTTGAAGCCAACCGCCCGATCCTCGATAAGATTGCGGCTTTTCTGATTGAGAAAGAGACGATCACAGGAAAAGAGTTTATGGAAATTTTCCACGCCGAAAAAGGAATAGCCCCTGAAGAAGGCGGGAAAAAGTCAGAAGAGCGCATCAAGATGAAGGAAGTTGAAGGCTATACGCTTCCGGAATTTAAATATCCTGATGATAAAAAAGAAGAGACTGAAGCACCGGCACCTGAGGCACCGGCAGCGGCAGAAGAGCCGGCAAAGGCTGTAGAAGAGATTATAGAAGAGGCAGAGGAATCGCGATGAAATTCACAAAAATGCACGGCCTGGGCAATGATTATGTCTATGTCAACCTGTTTAAAGAAAAGATTGAAGATCAGGCGAAGCTTGCCATCGAGGTGAGCGACCGCCATTTCGGGATCGGCTCAGATGGACTGATCCTGATCGGGCCGTCGGATGCGGCGGACTTTGAGATGATTATGTACAATGCGGACGGCTCGCGCGGTGAGATGTGCGGCAACGGCATCCGCTGCGTCGGCAAATACGTCTATGATCACGGGATGACTGACAAGACAGAGGTGACCGTCGAGACGCTCGGCGGCATCAAGACCTTAAAACTCACCGTCGGCGCTGACGGGAAAGTTGAGTCGGCACGCGTTGATATGGGAGAGCCTGTCCTTACGCCGTCCAAAGTGCCGATTGATCTGATGCATATGGCGGATGTTCCGGGAGATACAAGCGAGTACGGTCTGGCCAAAGGCCTCAATGTCAATCCGGATCTTTCACAGCCTGCGATCAGTATTCCCATCGAAGTGAACGGAGAGATTTACAGGGTCACCTGCGTGTCGATGGGCAACCCGCACGCTGTCCTCTATGTCGACGATGTCGACAGTCTGGATCTGGAGAAGATCGGGCCTTATTTTGAAAATCATCCGCTTTTTCCAAATCGGGTGAACACGGAGTTTATCCAGATCGTGGACCGGGGACATGTCAGAATGCGTGTCTGGGAGCGCGGCTCCGGCGAGACAATGGCCTGCGGGACAGGCGCCTGCGCCGTGACGGTTGCCGGTGTCCTGAACGATGTGACAGAGCGGCATCTCCTGCTCGATTTGCTCGGCGGCCGTCTTGATATCACGTGGGATGAGGCAAGCGGCCATGTCTTTATGACAGGACCGGCTGTCACCGCCTTTGAGGGGGAGTGGTAGAACGTTCCCTTATCCTCAGATATTGTTTTTAAAAATGCCCTTCTCTGTCATACAGGGAAGGGCATTTTTAGTTTATCTTTCAGAACCGTCGAAAAGTGTCGGAAACTGTCGAAAAGTATCGAAAAGTGTCGATTAAAATCGACTGTTATTTTTTGCCATGATCCCTATACTTGTACATACATATACGGGGGAGAGCATGTACAAAGGAGGGGTCTGTTGATGAAAAAGACAATGAACCGTTGGTGGATTTTGGCGGCAGTGCTCATCATTCTCCTGATGACACTCGGGATGCTGTGGCATACAGCCAGAAAGATGCCTGAAATGCAGGCACTGATTGCCTCGGCCCGAAGGATGAGAGTGATGGAGGCTGTCGCGCAGGAGCCGGAGGGATCAGAGGAAGCCGGTGGTACAGACGAAGAGACGGTCGTAGAAAAGCCGGATTCTGCAAGCGAAACAAAGCCGGAAGAAAACAGCGTGCAAAGCAAAGATCCAGACGCTGAAGATGTTGCCGGAACCAATGCACAGCCAGAGGCAGCAGGTGAAGAAAAGGCGGAAAAGACTCCGCGCGGCCGCATTCTCGGGAGATTTATCGGTTATGCCAAAGTGACGGGAACTCAGGATGTTGAGGCAGGCGGAGCGCTTCAGACAAAGAGTTTAAAGAGCATGGCACTGAAAGCTGTTCAGAGCGTCGGGGAAAACTGTACGATTACGCCGCTAGAAAAACACAGTTACGGCGGGTGGAGCACCAACCGTTTTCAGGTTGTGACAGGCGGCAATACATTTACCGGTTATTGTGCCCAACCGAGCAAACCGACGACCAGCGGGACCTATCCGGTCTCGGAATTAAAGAACGACCTGATCAAGTTTCTGCTCATGTGCACGGAGGAAGGTCCGCTCTATAACGGGTACGGTAAATACATTTACAATGAAGCCGATCACAATGTCTACGCCTACGCACACGCGGCGATCAGCTATGCCTACTGCGGCGATCTGACCGGACTGGATGCGAACATGGGCGCCGGTGTCGCGCATATGGTTGAAGTGGCGCAGACGACGATGAAAGATGCCTCCCTGCAGAAGATGATGAAAAAATATACCGCTTACGCAGCCTACAATGACAAGCAGGATATCGTCTGGCTTGTGGAGACCGGCCCCGGCACAGGGTACGCGAAGGTCGTCAAAAAGAATACCAATCCGGAGCTGACAAAGGACAATCCTCTGTACTCCCTTTCCGGGGCTTCTTTTGGTATTTACCGGGACGCAGGCTGCACAGACAAAGCCGGGACATTGACGACGAAACCGGACGGGACGAGCGATGCTCTTGAAATCGATGCCGGAACATACTATGTGCGCGAGGATACAGCCCCGCCCGGATATGTGATCAATGAAACGCCTGTCAAAACCGAAGTCAGAGAAGAGGAGACATCGACGGTGACGATAAGCGACGCGCCGCAGTGCGCCGGGATCAAGTTGGCTGTAAGTAAACTCGACCAGGAGACCGGGGAAGGGAAACCTCTCGGGGAGGCGTCTTTAGAGGATGCGCACTTTATGGTGGAGTACTATGCCAAAGACAAGGCGTCCGGAAGTGCGGCACGTTTCTGGATTCTCAAGACAGATGAGGACGGAACGGCCTCGATGGATGCGGATCACCTGGTGGAAGGAGATGATTTTTACAGAGACAGCAAAGGAAAAATTGTGCTGCCGCTCGGGGTGGTTGTCATCAAAGAAGTGCAGCCGCCCAAAGGGTATCTGCTCAGTGATCAGGTGGTGACACAGACGCTTACGGCTACGCCCAATGGTAAGACAGAAGTGACTTTTGAGCCGGCCAGGATCGCAGACCGGGTGATCCGCGGCGATCTGAAATTCAATAAGATCATCGGGCGCACACAGGAGAGACTGGGCGGGGTGCCGTTTAAGATCACTTCAGATACGACCGGTGAAAGCCATGTTGTGGTGACTGATGAAAACGGTTTTATCTCGACAGAAGCTGACTGGAACAAGCACACCTGCCATACCAATGAAGGGAAAAGCGCCGAAGACGGCGTGTGGTTCGGCGAGGGGAGTGAGCCGGATGATAAGATGGGCGCTCTTCCTTATGACACATACACGGTCGAGGAACTTGAATGCGAAGCCAATGAGGGATGCAAACTGGTCTCATTCACTGTGACGATCCGGCGTGAGGGAAAGACAATTGACGGCGGTACAGTCGTCAATGAGCAGGAGGAGACAGAAAAGCCGTCGATCAAAACGACAGTCTATGAAGCTGCGTCCGGGACCGGGACAGCGCAGCCGGCTAAGGATGTGGCGCTGATTGACACGGTCGATTATAAGAATCTTAAGCCGGGTGCAACCTACAGGCTGGAAGGAGTGCTGATGGATAAGGAGAGCGGCAGAGCAGTGGAAGTCGGCGGACAGCAGGTGAAGGCGGAGAGTGAATTTACAGCCGGTCAGGCGAATGGCAGTGAAGCCGTGGCCTTTCATCTTGATGCCAGGGATCTCGCGGGTAAAGAGATGGTTGTGTTTGAGAAGCTCTTCGATGAAAACGGAGAAGAAGTTGCCGTCCATGAGGATTTAAGCGATCAAGGACAGACCATCACTTTTAAAGGCAAAACGCCGGTCATCAAAAGTCCTGCACCAGCCATGGCGGCTCCGATTGTGCGCACAGGAGATTCGTTTGACCGATTTGACTATGTCATGATGACAGCCTTAGCCGGGATGATCGCGGTTCTGACACTGCTCAAACGGCGGCAGGAGCAGGAGGATTGATATTGTCGAACGCCCCCGGATTTGTTACACTATACGCGTGGACGAGGCTTAAAAAAAGACAGCGTTGTCCTGACAGTGTAAAACAATCAACATGTGCGAAAGCGCATGAGAATATGGGGGATCATATGGCATTACGAACAATCCGCACCATCGGTGATGATATTTTGACAAAGAAATGTAAAGTGGTAAAGGACATGACGCCGCGCTTAAAGACGCTGGTGGATGACATGTTTGAGACCATGTATGAAACGGGAGGCGTCGGACTGGCGGCTCCCCAGGTCGGTATTTTAAAGAGAATCGTGGTGATCGATGTCGATGAGCATCCGATCACGCTGGTGAACCCAGTCATTGTCGCCAGCGAAGGTGAGCAGACCGGCAGCGAGGGCTGCCTTTCCGTGCCCGGAAAGGCCGGCGATGTGACACGGCCGATGAAAGTGACAGTCAAGGCATACGACCGTGATATGAATGAGTTCACGCTCGAGGGAGAAGAGCTCCTTGCACGGGCGATCTGCCACGAGCTGGATCATCTTGAGGGGAAACTCTATGTCGATCTGGTCGAAGGCGGGCTGTACGATGTGACGGCCGCCGAGGAAGAAGAAGAGACACAGGGAGCAGACTAAAGGAGTTTTTGGATGCGCGTTATATTTATGGGAACCCCTGATTTTGCGACGGGGACGCTGAAGGCATTGCACGATGCGGGACATGAGATCGTGCTGGCGGTCACACAGCCGGATAAACCGGCCGGCCGCGGAAAGCAGCTGCAAAGCCCGCCAGTCAAAATCCTGGCCGAGGAGCTCGGCATTCCTGTTTTTCAGCCGGTTAAAGTGAGAGAGCAGCAGGCTCTGGACACACTAAAGACACAAAAGGCCGATATAATCGTTGTGGTGGCATTCGGACAGATTCTGCCGAAAGAAGTGCTCGAGATGACGCCTTACGGCTGCGTCAATGTGCATGCATCCCTGCTTCCCGCCTGGCGCGGGGCCGCTCCGATCCAGTGGGCGATTCTGGCAGGTGATCAGGTGACGGGCGTGACAACGATGCAGATGGATGAGGGACTTGATACAGGCGATATTCTGTTAAAGGAAGAGATTCCGATCGAGCCGGATGAGACAGGCGGGAGCCTGTTTGACAAGCTGGCTGAAGCCGGCGCTGCGCTGTGTGTGAAGACCCTTGCAGGTCTTGAAGCCGGCAGCATCACGCCGCTTAAGCAGGGCGATACGACCACACCGTACGCCAAAATGTTAAATAAAAAGATGGGGCGCATCGACTGGAGTCTTCCGGCCGATGAAATCGAGCGGCTGATCCGCGGGTTATCTCCCTGGCCGGGGGCCTATACATTCCGCGCGGACAAGATGCTTAAAGTCAAGAAGGCAGCTGTCGGGGATGAGGCATCGCAGGGATTTAAAGGCGGTGAGCCCGGACAGATTGCCAGACGCGGGGACGGTGCTCTTCTCGTACAGACGGGAAGAGGCATTCTGGTCATCGATCAGGTGCAGCCGGCCGGCAAGCGCGCGATGACAGCTGATGAGTATTTGCGCGGGAAGCCGGTCCAGGCAGGGGAAGTGCTCGGATAAGTCTTAAGCTGGATGAAACATGTAAGAACCAACATGGAACTTATTGTTTAGAAAGAGTTATTAACAAAAGAAGGGGGGAGAATATGGGTTTATTCTATGGATCCGGATACGGCATACTGATTATCGGTATGATCATCTCTATGCTTGCATCGAGCAAGCTTCGTTCCACCTATGCAAAATACGGAAGAGTACTGGCAAAGAGCGGTCTGACCGGGCGTACAGCAGCGATGCAGATCCTTCAAAATGCCGGGATTGGCAGTGTGCGCATTGAGCATATATCAGGCAATCTGACTGATAATTACTCGCCGATGCAGCAGGTGCTGCATTTGTCGGATACGACTGACCAGTCCAACTCGATTGCGGCGATCGGTGTCGCTGCGCATGAATGCGGGCATGCGATGCAGCATGCGGAGGGGTATATCCCGCTCAAGTTTGTGAACACGCTGGCGCCTGCAGCCCGGATCGGTTCCATGATTTCATGGCCGCTCATTCTGATTGGCCTGTTCATCAGATCAAATTCATCACAGTTGTTTTTAAACCTGGGCATCGGGCTCTTTTCACTGGCTGTTCTGCTGACAATCGCTCTGCTTCCGGTGGAGTTTAACGCCTCCAACCGCGCTGTCAAAGTGCTGGCATCCAGCGGGATGATGGATCAGGAGGAACTCTACGGGGTCAGGCAGGTTTTGACCGCGGCAGCCATGACATATGTGGCATCGGCAGCGGTTGCGATCATGCAGCTGCTAAGGATATTTATGATTGCCGGCCGAAGGCGCTAGGAGAGGCATGAATCTGCAGGTAAAAAACGAGAGGGATGGCGTGCTGTC